>CANAIK010000005.1 GCA_947361225.1 uncultured bacterium
TTTTATTTCAGAGGTCAAATTATAAATCGCTCCACCATATGCAGATTTATAGTTTCCTGTTTCACTTGAAGTAGTTGCAGAGTTGTTAACAAAATCACCGATTATTGTTTCTTGATTCTTGTCGTAGTTATAAATCGCCCCGCCTGAGGGTTGAGCTTGGTCTGTAGTATAGTTAATATCCACATAATCTTTATTTATATCAAGTGTTTGATTTTTTGTGTTAACTCTTTCAGTAACTTTTCTTGTAGAATCAACATAATAAATCAAATCGTTATCGTCTTTTGATCCGTCCTCAAGTTTTGAGTTATTCCATTTGTAATATTTAATTTCCTGGGAAGAATCCCCTGTTTTATTGCCATATTCTTTTTGGGGAATATAATAGCTAAATTTATAATCCGCAACTTCAACTTCTTGATAATTCCCGCCTTCAATTGCATCTTTTTTGTCAATATAAATTCTTTTATCTAAATCAAGATATTTTTTAACAAGAACAATTTCACGTTTTTTAATAACCAAAGACGGATCAACTTTATTGTTGTTTTGATCAATATATGACCCGTCGTTTTGTAAATATACGGGCATTGTGTCTAAACTAGACGCAAGGACGAAAGAACAGTTCCAACACATAGATAGTGATAAAACTGTTGCTAAAACGAAAAATCTTTTCATAGTTTAATCCCTAAATTATAACGCAATATTCCATAATAATTCTATGTCAATTAATTAAAAGTAACAATACATTAAATATAGCAAAATTAACGAATAACAATAAGTAAATTTTTTAAAAAATTGTGTTTTTATATATTTAACAGGAGTTTTTTTGTGGAAATAAATAAAATTACAAATATATTATCAACAACAAATAAAATAATATCACCTAAAACTCAAAATACTGTAACGACTCAAGACGGACAAAAATTGCTTTTAAGTTTAGAGGGACTTGCTAAAAGAAATTGTTTAACGACTGTCGGTAAAGACACTATAACAAAAGATAAACCAATCAATTTGTTTCATTATTTAAAAAAAAGATTATATTCAACAAACGAACTTAATCAGGTTGTGTTGTCTACTAAAAATAGGTTTTTAGGTTCTTTACCTAAAAATTGGATTGAAAAATTTAGCGAAGATGGGATAAAAGACAAAACCTTAATGATTGATGAAATTTTTTCTAATTTTGCAATTCAATCATATTCTAAATCTACAAAAAATATACAAGAACTTAAACCGCAAATTGATAAACTAAAAAATGAACTGGAACAAATTCTAAACAGTGAATGTAAGGTCGAATTTATTGACAGTGGAGTTTTTGGAAAAGTTTTTAAAGTTTCAATTGATAATGAAGATTTCGCACTAAAAATTTTTCACAGTGATCCTCCGGCTCATTTAGTTCATTCGCACGGGAGGACCAAAGAAATTGCTAATGCGATTTATTTAAATAAACAACTAAAACCAAATCAATGTTCAAAATTCTATTTCGGAAAAATCGCTGCCGATAACATAGAAGATGGATATATGGTTACAAAATTCGTTCAAGATAACAAAAAACCAAAAACTCCACAACCTTTTGTGCGTCATCAATACAGCAGGTTTTATTTGGGCGATAAAGAAAAATCGGGCAATTTAACGAATGGAATGATTGTTGATTATGGCGCAGTTTCTATGAACTACAAAAATCGAAATCATCAAAAATACGCAAAAGAACTTTTCCCCTTGCTTAACAAGGGGGATGTTCAAGCAGTTAAAGAATTTGTTAATAAACACCAAAATTCAAATGAATTCAAAGATTTTTTTGAATTTTTTAAGAGAAAAATGAAAATTTTTACCCAGCCGATAAGATTTTTTAATGATTTGAATTCTTATACAAAAAATCAAATCGATTCTTATAGGGCGCTTGGATTGGATTTTTCCAAGATAGAAAATTTTGATTATTCTACAGTTCCTAATGAAATTATAAATAATTTATTAGAATTGGGTTTTAGAATAAAGAAATAAAACCTACAACAAAGTTTTTCTTAGTTCCTCGGGAGTTTTTGCGCTTAAATAAGCAGGTGGAATATCAAAAACGGTTTTGCATCCGAAAGATTTTTCTTTATTTAGTTTATAAGCAGCTCTAGCATAAGCTACAAGAACACTTGAAGTGAATTCGGGGTTAGAATCAAGTTTTAAGCTGTATTCAATAATATGATTAACGTTACTTGAAGTTTCACCGCATCTTATTACAAAACCTCCGTGCGGAATCCCTGAGTGGTTTTTATCCAATTCTTCTTTAGTTATAAAATGAACGGTTGTGTTGTAATCTATAAAATAATTAGGCATAGATTTAATTTCTTGCTCGATTTTTTTACAATCCGCCCCTTCTTTAACAACAACAAAACATTCCCGTTCGTGTTTTTCTCTTGTTGATAATTCGGGGTTTTCTCCTTTTCGAACGGATTCAAGAGCGTTTTCAATCGGAATTGTGTATTGTTTAGCGTCCAATACTCCTTCTATTCTTCGAATAGCGTCACTATGACCTTGACTTACCCCTTTGCCCCAGAATGTGTAATCTTTACCTTGGGGTAGAATTGCATTAGCATAAAGTCGATTTAAAGAAAACAACCCCGGATCCCAGCCAACTGAAATTATTGCGGTTTTGTTGTTTTCTTGAGCAATCTTATCAACTCGATTAAAATGCTCCGGAATTTTTGCGTGAGTGTCAAAACTATCAACAACATTAAACAATTGAGCGTATTTTGGAGTTTGTTCGGGTAAATCTGTAGCACTTCCCCCGCAAAGAATTAAAACATCGATTTTTTCTTTCCAATTCTCAATTTCACTAATTGAAACCACTTGTGCGTTGGAATTAATTTTTAAATCCTCAGGGTTTCTTCTTGTAAAAATAGCACATAAATTTATATCCGGATTCTTTAAAACCGCTTTTTCAACTCCACGTCCCAGATTTCCATATCCTAGAATTCCAATATTAATCATTAAATTCTCCTTTTTTTCTTTAATATTATCACAACCCTTGGAATTTGACGATAGTTCGGGTTTATTATATACTTAATTTGATTGCAATATTTAGGAATTAAGAAATGTTTTGTAGTAAATGTGGAAAAGAAATTCACGATGAAGCCGTTGTTTGTGTTCATTGCGGATGTCTTGTCGAAGGGTCCGATAATCCGTTTTCGGGACAAAAAAGCTGGGTTGTTGCGTATCTGTTGGCCTGGTTTTTGGGTGCTTTTGGAATCCACAGATTCTACACGGGTCATATTGCTACAGGAATTGTTCAAATGCTCACTTTGGGCGGATGTTTTATCTGGGCGCTTATCGATTTTATAACTTTGAGTTTTAATAACTTCAAAGACAACGATAACAAAAGTTTAACAGGATACATTAAGCCCCTTGGTGTTGCAGGGTTTTGTTTGTGCGTTTTTGGGACATTATTTTATTTATTAATATTTATAATATCATTCCTTCTTGAGGCGCTTTAAAAAATTTTCAAATGACAAGAAAAATTTCAACCTGGGATATAATAATTATCTTATCACCTTTATTGGTTCTAATTATCTACAAATTCTTTAATTATTTAGGGATTGAAACGATTTGTCCTTATAAACTTATAACAAACCACAACTGTCCGGGTTGCGGAATTACAAGGGCAATTATTTGCGTTCTTAAGGGAAATTTTTCGCAGGCAATTAATCACAATCCTTTGGTTGTGGTTGTTTTTCCTTTGTTGGTTTATATTTGGGTAAAATTTATTCTTAAGTGCAAAAATTAAAAATCCCAAAAGCAATGAGGATAAGATTGTTCAAATTGAAATTAAACAAAACGATAAGTGGGAAAAACTGCTTAATGAAAACAAAGAACCGATTGATTCTAAAAGAACTTTTTCTTTGGTTTCAGAAAGTGCTCTTATTTGCGGATATACAGCGCAATTTTCAAATTTAAATCTTGAAGGTGAAAAAGTCGGTTTAACTATAAGAGATTTATTAATTAAAGCCTTAAGAGAAGAAAATCCGAATCCTAATGAACCCTATTATCACGTTTCTCAAATTATTGATGTTTAAGTTTTTCTATTGAAACCCTTCCTTGAAAATTTCCATACAATTTACCGTCTTGAGTAAAAATCCCCGGTGTTTCACCACGGCTAACTTCAACAAAAAGTGCTTTTGCAAGTTCATCAAGATTTTCATCGTCATAGTATCTGAATTTTAAATAAGGAGGAGTGTTTTCAATATTACTTATTAACTTTTCAACTAATTCAATATCATTTTTATTAATATTAATTTTACTATAATCTAGTGATGAAAATTTTTCTGATAATTTTGTATAAGGTTCAAAAACTGCGTTTATAAGTTCAATGTTTTGTTGGACAATATTATAACTAAAATTCTTTTGCGCAATAATCCGATTATAATCTTCATCTATATAATTTATATCAATTCCAAGTTTTTTTAGGAATTCTTTTATTGCTTGTGCAGGTTTGTCCTCTTTTTTATCTGATACAAACTTGTTATAAAAATCTTTCCATTGGGGTTTTATTTTTTCTATTTCGTCTTTTCGACTGCTATAAAAAGAGTACTCAATTTGCGGTTCAACAAGTACAACTTTTCCTTGTTTAGGGTCAATTTTTAAACACCCGTTGCTTTTATTAAGCAAATAGTCAAATGTATATACTGAACTTGGTTTTGTTCCTTGTCCTCTTTCAAGTATTTTGGTTAGTTCTTGTGTTGTTTGCAGCATTACGGAATTTGTTTTTCCTGTGTTTTTTTCAATTTTTTCCCAATGTCTTAATTCGTCCATAGCTTTTGCTGTGTCTAAAAATTTTTCAAAAAAACCATCAAGTTTTTTTGTTGTTTCTTCAAAAGTTTTATTTGGATCATTTTTTTTAATTACAGTAGCGGCAATTGTAATTCCAAGAATGCAAAGTCCCACAAGAGGAACACAAACACTCGGTTTTTTTAATATCAATCTTTTTTTAGCGGAATCCGGCTTTTGTTCTTTGGTTTTATTAATTGATTTAAACGTTATATTATTTGTCGGGCTAATCATTTTTTTATTTCCTTAATCGATTTCTATATTTATAAAACTTGAAAATAAAAATAATTGCTATGAATTTTTAGTCTTAACAATCGAAAAAATTATTCCAAATAACATTAGAATCGGATAAAACATTCCTTTAAGGATTGTAGTGGAGCTAATATTAAGACTTGAGGCTAAACTTAGAGCGATTAGAATTTGCGCTCCGTAGGGCAATAATCCTTGAACAAAACAAGAGGTTGTATCCAATAAACTTGCGCATCTTATCGGATTAACTTCGTATTTTTTGGCTAATTCCTTGGCAATTGACCCTGAGGTTATAATTGCAACCGTATTGTTGGCTGTAAATAAATTAATTAATCCAACTAAAAGACAAATCCCTGTTTCACAAGTTTTTTTATCTTTAATCCACCTGCTTGTTGTATTAATTATATAATTAATACCCCCGTTGTACCTTACTAAAAGCAATAAACCACCGGCCAGCATTGCAACGACGATTGTTGTGGACATTATTGTTGTGCCTTGACCTATGTAGCTAAAGGCATCGAAAATATCAAACATTCCGTAACAAATTCCAATTGCGCTATTAAGAATTATTCCAAATAACAAAAGAAAAAGAACGTTAACCCCTGTTATTCCAAGAATTAAAAGCAGAATATAAGGAGAAATTTTAATATAATTATCTAAAGTTATAGCGGTTTGAGGGGGGTTTATATTTGTTGCAAAAATCGGCAGCATATATAAAAAAATACAAATAAGAGCAGGAAACGCAATAATTCTTAAATTAGCAAACATTTCATCTTTAATTCTAACCCCCTGGGTTCTTGAGGCTGCGATTTTGGTATCTGAAATTAAAGACATATTATCCCCAAACATTGCCCCTCCAACAACAGCCCCTAAAACAAAAGAAGGGTTAATTCCAAGGTTTTGTGACAAAGAAACCGCAATTGGAATTATCGCTGCAATTGTCCCGCAGGAAGTTCCAATTGCAAGTGAAATTAAAGAGGATATTAAAAATAATCCTAAGACTAAAAATTGACCAGGAATATAATGGATTGCAACCAAAACCGCACTTTCGACTCCCCCAACCGCTTTAGCGCTTTCGCAAAAGGCTCCTGCGAGGATAAAAATTAAACACATAATCATTATGTCTTTATTACCCATACCAAGAGCAAAAAGTTCAATTTTTTTGGATAATTTTTCTTTATGATTCAAAATTAAAGCAGTGCTTGAGGAAATAATAAAAGCAACGGTCATTGGAACACGGGAAAAATCTTTAATTATAATTGAGAATCCAAAGTAGAACAAAATAAACACAACAAAAGGAATAATTGCTTTATAACTTGATTCTCGCCATTGAATATTATCTTTTTCTTCCATTGTTTAATTATAACAAAAAAATTTTAAAAAAACTTGACTTGGAGTTACTCAAGGATTGTAGAATAATAAAAAAAGGAGCAAATAATGGAAGAAGTTAGAATTGACGTAACCATACCGGATGAAAAACGGGATAATGAGATGAAAAGGGCCTCAGAACTTTGTTTTAAAATTAATCATACAATGCCCAATACTCCTCAATCCAGAAATCTGATTGAAGAATTATTTACACAAGGGGTTGATAAATCAACAACGATTAATCCTCCCGTATTTGTGCTTTTGGGAAACACCATAAAACTCGGCAAGGGAATAACTCTAATGAACGGGTTCAAATGTATGTCATCAGGGGGTCTTGTAATTGAAGACGATACTTTGATTGCGCTTAATTGCACAATTCTCACCAATAATCACGATTTTTATGATAGACCCGTAATTACCTGTAAACCCGTTCATATTAAGAAAAATGTTTGGATTGGAGCGAACGTTACGATTCTTCCGGGGGTTACGATTGGAGAAAACTCGATTGTGGGAGCTTGTTCGGTTGTTACAAAAGACGTTCCTCCTAATTCAGTTGTTGTTGGAAACCCCGCCAGGGTGATAAAATATTTGGACAAGGAAAAATTTAAAGAAAACGAAAGAAACAATTAATGTCTTTAGATGTTAAATTTAATAACCTTAAAAAATACTTAAAAACCCTTAAAAATCCTGCGGTTGCATATTCAGGGGGCGTCGATTCGACTTTTTTATTAAAAGTTCTAAAAATTGCAAATAAGGATAAAATTGTTGCGCTAACTGCGAATTCTCCTTTATTTACGCAAAGAGAACTTATTCAAACTAAGAATTTTTGTCTTCAAGAAGGAATCGAGCAAAAAATTATCGAAATTGATATTGAAAAAATTAAAAAGAACCCAAAAAACCGATGCTATATTTGCAAAAAAAATATTTTCGAACAACTAAAAAAGAATTATCAAGGGATTATTTTAGAAGGGTCTAATTTTGATGATTTAAAACAATATCGTCCCGGGAAAAAAGCACTTTTGGAGCTTGGAATAAAAAGTCCTTTGGAGGATTTTCAATTAACAAAAAAAGAAATAAGAATTCTATCTCAAGAATTGGGTTTAAAAACAGCGGGTCAAGGCTCTTTTTCTTGTTTAGCAACAAGATTCTGCTACGGGGATACAATTAACAAAAAAAAGCTTAAAAAAGTTGAATTAGGAGAAGAAATTCTCCACAAACTCAATTTTTCGCAGTTTCGATTAAGAATCCATAAAAACCTTGTTAGAATTGAAGTTTTAGGGGAGGATTATAAAAAAATTATCGATAATAAGGACTATATTATAAAAAATTTGAAAAATTTAGGTTTTAACTACATAACCCTTGATTTAGAGGGTTTTAGATCCGGAAGTTTTGATGAAGATATTAAACAACAATAAAATAAAAGCTTTAATAGCCGCTTTTTTATCTGCATTTTTATTCGGGATTTGTACTCCTTATTCAAAAATTTTATCTAAGGTAATTCCATCTGTTGAACTTGGGGGATTATTGTATCTGGGAGCAGGAATCGGACTTTTTGTCACGGTTGTTCTTAAAAAGGGTAAAAAAGAGCTTTTTTTAACCAAAAAAGAACTTCCTTATTTAATTTTAATGGTTTTATTGGATATTCTAGCAATTATTTGTCTTATGGTCGGACTTTTTAGAACAAACAGTGCAAACGCCTCTCTGCTCGGGAATTTTGAACTTGTTGCAACAACGATTTTTGCTCGTTTATTATTCCAAGAATCAATTTCTAAAAAATTGATAATTTCTATTGGTTTAATAACCCTTGGGAGTATAATTTTGACTTTTGAAGGAGCGGGGAGTTTTTGTTTTAATTCTTATTCAATTTTTGTCCTTTTATCTTGCGTTTTTTGGGGTTTAGAGAATAATTGCACAAAAAAGCTGAGTATTAAAGATACAAGACAAATAACAATTATTAAAGGAATTTTTTCAGGATTTGGATGTTTGTTAATCGCTTTTTTGTTAAAAAAAATTGTATTATATCCTAAATTTATTCTGCTGGGGCTGCTTTTGGGTCTTTTTTCTTATGGGATAAGCGTTAGTTTATACATTTTTTCCCAAAGGTATCTTGGTGCTTCAAAAACAGGGGCTTGTTTTTCCTTGGCGCCTTTTTTTGGAGTTATTTTTTCATTTCTAATTCTATCTGAATCCCTGGGATTATCTTTTTATCTTGGTTTAGTTATTATGATAATCGCTGTTTTTTTGGTTATCAAGGATACTATAAACCCTTAACAAAGGTAGGGGATAATTCCTTTTGCCTCTTCCTTTTCCGATTTTTTCAATTATAAACCCTTCTTTTGGAAGTTTTTCTTCGCTTTTAATCGCAGCTATAATCCCCGCTCCTGTTGGAGTAATCATTTCCCCTTTTATATCCGTAATTTTAATTGGAATTCTATATTCTTGAATAATTTCACAAACCGCAGGCGCTGGGACCGGAATTAATCCGTGCTGACATTCGATTGAACCTATTCCATCACAAAGGGTTGAACAATAAACTTTTTTCGGGTTTAAATCGTCAAAAAGTACCGAAAAAGCAATAATATCAACAATTGAATCAATCGCCCCGACTTCGTGGAAGTGAATTTCCTCAATTGATTTGTTGTGAACCTTACACTCAGCTTTTGCTATAATGTTAAAGATTTTTTTAGCTAAATTTTTAGAATTATTCGAAATTTGAGTGCTTTCTATAATTTTATTAATATCATTAAGATTTCTATGCGTGTGGTGGTGTTTGTGGTTAATAATGACGTCAAAATCTGTTGTTAGAATCGAGTTTACCTGTTTTTTTTCGATAATATATTCGAATTCACTATCTAAATTAATTGATTTAAGCGCTTGAATTAGTTTTTCTTTATCCGCTCCTAAATCCAAAAGCGCTCCAACTGCCATGTCGCCTGAGATTCCCGAGTTGCATTCAAAGTATAAATTAGTCATTATTTTCCCTCAATTTTTCTGTTAATTTGATTCGCACTGTAACCTGCGCTAAATCCGTTGTCGATATTAACTGTTGTAATTCCTTCAACACAAGAATTAATCATTGTTAAAAGAGCTGACAGCCCTTGAAAAGACGCACCATAACCGATTGATGTCGGAACTGCAATAACGGGAATATCCACAAGACCTGCAACAATACTTGGAAGTGCTCCTTCAAAACCCGCAACAACAATAACGACATTTGCTTTTCTAATTTCCTCAATTTTATCGAATAATCTATGAATCCCTGCTATTCCAATATCATAGTAACTTTTTACCCTGCTTCCGAAAAACTCGGCTGTTCGAAGAGCCTCTTGCGCTACGGGGATATCGCCCGTTCCTGCTGTACAAAGTGCCACTTCCCCTACTTTTTCTATTTCTTTTTGAATTAAAGTTATTGTTCTTGCGCATTCGTCATAGAAAATATCGCTAAAAACCTCTTTTAATGCTTGCGCCTGAGTTTTTGAGGCTCTTGTTCCTAAGATATTCTGTCCTTGGTTTTTAAATTCGCTAAAAATTTCAATAAGTTGTTTATTGGTTTTGCATTCACAAAAAACAGTTTCACTGCATCCTCTTCTTTTGTATCTATCAATATCAAGTTTTGCATAATCCAAATCAATATATTTATCTTGCAATTATATCCTCCTTATCACGTTTATAATTTTCTTTTGTTGCAATCCGATTCAAAAGTGCAACACCAAGACCGATTAATACAGTGTTTATTAAAAAAGTTGTTCCATAGGCGAAGTTTTTTGATTTGAGCATTTGTTTTTGTTGGTTTTTAGGGAAATTAAGAATTTCTTTATAAGTTTTAACCTTGTTGACTTCAATAACATTTGTTTTAAAAATTTTATCAAATGCTCGATAAATTGGATTCTCAATCAATTTTTCACCTAAAAACATTAAAGGAATTGTGATTGAGAATCGTCTTAAATTCTCCAGTTTTTCGTATTTATCCCTGCTTGAATAAAAATAGCTTGCGACGCTAACAGGATAAACTAAAGCTGCGTAATGGGACAAACTAAGGTCGTTTTTTTCATTAAAACCGAGCTTTTCAACTGTTTTATTTACAAAAGGTTCAATTTTTTTATAATTATTAGGTTTTTTTGAAAAAAAGTAAGACCCGACCCCCGCTCCCACTCCAAGAGCGCTTATTAACGACAGTTTTTTTATAAGTTTTTTGGTATCTTTTTTTTCGTTTTCGCTTTTTTTATTTTCATTCTCCAAGCCAATAACGGAAGTGAATTTATCTTTATTTGTGTTGTTGTAGGTTATTTGGTTTCTTATTGGGGCGATTGCAAAAATTAAAGGAAGAGCTAAACTAAAAGTTGTTATAATTTGTGCGAATCGACCAACTTGTTTGTTTTCGTGTTTTGAAAAAATATCGCCCGTGGTTTTTGCTAAAAAAGGGGCTATAAAATAGAATATCGCTGATTCTGCAATTTCAGTAAACTTAATTTCTTTAGATTCTTCTTTTGATCTTGATAAAGAAAGTCTTGATAGTAAACAACCGCCCGTATCTTTTGCAAACATTCCTAAAGAAGAACTTGTTTCAAGGGCTTTTAGGGTTTTTGTTGCAATTGATAAACTATTCATTTTTTTGCCCCCTTTTTTTTGAGAACAAAAGTCCGAATTCAAAAAGTAAATATGTGGGACTAAATAGCATAATTTGACTTATTATATCAGGAGGAGTTAAAATTGCCGATAAAAAAAGCAGAATTACAACAACATAGGGTCTTGAAGAAGCAATTGTATTGTAATCAACAATTCCTGATTTAATTAAAGAATTTGTAACCAAAGGCATTTGAAACATTAACCCGAAAACAACACAAAGTCCTAAGGTTAAGTTAATTATATTGGAAATATTAAAAATCGGCTGAATTTGACTTGTGGAAAAACTTAAACCAAAATTTACAATTAAAGGAAGAATGCAAAAAACGCAAAAAACAACCCCAAGACAAAAAAGCAAACTTGATAATAGAACGGTTGATTGAATAAATTTTTTTTCATTGTCATAAAGCGCAGGGTAAATAAAATTCCAAATTTGTTTTGCAATATAAGGAAAACACACGATTAAATCAACTAAAAAAGCAATTTTTATTTGAAGTAAAAACACTTCAGTCGGGGAGAAGTAGTTAAAAGTAATATCGTTTTTATTAATTAGAATTCTAAGTAAATAATTAAGAATTTTAGGCGCAATAAAAAAAGTTACAGGCAAAAACACACCAAGAGCTAAAAAGCACTTAATTAGAGTTTGTCTTAGAGCTTCAATGTGAGAAATCAAGCTTTCTGTGTCTTTTTTGTTGTCCATAACTTTTATACTTGAGGGTTTTCAATGTCGTCTTTAGGCTTGTATTCTTGCGGTTTTTCTTCTTCTGTTTCTGTTATTTCTTTTGCTTCTTTTTTAATCAATTCTTTTGCTTTTTTGTATTCATAGGTTGCTTTTCCAAGCGCACGTGCTAATTCGGGGATTCTTTTTCCTCCGAACAGCAATAAAATTACAACTAAGATTAAAGTAATTTCCGTTATTCCTAAAGACATTTTTTCTCCTTTATATTGTTTTTTGTTCGTTTATTGAAAATACTTGAATTGCGTTTCTTGGACAAACAACACTGCATTTGTTGCATCCAATGCATAAGCTGGGATTAATTGTTATTTTATCATTAACTTTAGAAATTGCGTTTTTAGGGCAATTGTCAACACAAATTCCGCAATTAATACAATCGTCATTAACAACCCCAAGCGCAATTCTTGTGTTTTGTTTTTCCTCGAGTGTTGTTTTTTTAATTGCACCGCTTGGACAAACTTCCTGACATTTCCTGCAATCGAATTTGCAGAATCCTTTTCCTTCTTTGTAGTCAATATGAATCGTTCCGCAGGTTTTATCAGCTTTTTTAATAATTTTATTAGGACAAACATTAACGCATAAATTGCAATTTAAACATTTGTCTTTAAATCTTTGATAATCCTGAGCTCCCGCAGGAAGAATAATATTCTTTAATTTTTTTATTGTTTTTTGTGTATAATTTCGAGCTATTATAAAAGCGGAGCTAAATAAAACCAAGGATCCGGCCAGGGTTAAAAATTCCCTTCTTTTGGGGTTAAATTCTTCTTCTTTTTTTATAAAACCAAATTCAATTGCTCCTTTAGGACAACTACTGGCGCATTTTAAGCACTTTACACAGGTTTCTTGTTCAACAAGTCCTTTTTTACAATCAATTGAACCTGTTGGACAATTTTTTTCACACAAAGAACAATTTACACAAGTTTTTTTTGTTAATATTGATTTTTACGAGTGAAAATTTAGAAATTAGCCCTAAAAGCGCTCCAACAGGACAAATATTCGAACAAAAAAATCGATTTTTAAAAAACACGAGTCCTAGAATTATAAAACCAAAAATTATCCCATAAATGCTTAAACTTATAAAAGACCCAAAAACACTATATGGATCAATATATCTAATTAAAAGACAAGATCCTCCGATTAAGAATCCAAAAGTTATTGCAAGAATAAAATATTTATAAGAAAAATTTTTTTGTTTTTGGTTTTTTTTCTTAAAAATAATTGAGAAAAATTCTTGCATAAGTCCTAAAGGACAAATTAAAGAACAATAGAATCTTCCAAAAATTAAGGTTAACAATAAAACGAAAACGAGCAAAGATAGCGCAATTATTGAATAATCACTTAAAATTCGATTAATTAAAGGAACTATTTGCAAATCAAGAATTTTTACAGGATAGAATCCCAAAAAACCTGCGATTATAATAATCCCAATCAACATTGCTATTGATAATCTTATTAAATAAGCTTTTTTCATTATTTTCTTTCTAAAGTGCTTACTTTTTTGTATTCGTCCTCAATTTTTGCCAATAATTTTGGAATTTCAAGATTCTGAGGGCAGTTTTTGTTGCACAAATTGCAATTAATGCATTTATCCGCTCTTTCTTCTTCCCCTAAGGATTCATAGTAAATTTTAAACAACATTTTGTTATTTGTAACTTTATATTGATTATAAAGGGCAAAAAGAGCCGGAATATTGATTCCCCTTGGACAAACTTCAAGACAATATTTGCAAGCAGTGCAATTAATTTCCCCTTGGGATTGAATAATTTTTGCAATTTTGAGCGCCAGTTCTTCTTCCTCTTTGGTCATTGGTTTAAAATCAATAAAAGTTTCAATATTCTCTTTAACTTGTTCTAAATTACTCATTCCTGATAGAACAGTAACAACATTCTCTCTGCTTGCTGCCCAGCGAAGTCCAAAAGCAGCCGGAGTATAAGTTGAGTTTGATTTTAGTTCTTTAAGCGGTTTTTCGGACAAATTAACAAGTCCGCCGCCACGCAAAGGTTCCATTACAATTACCGGAATTCCTTTTTTTTGAACAATATCGTATTGTTCTTGTGCTTTAACTACATCCCAATCCAAATAGTTAATTTGAAGCTGCGCAAAATCCCAATTATAGTCATTAACAACTTCTTTTAGGATTTGAGGAGTTCCGTGGAAAGAAAAACCAAGATATTTAATTTTTCCTTCTTTTTTGAGTTTTTTTAACTCCTCAACCATTTCAACACTTCGATAAGTATCAACCGTATTTTTGTTGATATTATGACACATATAAAAATCGAAATAATCTACCTGGCATTTTTTTAGCTGCTCGTTAAAAATTTTTCTAACGTCGTCTTTTGTTTTCATTTTATAAATAGGACTTTTATCAGCCAATAAAAAATCTTTTCTATTGTATCTTTTTAAAGATTTTCCTATTGCAAGTTCTGATTTTTCATCAACGTACATATAAGCGGTGTCAAAATAATTAGCTCCGTGTTCTATGCAATAATCAACCATTCTATTAAGTTCAACCTGATCAATTTCCCCTCCTTTCATTGGCAATCTCATACACCCAAGAGCCAATAAGGGAACTTCGATATTTTTATATTTTCTTTTAACAACCTCGTTTTGCGATTTTATCAGTTCTTTTTTGTTGCATCCTGATAAAAGTGCTGCTCCACCAAGTGCGACAGCTGAATTAATTATAAATTCACGTCTTTTCATTATTTTTTCTCCTAATAAAAAAATTTATTCGTTAATAAAGTTTGTATAAATTGTTTCTTCTTGTTTTGGCGGTTCAATTCCTAATTTTTTGCCCGCTTCAATGCATTTTAAGTAATAAGCAAAATTTCTTGATAGAATTCTAAGGTTCTGCAAGCCTTCGAGGTCTTTTTCAACATCCTCAGGGGTTTGTCCGTGGACTTGATTCCAATAACGACCTGAAATTATTGGCATTTGTGTAATTGTAAAGTATTTATTAAGCTGATCTAAAGTTGCGCTTGTTCCTGCTCTTCGGGCACTCACAATTGCGGCTGCGGGTTTTCTTAGGAAAACTTCTCTGTTGTTAGACATTGAAACTTGAAAAAAAGCCCGATTGAGAAAAGAAACCAAACCTCCAGCCGCTGCAGCGTAGTAAACAGGGGATCCGATAATAAAACCGTCAAAATCTTTGGCTTTTTCGACAAACTCATTAACCCTGTCGTCCTCAATTACGCATTTTTTTAGTTTAGCGCAGGCTCTACAAGCCCTGCAAGGAGAAATTGAATTAGATCCGATATGAAAAATTTCCGATTCCACTCCTTCTTCTTGTAATGTTTTTTCAATTTCTGTTAAGGCTCTATTTGTACAGCCGTTTTTTCTTGGTGATCCGTTTAATAGCAAAACTTTCATAATTTCCTCCTTGTTATAATAATTTTATCAAAACTATAAGGTTTTTTTCAAGTTTTTTTGTATTAAAATGAAATTTAGGAGGTAAGAACAATGATTATTATAATGCGCCACGGGGCTAATAAAGAACAAATAAGAAAAGTTTTGGATTATATTAAACTAAAAAATCGTGAACCGCATATGTCTAAAGGTGAAACCCACACGGTTATCGGGGCTGTTGGTGAGGCGAATATTGACCCGAGGGAATTCGAACTTCTGGAGGGAGTTAAGGAAGTTATTAAAGTTTCCTCAAGCTATAAACTGGCTTCAAGGTTTTTCCAGCAAGAAGACACGATTGTTGAAGTTAATAGCGAAAAATTCGGAGCAAACCACATTGGATTAATCGCAGGACCCTGCACAATTGAGAGCGAAGAACAAATTTTTGCTTGTGCTAAAGAAATTGCGGATGCCGGGGTAAAAATCATTCGTGGCGGAGCTTTTAAGCCGAGAACTTCCCCGTATTCTTTTCAGGGGTTGGGTTTAGAAGGATTAAAATTAATTCGTTCGGCTGCCGATAAATATAATCTTGCCGTAACGTCCGAAGTTATGGAAATAAGTCAAATTCCAATGTTTTTGGATTATGTCGATATCCTTCAAGTGGGCGCAAGAAATATGCAGAATTTTAATCTTCTTAAGGAGTTAAGCAAAATTAATAAACCCGTAATTCTAAAAAGAGGATTATCCGCAACGATTAACGAATGGTTAATGGCGGCAGAATATATTCTTGCAGGCGGTAATAGACAGGTAATTTTGTGCGAAAGAGGGATTAGAACCTTTGAAGTTGCAACAAGAAACACGCTTGATTTATGCGCAATTCCTGTTATTAAAAAATTGAGCCATTTGCCGATTATTGTGGATCCTTCTCACGGGACAGGTTTAAGAGACAAAGTTGTTCCAATGTCTTTAGCCTCAGTTGCAGCGGGTTGTGACGGTTTAATAATCGAAGTTCACAATAATCCTGATTGTGCACTTTGCGATGGGGCGCAATCTTTGTATCCCGAGCAATACAAAAAATTATACGAAAAAATTAAACAACTGGCTCCTATTGTTGATAAGATTGTTGAATAGTTCTTGTGGTTTCAATATATGAAGGCAAAACCCTCTGTTTTTCAGGGGGATTTTGCATATAATAAAGCACGGTTCTAATATTGTAATCCAAATTTTTTGTGTTTAAACCCAGCTCTTTTGCGTGTCTAAAATCTGCTAAAGCGGCCTTATAATCCCCTTCCATCATTTTAAAATTGCCTCGAACGTTGTAAGTTGAAGGGTTTTTAGGTTCAAGGGATATTGCTTTATCCAATCTTGCAATTGCTTTATTATAATCGCCCATTTCGTTATTCAATCTTGCTAAGGAAACATATGCCGCAACAAAATCAGGTTTTAAGGCAACAACTTTTCTATAATCCTTAAGTGCGGATTCATATTTTTTCATTCTTCTATAGGCATAAGCCCGATGATAATAATAAACCGCCGCCGAATCCGGATCTTTTGCGATACAAGCGCTGTTTAATCGGATATTTCCTTTGTAATCCAGATTTTTAATGGTTTGTCTGTTTAGTTCGTCATAGTGTTCTAAGTTGCAGCAAAATCCTTTAGAAATACACAAAAAAAACATTAACAAAAAAATTTTTCCAACTTTCATAGAATTATTATATCTAAAAAAGAGATATTGAACAATATTTAACTTTGTTTTAGAATTAGCATAGCTATTAGTTATAAGGAGTCTTAAAAAATGAAAAAATCTATTAAAGATTTAGGAGATATCAAAGGAAAAAGAGCTTTGGTTCGTGTCGATGTTAATGTTCCGCTGGACGACAACAATCAAGTTTCAGACGACACAAGAATCCAAGCGATTCTACCAACGGTAAAATTTTTACAGGAAAAAGGCGCAAAAGTTATTCTAATGGCGCATTTGGGTCGTCCAAAAGGAGAAGTTAAACCCGAATTTACACTTGAACCTGTTGCAAAACATTTATCTAAAGTCTTAGGTCAAGATGTTTTATTTGTTAAGTCTTTGGTGGGTGAAGGAGCCGAAGTGGAACTTGAAAAACTTCAAAACGGACAAGTGGCGTTATTGGAGAATATTAGATTCTACAAAGCTGAAGAGGCAAAAGACGACGATATGACTTTTGCGAAAGAATTAGCAAAACTTGGAGATTTTTATGTAAACGACGCATTTGGTGCGGCTCATAGAAAACACACATCGACCGCTAAGCTTGCAATGGTTTTAAAACCGGCAGTTTCAGGACTTTTAATGGAAAAAGAAATAAGATGTTTGTCTCAAGCTCTTGATAATCCAACCCGTCCTTTTACCGCTATTGTTGGCGGGGCTAAAATTTCAACTAAAATCGGAGTTTTAGAAAATTTGCTTGATAAAGTTGATAATTTAATTGTCGGCGGTGGCATGGCATACACTTTCGTTAAAGCGCAAGGCGGAAAAATCGGTGATTCAATTTGCGAAGACGATCAACAAGAAGTTGCACTTGCAATTCTAAAAAAAGCTAAAGAAAAAAATGTAAATCTTGTTTTAGCGTCTGATGTTTTAACTACAAATGATTTTTCAGGAAACGGTGAAAATAAAGTCGTTATGGTTGATAATATTCCTGACGGTTTTGAAGGGGTTGATGCAGGACCTAAAACTCAGGAAGAATTTGCTAAGATTATTAAATCTTCAAAAACAATTCTTATGAACGGACCCGTTGGTGCTTTTGAAAACCCAAAATTTGCTCTTGGAACAAAAGCTGTATTACAAGCTGTGGTAGAGGCTACAAAAAACGGCGCAATTTCTGTTATCGGCGGCGGGGATTCAGTTTCAGCTGCTAAGAAATTTGCAAAAACCGAAGACTTTACACACGTTTCAACAGGCGGGGGAGCGTCTTTAGAATTTATCGAAGGAAAAGTTCTTCCAGGCGTTGACGCATTAGATGAAGTGTAAGAAATAAAAACTAGAAATAAAAAAAGAGCCTTTTTAATTTTTAAAAGGCTCTTTTAGTTTATTATCTAACTTTAAATACGACATTTGCAACTGCTGTAACTTTTTTATCAATTGTTGAAGTGTCATTAATTCCCATATCGGATACTGAGGTTGAATCAGGCGCAGTTATTTGAAAAACCCCCATTCTCATAGATTTAACCTTTCCAACGTGGGATCCTGTTGCGCTCAACATTGAAATTGCTCTTTGTCTTGCGTCGATTGTTGCTTCTTTTAATAAATCGATTTTAATTGAAGCTAAGTCGGAATAATAATATTCAGGGCTCGAAATTGATAAATCAATTCCTTTATCAACAAGATTCTGAATATCTGTTGAAATTTCTTTAATTTTTTGAACATCTTTAGATTTAACTTCGAATGACCCGGATGCGTTGTAAGCTGCGATTTCATTTGTGTTGTAGCCATTGGGACCGGTTTTATAAATATAATAACCATTAACTGCGCTTATTGTAATATCTTTTTGTTCAATTCCTTTAGAAGTAAGATATTTTATAACAGTTGGAGTTTGACTTTTAATTACATTAAAAGCTGCTCTTTGATTTATTGCTCTGGTTTGAATTTCGAATCTTAAAGAACCGCTATCTGATTGAACAATTTTAGATGCCGACCCTGTAACTGTAATATTTTCGTTTCTTTGCATTCTTGAGGCAAAAATTAATGAGGAAACTAGAATCCCCAAACTAATAATTGAACAAGAAAGAATTAGTTGAAACTTTGCAATTTTTTCCATTTTTTTTCTCCTTTTTTATTTATCTATAAACATTGAATCACCGTAGCTAAAAAATCTGTAGTTATTATCAATTGCGCAACTATAAGCGTCCAATATAAATTCTTTCGAGCAAAAAGCGCTCACGAGCATTAAAAGTGTAGATTTTGGCAAATGAAAATTAGTAATTAATTTATCAACCGATTTAATTTTGTAGGGGGGATAGATAAAAATATTTGTTTTATCCGTTGTTTCGATTATTTTTCCGTGTTTTTGATAAACCGCCTCAAGACACCTTAAAACCGTTGTCCCTACTGCAATTATTGATCCTTTTTTGTTATTAATTAAATCCGCAGTTTCTTTGGGGATTGAAAAAGTTTCATAATGCATTGTATGGTTCTCGATTTTTTCTGCCTTAACGGGTAAAAACGTTCCTAAACCCACATTCAAGGTAACATAAGCAATTTTTACCCCTTTTTGTTCGATTTTTTCCAAAAGTTCTTTAGAAAAATGCAAACCTGCGGTGGGTGAGGCAACGGACCCTTCTTTTTTTGCATAAACGGTTTGATAATTCTTTTTATCTTCTTCTTGAGCTTTTCTTGAAATATAAGGGGGGAGCGGGATTGAACCGTATTTTTCAAGAACTTTATAAATATCGTTTCCCTTATAGTTGAGCTCGAAAATAAACTTTGGAAGTTCTTTATCTTTCGATTCTACTTTTTTAATTAATTTTGCGCTAAAATCATCGGAAATTGTAAGAATTTCCCCTTCTGTCACTCTTTTTGCGTTTTTGGTTATTGTTTCCCATTGATTTTCAACCCCCGTTGGATTAACAAGGAAAACCTCAACGCAAGCTCCGGTTTTTCTTTTGGCTAAAAGTCTTGCGGGGATTACTTTTGTATCGTTTAAAACCAGAATATCGTCTTTGTTTAAATAATCGATAATATCGTAGAAATATTTGTGTTCTATTGTTCTATTTGTTTGATTTAAGTGCATTAAACGACAAGATTCCCTTTTTTCAAGGGGATTTTGTGCAATAAGACACTCGGGTAAATTGTAATCGAAATCTTTTGTTAACATTCCTTTAAATCCAAATTCCTTGCTGCAAAAACCTCATCCACACGATTTATCGGAGTGTTTTTGGGAAAAAGCGAAAAATCCACTCCTTCTTCAATTTCACGTGCAATTTTTATCATAACATTGATAAAATTATCAAGAACTTCTTTGGTTTCGGATTCTGTTGGTTCAACCATAAACGATTCTTTTACAATTAGAGGAAAATAAATTGTTGCAGGATGAATATTCTCGTCCATTAATCTTTTTGCAATATCAAGAGTCGAAACCCCTTTTTCTTTTTTATCTAAGTTGCTAATTACAAATTCGTGGGCGCAAAGTCCCTTAAAGGGGATATTGTAGTATTTTTCCAAAGAACTTTTTAAGTAATTAGCGCATAAAACCGCATCGGTCGAAACTTTTTTTAAATCTTGCGCTAACATATAAATATAAGTGTAAGCTTTAACCAGAACGCTAAAATTGCCATAAAAAGCACTTATTCTGCCAACGGATTTTTTGTTGTTGTAAGTTTTTTTGTAGAATCCCCCTTCTAATTCAATTTTTGGATTAGGAAGATAATCTCCCAATTCTTTAGTAACGCAAACAGGACCCGCCCCTGGGCCGCCTCCTGCGTGAGGGGTTGAGAAGGTTTTGTGTAAATTAAGGTGCACAATATCAAAACCCATTAATTTTGGATTTGTATGACCTAAGATTGCGTTAAAATTAGCTCCGTCATAATACAACAAGGATCCGTTTTTGTGCATTATATCTGAAATTTCAAGAATATTAGAATCAAATAATCCAAGGGTGTTAGGATTTGTCATCATAATCGCAGCGATATTATCGGAGTGTTCCTCAACAATTTTTTTAAGTTCTAATAAATCTACAAGTCCTTTGTCGTTTGATTTTACTTCAACTATCTCAAATCCGCACATTGAAGCGCTCGCCGGGTTTGTCCCGTGTGCATTATCGGGAATTATTACAATTTTTCTGTTTTGTTTTTTATCCAAAAAATATTTTTTAACAATAACCATTCCCAAAAACTCGCCCTGCGCTCCGGCACAAGGTTGCAAGCAAACACAATCCATACCCGTTATTATTCTTAAGTAATTTTGGAGTTTGTACATTAACTCTAAAGCCCCCTGACAATCGCAGTCGTCTTGATTGGGGTGAAGGTTAAAAAATCCTTCAAGTTTGCTTGCCCATTCATTAATTCTCGGGTTGTGTTTCATTGTGCAGGAACCAAGGGGGTAGAAACCTTTTTCAATGCAAAAATTTTTATCCGAAAGATTTTTATAATGTCTTAATACCTCAAGTTCCCCTAAATCTTTGAGTTTAAGCTCGGTTGTTCTTTTGTTCATTTTAAAACCCCCTTGGAATTTATTATAGTACAAAATCAATATTAATTTTTGTAACAAAATAAATAAGAATCTGCAATTTTTTCATCTTTGTATACTTTATATATATGTAAGAGATAACAAACAAAAAAATCTGATATAGAGGAACCAATTTTTTTTAGAGCCCCTTTTTTAATAAAAAGGGGCTTTTTGTGGTGTTATACAGTTAATTTATTCGATATAAGGGATTAATCCTTTGTATATTGTTATATTTTTTTGAATCCTTTGTTTGTTCAATTATAAAAAGCGCTTCTTTTTTAAGCTGATAAATTTCTTTTCTTTTTTTAGGACTTTGTCTTTTCTCCCAGTCACTAAGCATTTTTTTAAACTCGAATCCTGTTATAATGCAATCACCGGTTGCGAATTTATTAATGAATTTGTCTGAGAATTCTTTTATAAAGTCTTCATAACAACAAACAATTTTGTCGGATAAAATTTTTGCGTTCTGTAATAAAACCTTAACATCTTTTGTGTAGTTTTTTCTATCCTCATTGGTTAATACGGCTAAACCCGTGTTGGGGTCAATATCGGGTTTATAATAATTCATATGCGCACCTAAACCCATATGGGTAACTGCAAATTTAGCTATGTGATTTGCACTTTCTAAGTCCTGAGTGATTCCATAAGAACCTTTTTGATTGTAGAAATGGCTTTCTGTTGAGTTTCCTCCAAAAGAACATACAATGTTTGAAAAAATTGTTTCAAGATTAGTATTTTGCGTATTCTCGTCGGAATTTTTATGAAAAACGCAGCCTAAAAAATCACCCCTTGGATCAAGCGCAATATTCACTATTGAATCAGGAATTCTTAAATCGTCCCCTTGTTCTTTTAATAAATTATACATAAACTGCAAATTGAGTGCGTGTCCTCCTTCGTGGCGGATTATAAGTTCTTTTTGTTTGTCTGATACTTCAACATTGTTGGTCGGACCTGTTATTTTTAGAAGATAAGCTTCGTTAATATCTTCTTTAGAAATTGAATCTTTGTTGTTTTTCTTAGCGATAATATTTGCTCTATCAAGAATATCTATAATATCAATATAACTATGTCCTTGTACAACAGCTATAAAATGTTGCAGGAATTTGTTTTTTTCAGCGTTCGTTGCACCGCTAATAGAATAATTATTCTTTTTTATGTGATTAAGGGCAATTTGTGCAATATCTTTTTTATTTTTTGGAGGGAAAATTACAATTTCATTCATAAATAATCCCGGTCTTTGGATATTCTCATCAATTAATTGAGGATAATCACAAGATCCTACAACAACAATGTTATAAGAATTATCAATGTTGGATTTTTTCATTTCCTCGATTAATTTTTTAAAAGCTTGCTGTTCATAAGTTGAAGAAAAATAAGAACTTGCAAATCTGTCAAAATTGGAGATAAAAAGCATTACAGTTTTATTCTCGTTTGTTTGCGCTTGTGTTTTCATTAAATTTATCAATTTTGCAATTTTAGATTCAATTGCTTCCATTGGGTCTTTTGAAATTGTATCTAAATCCCTTATTGCAAAATCGGCTGCGTTAATTACAACCATAGGAATTTTAGCCTCACCGGCAATTGCCTTAGCGCACTTTAAGCGCCCGCCGCCCTCTTGTGTTGAATTGTAAATAATATATCCTTTTGTTTTAGGGAAATTTTTAATTTCATAAGCAACATTCTGCGCCTGCGTTTTTGTCATTGGCGAACCTACAATATCGTCAATAGATGTTTTTGTATCAAAGATAATATCATAAGATCCGTCTTTTGAGTTCAAATCTTCTTTTTGGGAGTTTTCATAATAAGCAATCAAATGTTCTTTTTTCAAAATCGGTTCTTCTTTAAAATAAAGAGCAGCGTTTTTTAGAAATTCTTGAGTTTTATCATAAACGGAACTAAGATTTGTATTGGACAAACTGCACGCAAACTCAATTGTTCCATCGTCAAGCTTAATTCCAAGTTTTTTTTCTAATTCTTCTTTATTCTTAATTAATTCAACTTTTGCCGCATTGGAATCTAAGATAGGGATTTGCATTGGTTGAAAATTCGAGTATTCATTGTTATATTCATTGTTCATTGTGGTGTAATAGTTGTCTCTATCGTCTAAGAATACATAATGAACATTTTTAGGGCGATATTTTAATATTGCATCGATTTCCGAACTTGAAATTAGAGGAGTTCCGTTTTGTGAGTACCCTAGGCTTGAATTAAGTGTAATTTGTGTGTAATTCGATAAAACAACAATGTAGTTTTTGTCTTTATTCTTACCCATTTGATTTAGTTCTTTAATAATTGTCGGAAAATTTGCAGAATCATTAAAGACAACCATTTGTGTATTTTTCGAGTTTAAATTTTTGCAATCTTTGAAAAAATCTTCTTTTTGAATATTTTTGTATAAACCATTGACAAAGTAAATAGGAGCTTTGTCGTCTTTATTTGAATAATTTATATAAACACTGTAGTTTTTGTCAATATTCTTAATTAATTTTTTCTCTAAATTATCATAGAAAGATAAAGTTGTATCGTTTGGATTATAATCTTTTGTCATTACGCTTTTTGATAATTGATGCAAGAAAGAATCAAACGGATTGTTTTTCAAATCTTTTAGAATGCTGTAAATAAAAGTGTCGTTTAAAGATGACAAACTCACATTCTGAGCTTTTAGTGTCATTTTTACTAATTCATAGTACTGTTTTATGCTTTTAGCAAAATTATCGCTTAGTTCAATCGAACTTACGAAACCGTCTTTAGTAGAGTTTTTTTCTAATTCTTTTATTTTTGTTCTTATTTCTTTTTGAATAGTTTCAATTAATTTATCAAGGGTTTCACGCTCCCACAAACGAGGTGTTGTAACTTCGGCTAATTTTTCGGGCAAAACCCTTTGAGTTTCCGTTGTTATGCTTGTTTTGCCTTCTTTTATATCAAGAGCATAATCAAGAGTAGATTTTAGAAGAGCAAGATAAAAGTGGTCTTTTGTAATTAGTCCTGTTTTTGATTTATCGCTTTTATAAACAACAAATTTTCTTGCAAATTTATTTGCGTATTCAATTTGCTCTAAAGCGCTCGGAGTCATTAGTTTTAGTATCTCATTGTAAGTTTTTTGTTTATTTGAAATAAAAAAACTTTTATTGGTAAATTTTTTATAATCATCCTCGCTTGATTCAACTTGGGGATTTTTAGCAAAACTAATATTTTTGTTTGTCTGTTTTTTAACGGGCAAAAGAGCGTTTATTGAGTTAATAATCATAAATTTTTTCCTTTTATTTTTAAAAACACAAACAAAAAATTTTTTGTTAGTAAATAAAATACATTTATTTGAATTATTGAATTTAATTATTATTATAAGTACAATAGGAAAGTAGATTTTCTAAGGTATTATAATGTATCAAGATAAAGTTTTAGCAATGATTCTAGCCGGCGGACAGGGAAAAAGGCTTTATCCCTTAACAAAAGATAGAGCAAAACCCGCA
This sequence comes from uncultured bacterium, assembly GCA_947361225.1. Lineage (GTDB taxonomy): Bacteria > Cyanobacteriota > Vampirovibrionia > Gastranaerophilales > Gastranaerophilaceae > RUG14156. The sequence goes on from CANAIK010000005.1 coordinate 24,782, forward strand.
GTTCCTTTTGCGGGAAGATATCGAATTATTGATTTTGTCTTGAACAATTTTATCAACTCCGGATTTCATAAAATTAAGGTTCTAACTCAATATAAATCGGATTCTTTGAACAAACATATTTCAAGAGGGTGGAATCTGTGTTCTTCTATTGATCAATACGTTGATTTGGTCCCTGCGCAAATGAGAACGGACGGAAACTGGTACAAAGGCACAGCTGACGCCATTTTTCAGAATATTAACCAAATAACCGACGAACCCTTTTCGCACGTTTGCGTTTTTGGAGGGGATCATATCTACAAAATGGATATTCAACAAATGTTGAATTATCATATTCAAAAAAAAGCTGATTTAACAATTTCTGCTATCGCAATCCCGATTGAATTAGCGGGGGAATATGGCGTTATTGAAGTGGACGAGGATTTTAGACTCACGGGTTTTGTTGAAAAACCAAAGCACAAACCAAAATCAATCCCCAATGACCCGACTAAATGTCTTGTTTCAATGGGCAACTATATTTTCGAGCCTGAAAAATTAATTTATCAACTAAAAAAAGATTCCCTGGATGCAAATTCAGACCACGACTTCGGGAAAAACGTGATTCCCAATATGCTTAAAGACGGATCCAAGGTTTTTGTTTATAATTTTAACGATAATGAATTCGATGGAATTAAACCCGCTGAAAAGGGCTATTGGAAAGACGTTGGAAGTATTGATAGTTATTGGCAAGCCAATATGGATTTACTAAGTTATTCTCCTGAGCTCAATTTGTATAATCCAAAATGGCCCTTAAGAACTTTTAATTATAACTTCCCTCCTGCAAAATTTATTTGGGATGAACAGGAACGTGTCGGAGTGGCTAAAAATTCTTTGGTTTCTGAGGGCTGTATTATTTCAGGAGGTGTAATTTCAGGATGCGTTCTATCTCCAATGGTTCGAATTAACAGCTATTCAAGTGTTGTTGACTCAATTTTAATGGAGAACGTTACAATCGGACGTCATTCTCAAATTAATCGAGCAATAATCGATAAAAACGTTGAAATTCCTCCTTATACGGAAATCGGATTCAATAAAGACGAGGATTTAAAACGTGGTTTCTATATTTCACCCCAAGGGGTTGTGGTTGTTCCTAAAGGGGCAATAATTAATTAATTTTGGGATTTATATGCAACTTTACGCTAAATACTCCTAAAAACTAATTATAATGTCATGTTGAACTTGTTTTTCGCATCTTGCGAATTATCAGATTCCAAAAACGAGTTCAGCATGACATTATAGTGTAAACTGCTGTATAAACCCTTTAATTTTAACTTAAAACCCCTGAATCGAGAAGATTTTGGACTTTTTCTTTAATAATTTGGTGGATTTTATCTTTTTCTAAGGTTCCCTCGATTTCAATAAAACCGTGTTCTTTTTTTAGTTTATTATATTCGTCCAAACATCTTTTTTGATAAATTTCAAAACTACTGTAAATATCTTGCGACAAACCAATATCACGACCGGATTCAAAGTAATCTAAAACGCCGTTTTTAGCTATCAATCGTTTAATTAGAATATCGGGGGGAGTGGATAAATAAAAAACCAAATCGGGTTTAGGGGCGAAACTATAAAGATTTTTAACCCAATTAATATTATGACCCCGAACCGAATCCCTTACGAATGCCGTGTAAATATATCTATCCATAAGAACAATAAAACCGGCTTTAAGCGCTGGAATTATCTCGTTTTCCAATCTATCCGTGTAATCGGCGGCATAAAGCAGAGAAAAAGTTGTTGTATTTAACATATTTCTTTCTTTTGCTTCGTTAATTACACCTGAAATAAGCCTTGAAGTTTTCCACTCGGAAACCGAGCAGGCAAAACACTGGTTTTTAATATAGTCAGATAATAAGTTAACCTGAGTTGATTTTCCGGATCCGTCCGTTCCTTCAATAACGATTAATAACCCCGGATATCCGTGGGATTTAGTGTAGTTTTCCATAATTTATAATATTTTGTTCCTTATTAATAATTCTTCAACTTTTTCTCGAATAAATTTTTGTTTTCTGTGGATTGATTCAAGTGCGTCAATTTTGATTAAACCGAATTCATCCACCATTTGTCTATATTGTTCAACAATTCTATTCTGGAATAGAATATAGCTTTTGTAAGGATTGTTGGATAGTTTTATATCCATCCCCGCTTCATAATACTTAGGTTCTCGATTGGCGCAGATTCGCTCCAGACTATCTTTCGGGCTGACATCGAAATAGAAAGTTAAATCCGGTTCAATTGCAAAATCATACAAATTTCGAATCCAGGTGGAATCAACGTTTCTTGCAACATCCCTTGCAAACGCCGTATAAACATATCTATCCGCTAAAACGATAAAACCTGCCTTGAGTGCGGGTTTTATGGTTCGCTCCAGTCTGTCTGCGAAATCTACTGCGTGAAGAAGAGAAAAAGTTCTTCCTGATAACATATTTTTCTTTTTTGCCTTTTTTGTAGTATTTGCAATTAATTCAGATGAATTCCACTGGGTTAGTATTGTGTCTAAGTTTTTCTGTTTACACCAAGAATGCAAAAGTTCAATTTGCGTTGATTTACCCGATCCGTCAATTCCCTCAACACAAATAAGTACTCCTTTATAATTATGTTTTTTTGAAAATCTTAACATTTTATACCCTTGTTTTTTTGGTTGCACGTTATATATTAATAATAGATTATATTAAAAAAATTGCAAATGTAGATTAAGAGGAAAAATGAGTTTAGTTGATTATATAAAAAATTCTTTTAAAAAAGTGGTTGAGAATCCTTCTATTACCTTGCTTTTTGTCGTATTCTTAATTATTATAAATTTTTTCACATCATTTATAATTACAACATCCAATAAAATAACTGTTTCTTTATTGGCTATTTGTTTATTTTTATTTATTTGTGCGTTTTTTTCCGGCTGGTTTCAAGTCGTTAAGGAAACAAGGGGCGAAATAAGGGAAAAAAACTATTTTGCAATTTTTTTGGAAGGCACAGGCAAAAACCTTGTTAAAACCATATTAGGTGTGGTTTTATACATTATTGCTTTTACTTTTTTTGTTTTTATAGCTCGAATGATTGCACTTAAGGTTTTTGGAAGTTTGGATTTTTTATTTGTGGATATTCAATCAATCGCTCCTGACAGCACTTCTTTAATGAATTATTTTAATAATTTATCCGATAATCAAAAATATATAATTCTAGGCTGGCAAATGAGTTTTATTTGGACTTTAACCATTTTTAATTTCCTATCTTTATTCTATTTTCCCGCTCTTATTTATTCTAGTGCTAAAAACGTTTTTGTTGCACCTTTTTTAGCATTAATCGAGAATTTAATTTTTACCTTTAAAAACTTTTTTTATATTTTGTTAATTTTTATATTCCTCAATTTAATTCACTTCTTTCTCGCTGTTCTTAATGCGCTATTTGCGTCTAATCCGATAATGTCTCTTTTATTATTATTTATTTATATCTATTTTGCAGGTTTTGTAGTTGTGTTAATATTTAATTATTATGAACAAAAAAATAATAGTATTAACAGGTCCGACAGCGTCAGGGAAGACAAGTCTTGCGATTGATTTAGCGCTTGAACTTAATTGTTCAATAATTTGCGCTGATTCAAGAATTGTTTACAAGGACTTTGATATTGTGAGCGCAAAACCGACTTTAAAAGAAAGATGCGGGGTAAAACATTACTTAATCGACATTAAAACCCCTCTTGAAACTTTTTCTGCCGGTGATTTTGTCAGCTACTCAAAACCAATTATCGATAAAGAAGAAAAAATTATAATTACAGGAGGCAGCTGGTTTTATATTAAAAGTTTATTAGACGAAAAGGAACTGCCCGATTGCCCCATTGATCCTGAGGTTCGAGAATATTATAAAAATTTGGATAATACAACGGTTTATCAAGAACTTGTAAAATTGGATTCTAAAAGGGCGCAAAAAATTCATCCTAACAACAAAGATAAAGTAATTCGATCAATTGAAATGTGTTTGTATTTAAAAAAACCAATTAGTGAGTTTGTAAGAAAAAACAATGAAATTTACAAACCAAACTGGTTCCAACTTGATTATGAACGAGAAGAACTATACAAAAGAATTAATAAAAGGGTTGATTTAATGATTGAAGGGGGATTATTTTTTGAATGGGAAAAAAATAAAGAAAAATACCCCGAATCTATTGTCTTAAAAAACACAATCGGATACAGCGAGTTTTTTGAATTTACATACAAAGACGCAATTGACAAAATTAAACAACACACAAGAAATTTTGCTAAAAGACAAATGACTTATTTTAGGTCGAATCAAAATATTAAAAAAATAAAATCAAAGGAAGAAATCCTGCAATATTTGAATTAAGGGGCTTTCCCGTAGATTTTTACACCTGCTATCGAATAGGAGGCAATATCTTTTTTTTGTAGTTTATTATTTATATCATATCTTTCAACAATAAAATTGTCGGTTCCCGTAAAATTATCGTTTTTAAGTTCAAACGTCACGGTTTCTTTGTAAACTACCTTTAAATCCTTATTTTTAACGGTTTTTTGACGTTCAAATTTAAGTGAATTATTTTTTTGTTTATCCTTAATTTCAATTTCACTCCTTGCCCCGCTTTCAAGATTCTCTAAGATTAGAATATTGTTATATCCTGATAAAGTCCAAATATCTCTGCTTTCGAAGTTAAAAACATCCGGGTTATTGGAGCTTTTGAGTTTTGATATTACCCCCCAGGAACCAAAAAAGCCTTTGGGAATATAATCCTCGCTTACCCCTCCTTTAAGGGGTTGAGCTTGCGAAAATTGGAATAATAAAAAGATAAAAACGAGAATAATTTTTTTCATATATCAATTTTAATAAAATTACAAAAAAATTCAACCTTAAGGTCGAGGATTTTTTTTTCACATAAAGCTAATATATTAAAGAAGGGGAGTTATCTTGAAACAAACACTGTCAGTTATTATTCCTTTGTTATTAATATTAGCGCTGGTTTTAAATCAGGCGCTTCCGGCTGACGCTGCTAAAAAAGCAGCCAAAAAAAGGGGTTTAAGTCAAGAAGTTTTAGTTGAAATTACTCAGAAAGTTGATAATTTAACTAAGAAAATATATGAACGAGAATTATACACTCCTGAGGATTCAGGGGAGTTAATAAATCTTAAGTTGCAACTGGATGAGCAAATGGATATTTTCGCAGAACCTTCTTATGCGCCTCTTTACTTTAAAATAGGCAATATTTACAGATTGCGTGGTGAGGAAAAAGACGCAATCAACTGTTATCAAACAATTCTAGAGAATTTTTCTCAAACCGCATACGGACCCAAAGCAAGAGATATCCTGGTTCAAATGGGCGTTGAAATTTCCCTTCCGACTGACGCCAGCGAAGAAATCGCAGAGGATGAAATTTAGCTTTCAACGTAGCTCATTAATTTTTCTAAGGTTGTTTGAATTGAGTTAATTTTGTCTTCTATTATTTCAACTCTATTAGAAAGCATTTTGGTTTGTGTCATATTCTCATAGAAAATATCGATAAATTGTCCGGGATTAAAGCCTTCTGCTTGACTTTTGGTTAGAATTTCAATTTTTTTATTGAGCTGCGCAATTTTTTCATCCTGATTTCTTGCGTTCTTAATTAAAAGTTTTAATCCGTTCTCAATTTTGATATTTTGTTCATTAACCGCTTGTTTTGATTTTTCACTTTGATATAGGCGGGTTTTAATGTCTTCAAAACCTGTATTTTTAAGCTCATCAAGATTAAGAGCAAGATCCTCGATTTTAGAAATTGCATCCCTGCACCAGCCCGACAAATGCCCGATTTCGGCTTCAGTGTCTCTGGTGTTTTTCATTGTTTCAACATTGATATTTCTAATTTCCGCAATTTTTTCTAAAATTGCCGTGTTTTCATTGTTCGATGCTCCGCTTTTTTCAATGCTTAATCGAATTTTAGCTAAATCGGATTCAATGTCTTCCAGGGTGTAGGAATAACCTGAATCATCGTCTTGGGATTTAATTTTTTTAATTGTTTTTTCAAGACGCAAAAATTCGGATCTAAAGTTTTCTTTAAGTTCATCAATAAGTTTTGAAGTTTCTTTAGAGTCATTGATTTTTTTGCTTAATACACTTAAATCTTCATCGAATGGTCTTAATTCGATTGTTTCTTTTGGTTTTTCAATTAACTCGGAAATTTTTTGAACCTGTTCTTTTAGTTTTTGTTCAATTGTCTTTTTAATTTCTCGAATTTCATCTGATAAATTCTCGTTTGCGTTTTCTAAGGAATTCTCAAAATTTTCAATTTTATCAATAATTTTTGAAAAATTTTGTCCTTTGGAGTTAGAATTTGCAATAGTTTGGCGATTTTGCTCAATTTCGTCTAAAAGTTCTTTAGCGTTGTGAATTTGTTGCAAATTGGCTTTTTCAATCTTAGATTCAATATTACCAAGCAGTGTTCTTAAAGGCTTATCTTCACCAATAGACTCAATTTCGGGTCCTGTTATACAATCAAGAACCCTATCCAGTTTTTCATCAAAACTGTTAATTGCGTGTTTGTTTGTTTTTTCAATATTAGAAATATTGTCAATAATTTCTTTTTTTACATCGCTTAATTTGTTAATTGTATCAGGAGCAAAGTTGGTTAGCTCTAATTCAAGCCCTGAAAGCTTTTCTAAGAGCATTTGAATATCTTCTTGCTGTTTTGTTGTGTTGTTTTGTCCGTCAACCTTAAAATCCGTAAGTTCTTTTTGAACTTTATAACTAACATTCTCAATATTCTGAGTAATTGTGTTCGAAAGTTTTTGAAGGGATAATTGGAGATTCTCCTGCAGGTTTTGTTCGTCAACCTTAAAATCCGTAAGTTCTTTTTCGATTTTTTCATTAACTCGTTCAATACTGCTTATAATTGAATTAGAAAGTTTTTGTAAATCGATTTTTAAAGTGTCTTCAGTTTCAATATTGACAGACTTTAAGCTTTCTTTAATATCATTAATTGAATTGACTATATCTTGTTTAATATTTGTAAAGTCGTCTTTAATTCCGATAACGTCGTCTTTAATAATTAAAACTTTGTCATTTAAACCATCAATTCCTTGTTGAACGGCGGAATTGTCAATTTTGAATTCGGGACTTTTTCTTTCGCCCAACAAATCGAGCTTTTGAGAAATTTGAGGAATTGCCTCGGCAATTTTTGTTAGAATCGCAACATTTGTATCCGAATAAACTTCGCCAAGGTTTAATCTTAGGTTCTGAATTTGTTTTTGGATTTCTAAAGTCACATTATCCAAGCTATATTGCAGTTCTTCAATTTCTTTTCCGATATCGTGGTTTTTTAAATTCGCCAAAGCCCTCTCAATCGGTTCTTGAAGAATTTTTATGTTTCCTTGATTGAGAAGTGTGATATCATTCTTAAGAGAATTAATCCCTTCCAATAGCGTTTGAATGTTGTCTTTAGATGTTGCGTCATATTTACTAAAACTTTCGCTTGTTGGAATTTTTTGCGCTAATTCTGTTCCTATTGCTTCTTTAAAGTTTTTAATTTCACTTTTTAACCCCTCAATAGCAGTTATTGTTTCAGGGCTGTCTGTTTTTGGGGCGGAGCTGACAAGTTCTTTAATTGATGCAATTTGAAGTCCCAGGGTTTCAAAATTATTGTTTAGGAGCTCAAAATTCGGTGTGTTAATATTTTTAATATCATAATTAAGGGCATTAATTGCATCAACAATATCATTTTTGCCTAAAAAACTAATTGAAGTTTTAACATCTTTTAATTCTTGTTCTACATTGGATAAAGAAAGGGAAAGTGTTCCGATTTCTTCTTTTGTAAGTGTAACATTGCTTGCAAGTCCTTGTAAATTCTCAATCAACCCGCTAAGTTCCTCAACCGGCGGTTCTTTTGAATTTGCTAAGACAATTTTTTGAATTTCAACCTTAATACTTTCAACTTGTTCTTTAATGTGTTTATTAAGCAGTTGAACTTCATCCCTTGTGTCGACATATGAAATTTGTTCTTTAATTGCATTAAGAGAATATGTTAAATCGTGCACTTCACGAAGGGCGTCGTTAAAAATATTTTCTCTATTCTGGATTGTGTCAATTAATCCTGTCAAATCACGATATTTTGAATCTATAATTGAAATAGCAGAGATTACGGAATTAATATTTCCTGAAATTATATCAACTTCGCTTTTTAGTGTTAAAAATTCTTCCTTTGGGCTGTTTTGTTTAATTTGAGCTAAAAAATCAGCAAAATTTTTATTTAAGGTTATTGTGATATTCTCAAAACCTCTTGAGAAGGTCATAAAATTTTCACTTAATTTAATAATTTCCTCAGTTGGATTATTAGAAATCTGCTGATCAATTCTTTTTGCAATTCCCTGTAAAACGTGTTCTTGGGAGTTGAGTTTGGAATAAGCGTTGGTTGTGTCAACTAAAAGTTTGGATAAATCAGAAGAAAATTTAGGATAATTCGACGCTTGAGAATGAATAAAGTCTTTTAAACCGGTTTCCAGCTCTTTAATGGATTGATTTGTCTGACCGTATTTGTTTTCTAATGATTTTCTAAATTCATTAACAATGGTTGAAGCGATTTTTTCACTTGAAACACTTGTAACGCTTTCATATCTTTGAGCAAGGGTGTTTAGAACATTGTAAATTTCACCTTGTGATGAACTTGATTTTGCGTAAAGTCCTTTAATAGCTTGAGTTAGCTGGTCTAATTTAATTTCAACACTATCTGCCATAGATTTTTCCGATTTTTCCTTATTCTCTCCAATTTTATTCTAGCAAAAACCTTTTTTAGAGGCTACTTTGTAAAGAAATGCTTAATATGTTTGCGCTTTAAATACACTGGTTTTTAAAACATCGAAATATTTATCATTAAGATGCGCCCAATCAAATAATACAACACCATTAAGCTTAAGTCTTCTTACTATATGTATTTGTCTTAATAAATCCTCAGGATCGGATTCAATGAATCCTGCAAAAAGCCCGGGGTAAATACTAATTCCCGGCGGGGTTTTTTTTCTTATTTCTTCAAGCATTGATTTTGCCAAATCGTCATCCCCTGTTAGAATCAAAGGAGTAATTGCGTTAACGTATCTTTGAGTTACCCATTGATTCCAGTCTTGATGTTTTGTTTGAAGACTTATTTTATAATCAGGGAAAATTACTGTTGACAGGGTGATATTTCTGTTCTTTAGTAAATCCGAAACCCTTTTAATATAATCGGTAATTTTATCCCGTCTGTAATCACACCAATTCTCCCACATTGAACCTTTAGAATCGATGTCCATTGGGTCGACTTCGTATAATTTGTAGAATTCATCCCTTGCGAATTTTGTATATCCCCATTGGTTGTTGTAGTTTTCCCTGGAAACATTGGGATATCTTACATAATCCAAATTCACCCCGTCAATGTTGTATCTTGCGGTCATTTCAGCGATTAGACGCAACAAAAAAGTTGTAACTTCAGGATTCGCAGGGTCTAAAAAATACCCGTTGTGTTCTTGAGGATGAGTCACCCAGCCCGGATATTGGGCTTTTTGTTTTGATCGATTCATCCAAAGGGGTTTTACCGCTAAAATTGATTTAGGATTTGTCTCAGGAGACTTATTTCCGACATAGAAACTTTCAAACCAGGTGTGGACTTTTATTCCTCTTTTGTGAGCCTCACGAACCCAAATAGCAAGAATATCAACCCCCTGAAATTCGGGATTTTGCTCCTCAAAACCATAAGAGCGCATTGTTACGGAGGGAAAAATCGTTCTTCCGTGGTAATATGTTTCTAAAAACACATTGTTTATTCCGGTTGCTTTCATTTTATCGAGCGTTTTTTGAATTTCAGCTACAGTTTTTTCAGTAGGTCGAATCCAAGTTCCCTTGAGCTCGTTTTGAATATAAGGAAGAGTGTATCGAAAGGCTAAAGACGCACTTTCGATTGATTCTTTAGCACAGGTTAAACAAGCGTCCGAATCGTCTTTAAGAGATTTTTTGTATAATTGTTTTGCTTTTTTTAAGTAATAATAAATATATTTGTCGTCTCTTGAATCATAATCTTGTTTTGTTGATAATAACACGGTTTCAACCGCATCAATTTTCATTTTGGCATAATATCGATAGCTGTCTATTGTTGTGTAAGCTTTAATTGTTCTATCGCAAATTTCAACCCTTGTCCCGATTTTTAAGTTCTCACTAATCCATTTTTTTGCACTCCCGTGACCTGAGACTACAAATCCGTTTTTGGGGATATTAGAATTTGCTCCTGTCAAACGGACAACAACCCCGTCAATTACAACAGCCTCTTTTCCAAATTCATTTGTCAGGGTAGTTTTGCCGAATTCTTTTGTATAAACCACAAGTTGATTCGGACCCCTGTACCCCGGATAAGTGTTGGTTAGGGAAACATCGTCGAAAGGATAAATTGCGTTAATTTTTCTTGTTGATTCGGATAAAATTTTCTCATTTGGAATTTCAACATTAATATTCTTAATTTTTTTCGAATCTTTATCTTCTTTATACAAAACCGCTTTTTTCTCATCTTTTTTAGGAGCCGTATTGAGAATAGTTTTTGTATTTGTGTCATTAACTTGAATTGACGCAGCCTGCGCCGGAACCATAAGGTTCAATATCATATATAATAAAAATATTACTTTTAACAAGCTCCTCAAAACAGTTATCCTTAATTATCCTTAATAAAATTTTATAATAAAAAAAACCTACAAGCAAAAATATTTTAAATTTTTAAAAAAATTAATAAAAAACCGAGCAAGCGCTCGGTTTGTAACTTATATAAATTCAAAAAACTATTTTTTGTTAACTAATTCTTTGAATTTTTTACCAGCTGAGAATGCAGGAACTGTTTTTGCAGCAATTTTAATTTCTTTTCCTGTTTGAGGATTTCTACCTGTTCTAGCAGCTCTTTTTCTTGATTCAAAAGTACCGAAACCAACTAAAGTAACTTTTTCGCCTTTAGCAACTGTTTTTTGTACAGTTTCAACCAAGCTGTTTAAAACTTCTGTAGCTTCTTTTTGTGTAACTTTAGCTTTCTTAGCAATTTCTTGTACTAATTCTTCTTTGTTCATTATTAGAACCCCTTTCTATATCTCTTATAGTGGATTATATTGGAAAATTAGATATGTTGCAAGTGTTTTTTTAAATAAATTTCTGTTATAATAAATTTATGATAAATTTAGATAAAAGATGGTACGAAAAAGACGAGTTTTTAAAGAGCTTTATGAGCTTACTTTATGACTTGCATCCTGACTTGCAGTGTGAAATTGCAGTGGATATGATAATTAAAATCGGGACTTTGTTGGATAAAGATTACCACAAATTAATTGAGAGTGTTGGTAATTACAATCCAAAAGACTTTAAAAGATGGTATGATAAAAACCCCAATATCCACGTGGCGATTGAATCTTTAAAAGAATTGGACGATGCGCAAAAAGAGGAAATTATCCAAGAAGTTATCGATAGAATATTAGAGCACAACAATATCGATATCCCCGAGGATTCTTTTGAATGAAAAAAGTCTTAATTACAGGCGCAAGTTCAGGAATCGGCAAGGAAATTGCCAGGGTTCTATCTAATAATTATGATTTATTTTTAAGCGGAAGAAGAAAATTAGACCTAAAAAATTATTACTCCTGCGACTTAACAAATGTTAACAATATTCAAGAATTAATAAAGAATGTTAAGCAATATTTTAATTCTAATGTCGATATTCTAATTAATTGTGCCGGGGATTATATTTACAAACCAATTGAGCAAATGACGGTTTCTCAGATTGATTATTTAATAAATCTTAACTTTAAATCGTCTTATATTCTATCGTCTTTAGTAATTCCCGATATGAAAAAAAACAAATGGGGAAGAATTGTAAATATCGGATCAATTTCAGGTTGCGTAGGCGAAGGAAACGCAACTTTATATAGTGCCACCAAAGGGGCTTTGTCGTCTTTGACCAAGGCTTTAGCGCTGGAGGTTGCAAGCTACAATATTACAGTTAATCAAATTAATCCGGGCTGGGTTGAAACTGCTTTAGCGGAAAAATCTTTGGATGAAGAAGATAGAAAAGAAATTATGGATGTTACTCCCCAAAAAAGGTTTATTGAACCAATAGAAGTTGCAAAATTGTGCGAATATTTGATTTCTAAGGACGCTCGAGGTTTAACAGGACAGAATATTAACCTTTGTGCGGGTTTATCAATCGGATGTTAAAAAAATAAGGGGTTGGAAATTATCCAACCCCTTTAAAAGACTAAAAATTTAGTCTTTTGTGGATTATTTAATGCATACTGTTAATAACACCCCTGCTGCAACAGCTGAACCGATTACACCTGCTACGTTTGGTCCCATAGCGTGCATTAATAGGAAGTTGTTGGGATTGTACTCTAAACCTACTTTATTGGATACACGAGCTGCCATAGGAACCGCACTAACGCCGGCTGAACCGATTAGAGGGTTAATTTTATTGTCTTTGGATGAGAACAAATTCATTATTTTTGCCATTATAACCCCTGCTGCCGTTGCTAGTGAAAAAGCAAGGATTCCAAGGATTAGAATAAACAAAGTTTGAATTGTAAGGAACTGATCGGCGGATAGTTTTGATCCAACCGACAATCCTAAGAAAATTGTAATTATGTTGATAAGAGCGTTCTGCATTGTGTTTGAAAGTCTATCCACAACTCCGCATTCTTTGCACAAATTACCAAAAGCTAAAGCCCCAACCAAAGGACAAGCGCTTGGAAGGAATAAGATACACAAAGAAAGAACCAAAAGCGGGAAAACGATTTTTTCACGTTGAGAAACTTCTCTCAATTGACTCATTTGGATTTCACGTTCTTTTTTGGTGGTTAAAAGTTTCATTATAGGGGGTTGAATTACAGGAACTAAAGCCATATAAGAATATGCTGCAACTGCAATTGCGCCAAGTAATTCAGGGGCAAGTTTGCTTGTAACATAAATTGATGTTGGTCCGTCCGCCCCGCCAATAATACCGATTGCACCAGCCTGGGGCAAGGTGAATCCAAAAACGCAAAGAGCTAACAATAATGCTCCAAAAATTCCGAATTGAGCAGCCCCTCCTAAAAGAGCGGTTTTCGGGTTTGCTAACAAAGGACCAAAATCAGTCATTGCGCCAACGCCCATAAAGATTATCAAAGGAAAAACCCCTTGATGGATACCCGCCTCATAAATAATATTCAAAAATCCACCCGGTTCTGTCATCCCGGCTAAAGGAATGTTGGATAAAAATCCTCCAAAAGCAATCGGGATAAGAAGTAAGGGTTCATATTGTTTTTTAATTCCAAGCCACATTAAAAACAGACAAATTACAAGCATTATAGGGGATCCGAATTGATGCAGAAATTGCTCAAAAGCGGATTCAATATTAGGATCAGGATTCTGTACCAAGTTGTAAATTCCTGTTGTTTCCCATAGCTGGACGAAAATTTCACCTATATTCATTTTCTAATCTCACCCCCTTAACCCAATGTAACCAAAGTTTGACCGTTTTTAACCTGATCGCCCTGCGCTACGTCTACTGATATAACTTTTCCTGATTTAGGAGATTTAATTTCTGTTTCCATTTTCATTGCTTCAACAACTAATAATACATCGCCTTCGTTTACTTCGTCTCCAACAGAAACTTCTGTTCTTATTACAACACCCGGAAGTGCTGCTTTAATTGGTTCACCTTCACCACTTGCAGTCGATTGAGTTTCTTCTATTCCTTCACTTAGCGCCACATCATAGGTTTTTCCATTAACGGTAGCTTTGGATCCGTCCAGTTTTATAGCATATTTTTTGCCATTTAAAGTAACGGTGTAAGAATCAGTTGAAGTTGACGAAACTTCTTTTTTGGGTTCATTTTTTCTAACGCCCAAAGTGCCTTTGCCTTGAAGGAACATAATTCCTTTTTCTTTACAAGCGCCCGCTATAAAGATATTTTCGTCATTAACTTCTAAACCTGCATCAGTAAGCATTTTAGTAGCTGCTTTAATACCTTTGGATTCGTCTTTATCATTTAAATCAACAACAAGTTCAGCTGTTGGTTCTAAGTTAAGTTGTTCCTGAGCAATTTTTACAATCTCGGGATCCGCTTGACAAGGAGTTTTTCCGAAATATCCAAGAACCATTTTTCCATAGCCTTCTGCAATTTTTTTCCAAGATCCGTGCATAACGTTGTTGAATGCTTGTTGGAAATAGAATTGTGAAACAGGAGTTACGCTTGTTGCAAAACCGCCTTTTTCAACAACTTCTTTCATTGCTGCAACAATAAGAGGATATTTATCCATTAAGTTGTTGTCTCTTAGCATTTGGGTATTAGCAGTAAGTGCTCCGCCGGGAAGTGGTGATTGGATAATCATAGGATTAACCGCAAGCGCCTCAGGAGGCAAGAAGTAGTCTTTCATACATTCTTTAAAGATTTCTTCTGTTTCTAAGATTTTATTAATATCAATCCCTAAATCATATTCTGTATTTTTTAGAGCGTGCCACATTGAAACGATATCGGGTTGAGCGGTTCCGCCTGAAACAGGTTTCATAGCAAGGTCAATTCCGTCTGCTCCACCGTCAAGTGCTGCTAAGTAAGCAGCTAAGCCTGTTCCTGCTGTTTCGTGTGAGTGGAATCGAATATGAGCGTCAGCTCCTAAGATTTCTCTTGTTCTTTTAATTGTTTCATAAACTTTTCGAGGACTTGAAGTTCCGGACGCATCTTTAAAAGCTAAAGAAGTAAAAGGAATTCCGGCATCAAGAATTGAGCGCAAAACTCTTTCATAGAAAGCAACGTCGTGAGCTCCAGTACATCCAATCGGCAATTCCATCATAGTAATTGTAACTTCGTGGTTTAAACCGTTATCTACAATACATTGACCCGAATAAATCAAGTTATTAACATCATTTAGGGCATCAAAATTTCTAATTGTAGTAACCCCGTGTTTTTTAAACATTTTAGCGTGAAGATTAATCATATCTCTTGGTTGAGAATCCAAACCAACAACATTAACCCCACGAGCCAGTGATTGCAAGTTAATATCAGGACCAACCGCAGCTCTTATTTTGTCCATTGTTTCAAAAGCGTTTTCACGACAATAAAAAATCGGAGATTGAAAACGAGCTCCCCCTGCAACTTCAAAGTGTCTAATTCCTGCTTCAACCGCTGATTTTAGGGCAGGTAAAAAATCATCAACGAATACTCTTGCGCCATAAACGGATTGAAAACCGTCACGAAAGGAAGTATCCATAACCTTAATTTGTTTTTTTGTCATTTTTTTATCCTCTTATTATAAAATTATTTACATTTTTGAATCATTGCAATTCCAACTGCAAGGGCGATTTCATCATTCGCTTGATTTGGTAATTTTTTAGTTTTTGTTTCAGTGACCGCAACCGGGCAGATTTTATTTAAAAATCCTACAACTTTAGCCATTATAACAATAGCGAAAACAAGAATTACGAGGAATGAAAAAACGATTCCCATTCCAACCGCCATTGTTGTTAAGCCTTCAGTCCACAATTCAGGGTTTAACATAGAATTTCTCCTTTTATACCATTAATTAAAAAATTGTTATATTCTTTTGTAAAATTATCTAAAAATAATTTCATAAACTCGTTTTTATCAACGTTTTTCCCGGTTTCAAAATAAATTGAGGTTGCACTTTGGTCTATTTTTTCTAAATCCTCTACTTCAAGATTTAAATTAATCCCAACCCCAACAATAACGCCTTTTAAGTGACTTCCCAAAAACTCCGATTCAGCTAATATTCCTGAAATTTTTTTGTTGTTAACTAAAACATCGTTGGGGTATTTAAAAGTCGGTTTAAGTCCATAGGTTTCAAGAGTTTTTGCGACAATTACAGCGCAAAACCTCGTTAATTCTGCTAAATGGGTAATATTATTCGGTTTTAGGATGATTGAAAGATAAATATTTCCACCGTTTTTATTCGAGCTAATCCAGGTTCTATTGAATTGCCCGTGACCTTGACTTTGAATATCGCAA
Source organism: uncultured bacterium (assembly GCA_947361225.1). Classification (GTDB taxonomy): domain Bacteria; phylum Cyanobacteriota; class Vampirovibrionia; order Gastranaerophilales; family Gastranaerophilaceae; genus RUG14156. Next base: position 40,779 of record CANAIK010000005.1, read on the forward strand.
GAAACGATATCAAAATCCTCTAATTCCTCTAAATGTTGATGAGCCCATTGGTTCGTTGATACAAGCTCATCGAAATGAATAATTTTTCCCATATAAATAATAATAACAAAAACATTTTTTTGACGCAAAATTTTTGTGTTAATATATTCTTGTAATGGAAACTTTAGTTAAAATTAATTCTCAAAAATTGCCTGAAAATTGTGTCATTGTCGATATTGAAACAACGGGTTTTAGTGCTTACAATGATTCAATAATTGAAATCGGGGCGCTAAAAATTAAGGGGGATAAAATTATTGAAGAATTTTCTTCTTTAGTTAAACCAACAAAACAAATTTCCCCTTTTATTCAAAAATTAACGGGAATTACTCCTAAAATGGTGGAAAACGCTCCTTGTGTTGATTGTGTTCTTGAGAATTTTTTGGCTTTTGTTGAAAATAATCCAATTGTAGGACACAACATAAGTTTCGATCTTCGATTTATTAATCAAAAATTGACTTGTCTTAATAAAACCTTAAATAATCCTTCGTTTGATACGATTTTTTTCTCAAAAAAAGCTTTTTTGAATCTTGAATCATACAAATTGACATCATTAGCGAAATATTTAAACATTGATTCTAAAAATGCCCACAGGGCGCTTAAGGATTGTTATATAACATTCGAATTAATGCAAAAAATTAAAGAAACTTATTAATTAAGGCAATTTTTAATTTGTTTTGTTTTTAATAAAGCACGATTTGTAGTTAAGAAAGTTATGTTAGTAAGATTTAATCCTGTTGTCAAAAATTTTAATATTAATAACGGAAATTCAGCTAAAAACCCTAAATTTTCAAGGTTTGAGCTGAAAAAAGACGAATTTTCCTTTAGCGGTTCTAATCTTAATAAAAAAGACAACGAACAAAAAATTAAAGAATTAATTAACAACACAACTGATTTTTTCGATGATATCGGAATCGGAATTTCTGAGGAAGACTTAAGTTTAATCGTTAAAGAAGGCAATTTTAAACAAGAGCCTGAACTTTTATCCTCAAAACTGTCTTCAATGAATAATGTTCGAGAATTCGTTGGAAAAGCACTGTTTTTAGCATTATTAAAAAACAAAGAAATTATATCCGATAAAACTTTGGATAATAACCCTTTTGATTTTGTTGATTCTATAAAAGATTCTAATTTTAAAAAGATTCTATCTGATTTGGGTTTAGGGGAAGAAAAAATTAACGCAATATTTGATTTATGCGATTCAGTTTGTGAAGATAATACAGATTCAACAAAAATAAAAGAAGTTGTTGAGAACTTTAATTCTATTAACTCCAATCAAATTTATGAGAAAATTTTCGCAGGATCTAAAGAGGAATTAAAAAACGAGCTTATAAATAAATATTCCTCGGTTCTTATAAAAACCGACAACGAATTAAAAGAAGCTACAGAATATCTAGAAAGAAATCTTAACAATTGCAAAGACTACAAAAGCTCACTTAAGTATTTAAGAGAAAATTTGGATAATATTTCAAGAATTGAAAAATTATTCGAAGATAAGACAATTAAAAAATTGTATCAAGAAGGAGCAATTAACGAAAGTGTTCTTGATATTCTTAATAGTGTTTCGAAAAAATGTGCAGCAAAAATAGGAGCGTTCCTAACCGATGAAAAACTGTCTAAAACCCTAACTTTTTCTGATATTTACAAATTGTCTTCACTTGATAGTGATTATCAAGCAGAAATTATTGATTTAATAAAAAATGACAAAGCAATTAATTATGAAGATGCTTCAAGGATTGCGCTGGACGAAAAAATAAAAGAAAGGTTCGATAATTTTGTTGCACAAGGAATTGAAACTAAAACAGCGTCAATATTAGCAAATATCGGGGGCGTTGAGAATTTTGAAACAAAAAAAATTGTAGAGCTGTTAAATTCAATAAACGCAACAAAAACTTCCAATCAAAGGACTTCTTTTGTTGTTGAAAAGTTTTTAAAATTAAATAATTTTATTGATTTAGACCAATTTGTTTCCTATATTAAAAAAATTGATTTTGGGAAAATCGAAAAAATTGCTCCTTTTACTAAAGAGTTCGAACCCGAGCAATATTTAAATTTTGCTTATTTTTGGTTTCAAGACAACGAGAAAATAAATTTTAATAAAGAAGATTTAACTTTTGATAACGTTACGACTTATTTTAAAGACGCTTATGTCGATTCGATTGATTTATCGGAATTGTATGCAAACTATCCTGCAACAAATAGGGAAATTGGAGAAATACCTTCTTGTTGGATGGATAGAATTGAGGATAAAAACCAAGCGCAAGAAGATATCTATCAAGCAATTGATGAATTTCGAACAACAAAAAAACTTGATAATTTTTCAAAAAAATTGAGCAATATTCTAAAAAAAGAAGTTATAACAACAAAGATCGGAAACGGAATTTATGGAACAGTATATAGAATTTCGATTGAGGGCGCACAAGATGTTTGTTTAAAATTATTCGATCAAATCGGAAATATTGCCTGCAATTCAAATAAAATCCACGGAGAACACATTGAACCTCAGGTGGGATTGTTTGTTAATGAGCATTCTAAGGATTTTGTCAGGATGTATTTTGGAAAGGTTTCTCCTAACAACACTAAAGACGGGTTTTTAGTGACTCAATATCTTGATGAGAACACAAAAATCGATAGTTCAGTCGGATTTGACACAAAAGGTTGGGAAATTACAACCAAGGACGCTGATAAAATTTATGGAAAAAATTCAATACAGAATATTATTATCGATTTTGGTCTTGTTGAAATTAAAAAAGACGGAAAACCGATAACAAGCTGGAGTAATTTATAAACTTTTGCTTTTATTTAACTACAATATTAACCAAACGATTAGGAATAACAATTGTTTTAACGATATTTTTCCCCTCGAGCGCCTGTTTTACTTTAGAGGAATCCAACGCTAATTTTTCTAAGTCTTCTTTGGATAAATCCTGCGCTGCTTCAATTTTATCTTTAATTTTGCCATTCACCTGAATAACCAAAGTAATCATTGAAGTTTTAGCTAAATTCTCATCAAACTTAGGCCAGGGTTCCTCGTGGATTGATTTTTCGGGGTTAAATTGAGAATAAATTTCTTCTGAAACAAATACAAGAACAGGAGACAATAATTTTATTAAAGTTAGAAGTACAAAGCTTAAAACCTCGTAGTTAATTGTTTTTTCGTCCTTAATATATTCATAAATCGCATTAACAAATTCCCGATAACGAGAAATTACGGTATTAAACTGGAATTCTTGTTCAATATCGTTTGTAATTTTTTTAATTGCGATATGGGTTTCTCGAACCAAATTCTCGTCTTTTTGAGACAAGGATTTTATGTCAAAATTATAATTTAGCTTAATTCTATCCTGGAATTTTGAATAAAGCCTGTAAATTCGACAAATAAATTTATAGCAGCCTTCAACTCCTGCGTCTGTCCAATCAAAATCACGAGCGGGGGGTGAATCTGATAAAATAAATAATCGGGCAGTATCGGCTCCAAAGTTTTGATAAATTTCATCCGGATCAACCGTATTTCCTTTTGATTTGGACATTTTTGCCCCGTCTTTTAAAACCATCCCCTGGGTTAGAAGATTTTTAAAAGGTTCGTCAAAATTAAGCAAGCCTAAATCCCTTAGGGCTTTTGTAAAGAATCTTGCGTATAGAAGATGCAAGATTGCGTGCTCAATCCCGCCAACGTATTGATCAACCGGCATCCAACCGTTGATAATTTCTCGATTAAAGCATTCTTTGTCGTTTTTAGCGTCGCAATATCTCATATAATACCAGCTTGAGCAAACAAATGTGTCCATTGTATCAACGTCTCTTGTTGCTTTAGCTCCGCACTTGGGACAAGTCGTATATTTAAAAGTCGGACTGGTTTCAATCGGAGATTTTCCTTGAACCGAAAAATCAACGTCTTCGGGGAGTTTTACGGGTAAATCTTCTTCAGGAACCGCAACTTCACCGCAATTAGGACAATAAACAATCGGAATTGGAGCGCCCCAGTACCTTTGGCGGGAAATCAACCAATCTCTTAATCTAAATTGGGTTTTAAATTCTCCAAAGCCTTTATCAACTGCGTATTGAGTTATTTTTTCTATAGCGTCTTTTGCTTTTATGCCGTTAAACTCACCGCTGTTTACTAAAGTTCCTTCTTTGTTTGTATAAACTTTGTCTTTTTCAAAATCAACTCCGTCTATAACTTGAATCATTTCCAAATTGTATTTTTTAGCAAAATCAAAGTCCCTTTCATCGTGATAGGGAACTGCCATAACTGCTCCTGTTCCATAATCAACTAAAGCGTAATCGGCTGTCCAAATAGGGCATTTTTTACCCGTAAAAGGGTTAATTATATGGGTTCCCAAGGGAACTCCGGTTTTTGTTCTGGTTGTTGATAATCTTTCAATTTCAGATAATTTTTTAGCGTTTAATCTGTAGTTTTCGACCTCTTTTTGATTCTGAGGCAGCGTAAGTTTTTCAATATCTTTATATTCAGGCGCAACAACAAGATAAGTAACCCCGTAAACCGTATCGGGTCTTGTTGTATAAACAGGGATTTCCAGCCCTTCGATTTCTGCTACTTTGAATTTTAGAATCGCCCCTGTGGATTTTCCAATCCAGTTTTTTTGCATTGTTTTAACATTATCGCCCCAGCCTGTTAATAAATCCAAATCTTTTAACAGCTCCTCGCAATAATCGGTAATCCTAAAGAACCATTGGGATAAATTTTTCTTAGTAACCTCAGAATCGCATCTCCAGCACTTTCCTTCGATTACTTGTTCGTTTGCAAGAACGGTTGCGCATTTTTCACACCAATTAACAGGAGCAGTTTTTTTATAAGCCAACCCTTTTTTATAAAGTTGCAAAAACAGCCACTGAGTCCATTTGTAATAATCTTCAAGACAGGTTGTAATTTCTCTATCCCAATCAATACTCAATCCGAGCATTTTAAGCTGGCGTTTCATATAGGAAATATTAGATAAAGTCCATTCCTTGGGGTTTGCGCCGTGTTGGATTGCAGCGTTTTCAGCAGGTAAACCAAAACTGTCCCATCCTATTGGATGCAATACATTAAACCCCTGCGCTCTTTTAAATCTTGCAATAACGTCTGTTATTGTGTAGTTTCGAACATGACCCATATGAAGTTTTCCCGAAGGATATGGCAGCATTGACAGCGCATAATATTTTGGCTTATCGCTTTTATCAAGCGCTTTATAAGGGTTTGTTTTATCCCAGGTTTCATACCATTTTTTTTCAATTTGTTGCGGGTAATATTCTTTTTCTAACATTTTTAATTCCTATTTGTTTATAATTTTAATAATATCGTCTATTCTGGAGCTTGTTTTGTTGACTGTTGAGTTTGAATGTTCAATTGCAGTTGTGGGATCTTTTAATCCGTTTCCTGTTAAAACACACACTACAGTTGAGTTTTCTTTGATTTTATCTTTTAATTTTATTAATCCTGCAATGCTCGCTATTGATCCGGGCTCGGCGAAAATTCCTTCAGAGCGGGTTAGGAGCCTGTAAGCACTCAAAATTTCTTCATCGGATACCATATCAATTGTGCCTTTGGATTCATCACGAGCAGCCTCGGCTTTTTTCCAGCTTGCAGGATTTCCGATTCTAATTGCCGTTGCAATTGTTTCAGGATTATCAACTTTATGACCCAAAACAATAGGAGCCGCACCGGCTGCTTGAATTCCCATCATTTGGGGCAATTTAGTGCATTTTTTCTTATCGTAATATTCCTTATAACCTTTCCAATAAGCACTTATGTTGCCTGCGTTTCCAACAGGGATAAAGTGATAATCAGGAGCGTCATTAAGTGCGTCAACGATTTCAAATGCTCCTGTTTTTTGTCCTTCGATTCGATAAGGATTAACGGAATTAACTAAAGTTATAGGATAACAAGAAGAAATTTCTCGAACCGCATCAAGTGCCTCATCAAAATTCCCGTTAATTGCAATAACATTAGCTCCATACATCATCGCTTGGGATAGTTTTCCCATTGCAATATGTCCGTCTGGAATTAAAACGTGGCATTTGATTTTTGCCTTAGCAGCATAAGCTGCAGCGGAGGCTGAAGTGTTTCCGGTTGAAGCGCAAATTATAGCTTTTGATCCTTCCTCAACCGCTTTTGTAACAGCTAAGGTCATTCCTCTGTCTTTAAAACTTCCTGTTGGATTTAAACCTTCATATTTTAAATAAAGATTTATGTTGAGCCCCAGTTGAGAAGCCAAGTTATCAGCCTTTATTAAAGGGGTGTTTCCCTCGCAAAGTGTAATAATCGGAGTTTTATCATTGACTGGTAAAAATTCTCTATATTTATTAATTAATCCTGCATATCTCATTACATTACCCTTATTTTATTAACGACTTTTATCTTATTGTCTTTTTCAAGTTTAGTTATCATTTTATTCATATCCTGTTCGTAGCATTCTTCGGTTATTACAATAACCGTTGCTCTATCTTGGGAGTTTTTGTTCCTTTGAATGATATATGATAAATTGATTCCGAATTCACCGCAAGCGGAGCCGATTTTTCCAATTACACCCGGCTCGTTGTCTGCGTCAATCCTTAAATAATAACAATTTATCGTTTTTTCAATATCCACCTGATAAGCGTATTTATCGTGATGACAAATTGTCATTGGAAGAATATTTTTTGAACTATGAATTTCCGATTTTATGGTTAGAATATCCCCAACAACCGAACTTGCGGTCGGAAACTCTCCTGCGCCCGGTCCTACAAACATTACTTTATCAACAGGGAAACCGGTTAGCATAACGGCATTTGTTGCGTTTTTAATATCTGCAATAGGTTTGTTTTTAGGCACCAACGTCGGATGAACACGAATATCCAAGACATCGTCTCTATTTTCGTGGTTTATTTTTTTAGCACTTGCAATAAGTTTAATTTTATATCCGAGTTCATCTGCTATTTGGATATCTATAGCATCGATTTTTGTGATACCTTCTCGATAAATTCTATTAATATCAATTCTTTTTCCAAAAACGATATTGGATAGAATTGCAATTTTATACATTGCGTCATAACCTTCAACGTCCCCTGTGGGGTCGGTTTCAGCGTATCCTAATTTTTGAGCTTTTTCTAAACAGTCTAAATATGATAAATTTTCTTCTTCCATTTTGGTTAGAATGTAGTTTGTGGTTCCGTTTAGAATTCCTGCAACATTAGTGAATTCATTTGCGCTTAATGTTGTTTTAATTGGCATTATAATGGGAATTCCGCCTGCAACCGCAGCCTCATAAAGAATTGAAACCTGATTTTTCCTTGCCAAATCAAAAAGAGCTGCCCCGTGTCGAGCAAGAAGTTCTTTATTTGCAGTTACAATGTGTTTTTTGTTCTTTATTGCCTCCATAAGAACATCAAGCATTTTAACCCCTCCCGCAACTTCGACAACAACGTCAACTTCAGGATTAGAGGCAATTTCCATCGCATCTTGTGTTAAGTTTTTAATAGCAACATCTCTTTTTTTCTTAAGGTTGTTAACAGCACAACAAATAATTTCAATATCGTCGTATTTGTCTAAAACCTTTACCACGCCTTGACCAACAGTGCCAAGACCAATTAACCCGATTTTTAATTTATTACTCATAGAAAAATAATAACATAAAATTTTTTTTGTTGTAGTATTATCTTAAAAGTAATTATAAAAAAGGATTAAAAAAATGAGTAATGAAAAAACAAGAGTGAGAATTGCGCCCAGTCCTTCAGGGAATTTGCACATTGGAACCGCAAGAACGGCTCTATTCAATTATTTATTTGCTAAAAAAACAAAAGGTGATTATATTCTTCGAATTGAAGATACGGATTTGGATAGAAGTTCTGAAGCCTATAAACAAAATATTTTCGATAGTTTAAAAGCTCTTGGATTGAGCTGGGACGAAGGTCCCGATATCGGAGGGGATTATGGACCCTACAAACAATCGGAAAGATTCGATATTTATCCAAAATATGCCCAAATGCTAATCGACAAAGGTTATGCATATGAATGTTTTTGTTCTAATGAAGATTTAGATAAAGAACACGAAATTGCAAATGAGAAAAAAATCCCTTATAAATATTCAAGAAAATGTCTTAATTTGACTCCCGAACAAAAAGCGGAGCTTAAGGCTAAAGGAATTAAACCCTCGATTCGATTCAAGGTTGATTATAAAGAACTTGTTTTTAATGATTTGGTTAAGGGTGAACTTAAGTTTGACACAAGTTTAATCGGAGATTTTGCAATAATGAAATCCAACGGAACTCCGACTTATAATTTTGCAGTTGTAATAGATGATATGTTAATGAAAATTACCCACGTTATTCGTGGCGAGGACCATATTTCAAATACCCCTAAACAAATTCTAATTTACGAGGCGCTAGGGGCAAAAGTTCCTCAATTCGGGCATTTGGGGATGATTCTGGCTCCTGATAGAAGTAAGTTATCTAAACGTCACGGAGCAACCGCTGTGTCCGATTTTATTAAAGAAGGATACTTAACAGAGGCGTTGTTAAATTTTGTTGCGCTCTTAGGCTGGGCACCCAGTGATAGTGTAGAAATTAAGAATGTAGATGAAATTGCAGCGGATTTTAGAATCGGGGAACTATCAAGTTCTAATTCAATTTTTGAATATGAAAAACTAAACTGGATGAACGGACAATACATTAAAAAAATGGATATTAAAAAATTGACCGATTTAGCCCTTCCGTTTTTAAGTCAATACGATACAAATAAATATTCAAGAGAAAATTTAGAAAGAATTATTTCGGTTACAAGAGAACCGATAACAGTTTTAAAAGACCTTGTTTATGATACTCAATATTTCTTTGAAAAGCCTGATTATACTGAAGTTGAGGAGCTTTTGAATACGGATTTATCTAAAAAAGTTCTTGAGAAATTTAAAAACGATGTTAAGGAGTACGATTTTAACAACGAACAGGATCTCCACGATAAACTTGCGGATTTAAGAGCGTACTTTAAAGAAAACTTCGGTTTTAAACCAAAAGAAACGATGTGGGCAATAAGAGCAGCAATAACAGGAAGAACAAGAGGAGCCGATATGGTTGCTATCCTTGCAATCCTGGGTAAACAAGAAATAATAGAAAGACTGGAAGGTATTAGTTAATAATACCTTCTTTTTTTAAAATTTGTCTCACTTTTAGGGTCAAATCGTCCTCAGGAGTGTTGTTTTCAAGGTTAAACATTTTCCCCACCCCTCCTATTAGATAATTTAAATTTACATTATAGTCTTCAAATAACAATACTAATTTTTCGTTGTTTAAAGTCGTTCTATCTGTTTCAATATTTGAATAAAACTGTTTTGAAATGCCAAGTTTGGCTCCAAACTGTTCTTGCGTAAGGTTGAGAGATATTCTAATGTTTTTTAGTCTTTTGCCCTGAGTCGTCATTTTTTTATTTAAAAGTATGTAATAGTATTGACAAGTATTTATATTTATGTATAATTAATGTATACACAAATATAAATCTCTAATTTAACTATACCATAATAGATGCGAATTTGTATAAAAATCGCTTTATTTATCGTGCAAATGTAAAGGAATTTTTTTATGAAAAAGAAAGCTTTCTCTTTGATTGAGCTGCTTATTAGCTTAATCACAATTTCAGTAATCCTAGCCTCAATGGCGCCGATTATAACCCACAAACTAAAACACGGAGGGGTTTCAATCGGAACGAAGAAACTATCTATGAAATGCCCCAATACTGTTGGATCTGATTGCACACTTTGTCTTGGAAACCAGTGTATCGCTTGTCCTATTGGATGTGGGACTCAGTTTAAAAACACCCTAACTTGTAAGTGTGAAACTTGTACTGTAGCTAATTGCGCAAATTGCGCTAGTGGAGCTAATCAATGCGATAAATGCAAGGCAGGGTATCAAAAAAGCGGGAATTCTTGTAGTGCTTGTCCAAGTGGACAATATTCTACAGAAGGCGGAACCTGTCAAAAATGCGCTAAGGGATCAAAAGCAAATGCAAACTCCGCTGCAACAGGATGCGTAAGCTGTACGGGCAATCAGTATCAAGACGAAGAAGGAAAGACTGATTGTAAGAATTGTAACCCCGGATTTGTAACGGATTCCAACAGAGCTTGTAAAACCTGTGCTGCGGGGACTTATTGGAACAGTGGTTCCTGTCAGAATTGTGGAGCAGGAACTTATTCCAATAGTGCAAACGTTACAAGCTGTTCTAACTGTCCAAGCGGACAATATCAACCTTCGGCAGGGCAAACAAGTTGTTTACCTTGCAGTGGAGCAGTTAATGATTCTAAAACCGCTTGCAGGTCTTGTTCTGATTTTGGGGCTAATTGTATTGGATGTAATTATTATGCTTGTACTAATACAAGTTGTGAATCTAAGGATAGTTGTAGTTCTACTCAATATTATGATAACTGTCATTGTCAACCTTGTCCCAGTGGTCAAGTTCAAAGTGCTGATAAACTAACTTGTTATACCCCCTCTACAGCTCCAACAAGTTGCAAAGACGGAGAATACCTTGCGAATGACAAGTGCAATCCCTGTCCAAGTGGGTGTACAAAGTGCACAGGACCAAATGGTTGTACGGAATGTACAAACTCCACAGGGGATGATCCAGAGTATTTGTTGGTAAATGGCGAATGCAAAAAATATATTCACCCGACTTCACAAGAAATTTGTAGTTCTGTAGCAGGAGCTAACACTATTTATGTCCCTTATGACTACACAAATCCAAGCAATGGCGGATTTTGTATGTCAAGTAAAAACGCAGGTGATGTTGGAGGACCAAATGCAACTTACGCTAATGTTATTAATACAATAAAAGTCGGAAGTGGCAATCAATGTAATAAAAAAGAAAAATGCTGCTGGATTAAAGGTGATAAGGCTGTAGATAAAACTGCAGGCACTTGTTCAAATAGCAGCATAGTTATCAACATTCCAAGATTAACAGGTTTAACAACCGAACAAAGATTTGATTATGAAGCTTGTTATAGAACGCTTTGCAACTGGTACGCAGCTGATTACATTTGCAGAAACCTAACTTCAAGTGATAAAAAAAGACTTTGGAACTTACCAAGCAAAAAAGCTTTAGACTCGCTTTCAAGTGCTATAAAAAACGGTCCAACTAAAGTATCAGATACAAGCAAATTTAAAATCCAAAAATATAGTGGCAACACCGGACTTCAATTGTGCCAATCTGGAACAGCTCAAAACACTGCGGGTTCTCCTCGTTGCGAAGATAATAAATATTCAGACTCAATTTCCTACGAACCGAACTTCATTTTTGGTCGGAATAATGGTGATACTTATTATAATTTACACTTATATGGCGATAGTCCTTATTCAAGTAGTGTTTCAACTAATGCTCCTGAACAGTTGTCTTACTCTGTTCGTTGCGCTATGGAAAAATATGTAGAATAAAAATTTTCTTATATTTTTGTGTTTTGGTATTTGAGGGTCATACTTTTTAGTTTTCTTGACCCTCTTTTTTTACGGGCTCCGCCCGAGGTGAAGCTATTCGACTTGCGTCGAGCAAGGCGAATTGCGTAACTATCGAACGGCGACGTGGGCGCTTGCCCCCTCAGGAGCAATGCGCAAGCCGTGTGAGGAGCCGTAAAGAAAACGTTAAATCTCAACGATTTAACGTTTTTAGGCATAACCGTACGATTGCGATGCTAGTATTCCTTTATGAGCTTTTAAGCGAATAACTAGGAATACAAATGCCCTTGGGGCACGTGGGAATCTTTGATTCCCCCAAGAGCAGGGCTCTCTGGAGTGGAATAAAAAACGGAAACGTTGAGTTTCGACATTTTTAGGCGTAATTGCACGGTTGCGCATAAAAAAAGAGGGCTGGATTTAAAAATCAAGACCCTCAAATATCAAAACACAAAATATATAAGAAATTTTTTATAAATCCAAAACCTCATCTTGATAATGGTATTTATCATTACACATAATGCAACCGGTAGTTCCCGTGGATATGTATGGAGTATTACGTGCATTACAGTTATAACAATTACTTTGTCTTTTATTCATAATAATAATGAAAACCACATCTTACTGACAAACCATTAGTTATATCTCTACTATCGCCAGTAGGACTAGTATAATGACCTGTGTTGCTTATATGTCCATTTGCTAAGCAATATGCCTTTTGTTTGTTTCCAATTGCAATTGTCGCACCCTCTGACCATATACAATTTGGTTCGCAAACAGAATCAGCACTAGGGCGACATTTATTGCCTTTTGGACAAGCCGGAGAGCCTTGCCCGCTATTTTGATCGCAAAGTTGCACTCCGGTAGCGCCTTTGTACTTTTGGGAATAAGTAACAGATGTTGAGGCTACAAATTTTCTAGTGCCGGAACTTGTTGGTTCATAAGTATTAATAATATCAGTCAGATACCAGCCGGGTCCAATTCCTGCAACCCAGGTAATATGTTTAGCCGGACCATTTCCTAAATTGTTGCATATATATTGTGCCGCAGCATGGTTGCAAACCGTCCTTTTGCAACCCCCATAATTAAATTTTATAGCCGAAGACACTACTGACACACCAGCAGGTGAGGTTGTACATCCATCACTTTTTGCTGTATTTGCTCCACGCCAACAAACTTTTGCATCACTAGCCTTGGCTTCTTGTGGAACATTTGCGGCAGTCACCGAAGGTGAGAGAATTGTTATCCCCATATTATCTATAGAGGGACCTCCTGCATCACCTGCATTAAATGCAGTCACGCAATCACCTATATAATTAGTATCAACACCGGAAGAAGAAGCGTATGGAATAAAAACTGTAAAGCCTGGTGAAGTAAGTCTGTCACAGTCTGCTTGACTTGTTACATTTTTATACTTATAGCAAAAATTATCAACCATTTTATAATAATCTGGCCAGCCTTGTATTTTTTTGCATTCCGTACAATATGTTGCGCTTGTACAAGCCGTACAACCCTCGGGGCAGCTTACACATTTATTTTGTGCAGTATCTAAATAAGAGCCCTTAGAACAAGTTGGCGTTGTTGGTTCCGGTGGCGCCACAGCTATCACATCACACCTCGTCTTGTCCGCATTCGGTTGTGTCCCTGACCCGCAGTCCTCACACTTACACCCATTGTACTTTTGATTGCTCCCACACGTACTTTTATCCACACAAGTAGAGTTACATCCCGTGTGATTATCATTCGCTACAGAGTTAGCCCCGCAATTAGAACAACTCGTCCCCGAGTAGTTGTCATTCGGTTGATACGTATCTC
>CANAIK010000006.1 GCA_947361225.1 uncultured bacterium
GTTTTTGTCTTATCAAGTTCCTCAAATGTTTTTGTTTGAATAATTTTGCATTCTTGGGTTTCTTTTTCTAAAGTTTCAATTTGCAAATCAAGTTTATCTTTTTCATCTTCGAAAATTTTTCTTGAATTAAGCAGTTTTTCAATATTTTCTTTTGTTGATTCTATTTTTTCATTGTTATTTTTGTACTCATTCTCCTTAGGGAGCTGTTCTTTAATTAAAAGAGTTTCTTTGTCTTTTAAATCCTCTAAATCTTTTCTTAATTTGTTTCTATTCTTTATATGCTCATCACTCGTTTTATTAAGCCCTGTCATTTCGGCTATAATTCTATTAAGTTCGTCTTTTTTTTGAATAAGTTCATTATTCAAATCTTTTAATTCAATATTTTTTTTCTCAATTGCGCTTTTAAATTCATCAATTTTTTGTTTTTGAACTTCAATCCCGTTTTTGTAACTTTCAATCGCTTTTAAGTTATCCAGGGTTGTTTTTTCGCACTGCGCAATTGCAGATTTTTTCCTATCCAACACCCCTTTTTTTTCTTCAGCCGTTTTTTTAACTTCAAGCTGTTTATTCTCCCCTTGCGCCTTAACTTGAGCATTAACTTCATCGTATTTTAGTTTTGCGTCCTCAATTTTTGATTCAGCCTCTTTTAGTTTTTGATTGAGTTCCTTTTTTGTTTTAACAGCCAGAAGAATATTTTGATGAACGAGTTCTAGCGCTCTTTTTGTGTCGAAATACTTAGCGCTTTGAATTTTTGTTTCAAGTTCTGTTTTTTCGTCTTTAAATTGTTTATATCGGAGCGCAACTTCCCTTTCTTGTTTTAATTGCTCAATTCGATTGTCAATTTCATTCATAAGAATATTGGTATTAGAGACCCTATCCTCGACGCTTTGGATTTGATCCAGCGCTAAAGAAATTTTTCTATCAAAGTCAGCAGTTCCTGCGATTTCATCGATAATTTTTCTTCTTTCAACAGCAGAACATTTGGTAATTTCCGTAACATCCCCCTGCATCATAACATTGTAGCTGTTTGGTGAAATATTGTATTTTTCAAGCTCCAAATGAATTTGAGTTAAGGTTGCGGGTTTTTCATTGTAATAATAATTCGATTGAACGCCGTTTTTGCCTTTTTTAATGTATCTTTTAATCGAGAATTCCTCGTCGTCGTCTTTTTGAAAAGTTACTTTAACGGACGCTTCGCCTCGTTTGTTGTGACTTGTAATTAAATCAACAACCCCTTGTTCAGATCTTAAGGTTCTAGCGCTCGTCAATCCAAGAGCAAATAAGACACTATCGATAATATTACTTTTCCCGGAACCGTTCGGTCCTGAAATTGCCGTAAAACCTTGCATTAAAGGGACAGTAATTTTATTTGCAAAAGATTTAAAATTATCTATTTCGATTTCTTTAATATACATCTTATAAACTTAAACAGCCTAGTATATTAATTAGACTATAAAAGCTTAAGGCATGTCAAATTTTATATAAAAATTCATATCTATTAACTACGTATTTTTTTTCTGTAGTTTGATTATTCACTTTTTGTTCGTGCAAAAGCAAATATTTGTCCCTTAATAGATTGATTCTTGAAATCGGGAAGAACATAAAATTAGCTCGACCAATTATTCGATTCTCGTCTAAAAAGCCCCAAAAACGACTGTCTTGAGAGTTTCCTCTGTTGTCTCCCATCATAAAATAATGTCCTTCAGGGATTATAAAAGGCCCGCAATACATATTATCAGCGCAATATGTCCAATCGTTTCTTGAGGAAATATAGGGCTCATTTAATGCTTTATCGTTAATATAGACCCTAAATTCATTGTTAATATTATCATATTTAATTTCGAATTTTTCACCGGGCAATCCGATTGCACGTTTTATAAATGCCATATCTTGACAAAAAATTCCTGATAAACGGGAAAATATTGCTAAAGGCGAGTTGGAAAGGTTTGTTGAGGGTGGATAGAACACAAGAATATCGCCCCTTTGGATTTCTTTTTTAGGATACTCCAATTTTTCAACAAAAACTCTATCCTTTTCCTTAATCGTAGGACGCATTGACCCTGAGGGAATCCAGCGCAATTCCCCGATAAAATATCTTATTACAATAACACAAATTACAACAAAAAGAATTGTTGTTATAATTTCTTTGGTGAAATTGGTTTCTTTATCATCGTCCGATTCATCAAAAAGAACTCTTTTAATAAAATACAAAACCCCTTTTTCTTTTGTTTTATTAATTAATTTAACAAATCCTTCTTTTTGTCGAACAAAAAACCCTTTAATTGAATCTATTGTTTCTCGGGTTAAGGTTTTAGAATCATAAATTAAATATAAAAGAACAACCCAGATAAAAACAGATACAAACAACACCCCTAAGAACTTAAAGAATGCGCTGTATGGGGTTTGATAGTTGTAATTAAGAGTTTTAATGTTAATTAATTTTGAATTTTTGTAATTGTCAAAAACAAAGTTAGAAACCTTGTTAAACAACGGAATTCTATCCTCCCGAGCTAACACGGGAAGTGCAATATATAAAACTTTATCAATTAACTTATCGTCAGGATCATAAATAAAATCGTCCGTTTTATCAACATAATCAACATAAGAAAACTTAATATCAAGCTCACCAAGCTTATTTTTTATCTTATGCACATTAAGATTAGTTTCATCAGGAATCGAATATTCAAGAACGCATCCTCTTTTTAATATATAATTTAAGGTTTGCTCGTTCCAATTGTAGATTGAACAAACTAAAACAAAAACCAGAATGAAAATAAGTTTTTTAGCGTTTTTTATAAAATAATTCTTTATTTTTTCCATAAATTCCTCAGTGTTAAATTGATTAAGTCAATCAATGTCTTTTTGTAAATTGAATCCTCGATGATATCTAAATTTTTCAATGCTTTATTTTTATAATCCTCGATAATTTTTTGAACTTGGATAATATACTTATCAAAATTCGAATTCGAATTTAAATCCTCAATTGAATTGTCTTTTAAAAAGTATAGCACAACTAAACCATAGTTTCCATTCTTAATATCAGAATCAATATCCGATAAATCATTCTTCATTTGAAAGGCTATTGAAAAATTAACCAGAAAATTAATAAGCGCTTGTTTTTTATCATTATCAACTTTTTTTAGACAAAACAGGGATTCAAGTCCCGCTAAAAAAAGATTTCCCGTTTTTTGGAAAGTTTTTTTAAGATAAATTTTTTCACTAATATCTTGATAATTGTAAATATTCTGCTCAATTTCTCCAAGAAGTGTTTTTTTAATTCTATTAGAGAAAATTTTTGTAATTTCATTGTTAGTTTTAGATAAAACTTCAAGTGCGTAAGTTAAAAAAACATCCCCGATTAAAACCGCAGCCTTAGAGCCGAATTTTTTATAAAAAGTCGGATTTTTGCGCCTTATAAAAGAATTATCGATAATATCATCGTGCACTAAAGACGCACTGTGAGTGAGCTCCAGGGCAAGCGCAATTTGATTGGTCAAAGGGGAGTTTATACTTAGAATTTTTGAGAATAAAAAAACCAGAATCACTCTTAATCGTTTTGGGTTGTCAAAAATAAAACTGCTTAGTTCTTTATCCAAAAAATTATTGTTAGAATTAATAATTTTCTCTAATTCAAGTTCAAAACTATCCAATTCATTTTTAATAGGAAAAACGATTTTTTTTATTTGTTCATTCATTGTTTAAATTATAAATTTGCCATTTTCATAAATCAATTTATCATCAGCATAAATCTTGCCTTGATTCTTTAAATTTTTAATTAAATCCCAATGTAATCCGGATTTGTTTTTGCCCCCAGCCTCAGGATAGCTTGCGCCAAGCGCCATATGAATCGATCCTCCGATTTTTTCGTCAAAAAGAATATTCCCTGTGACCGATTGAATTCTTTCGTTTGTCCCGATTGCAATTTCGCCGACAAAAGAGGCGCCTTCATCTAATTTAATCATATTCTGCAAAAATTCATTCCCGACTTGAGCGTGAGCTTCCACAACTTTTCCGTCTTTAAGTTCTAAATAAACCTCACGAGCGGTTGAACCTTGGTAGTTTTGAGGGAAATCAAAATAAATTTTCCCTTGCGCACTATCCTCAACAGGAGATGTAAAAATTTCCCCGTCAGGAAAATTCATATTCCCGCTGCAAGGAACCCAGGTTCTATCTTTGGTTGAAAAAGTAATATCTGTCCTATCTCCCACAATTCTTAGTTTTTGCGTTTGATTGAGAATTTGCGCAATTCTTTTTTGCTCCTTATCAATTTCAATCCACTTTTGGGTAGGATTATCCAAATCTAAATAGCAAGAATTAATCAAAAATTCGCTATATTCACCTAAACTCATATTTGCCTCTTGCGCTAGAGCATTTGTCGGATAATCCGCAATTACCCAACGAAGTTCGTTGTTAGCAGATCTTTCAAGTCGTCTTGATAGAATCGGGTGGTTTGCTTTACTTCTTTTTGCTAATTTTTCAGGATCGCAATTGGCAGTATTTTTAATATTGCTTGGAGCGCCGATAAAAATCATGACATCTGCTTTTTCAACCTCGATTCTGGACATTTCATCAACAAATTCAAGTTGATCGTCATTAGCGTGTTTAATAAAAAGCTCGCTGAGTTCATCCATTGAAGTTCTAACAATTGGATTAGCGCCGTTTTCTAAGCATAATTTATAAATTTCTTTAACCAAAGGCTGTGAACTATAGCCACGAGCATAAATTATTACCAAATCGTTTTTTTTAACCGCAGTTGAATAATTAACAAGAACATCTGCGTATTTTTTTAATATCGGATTAAACATTATTATTCCTCGTTATTGTCCATTGCACCGTGATAAGCTGCTTTGTATCTTAGCGTGCAGCCTCTTTTAGAACTTCTTACAAATTCAATCAAATTATCAACATATTGATTTCCCTTGAATTCTTTCTCAATAAGTTCCAGCGCTTGGGTTGTATTGTAACTTTCGTTTCTTAAAAGCCTTATTGCTTTATGGATTGCGTCTCTTGATTCTTTATCAACCCCTTTTCTTCTTAAACCAATGGCATTTAAACCAATTGGAAGACAAGGAATTCCTTCTGCTTTGCAATAAGGAATTATATCTAATCTGGAAGCTGATGCTCCTGAAATTATCGCCATATCGCCAATTCTAATATTTTGATGAAAAACGCTTTGTCCGCCCAAAAAAGCTCCAAATCCAACCTTACAATGTCCGCCCAGGGTTGCAGCGTTTGCCATTATTACATTATCAGCCAATGTACAATTGTGAGCAACGTGACAATATGCCATTAAAAGACAATTATCGCCAATTACTGTGTTCTGCCCTTCACCTGAGGCCCTATTTATCGTTGCAAATTCTCTAATCCAACAGTTCTCACCAATAATAACCCCTGTTGTTTCGTTTTTGTAGCCCAAATCCTGAGGTTCCCCTCCAATTGAGGCAAACGGAGAAATTCTCGTATTTTTTTTGATATGAGAAAATTGAATATTAACGCTTTCTCCGATTCTACAGCCGGATTCAATTACAGTGTTTTTCCCTATTATGCTGTAAGCTCCAATTTCAACATCAGGAGCGATTTTAGCGGATTCATCTATAATTGCTGTTGTATGAATTTTACCAGAAGTTATCATTTTTATTTCTTTCCTTTTATTTTAGTGCAACGGTTAAAACTGCCTCTGTGCACAATTTTCCATCTACATAAGAACGTCCCAAACATTTAGCAATGGGTCCTTTAACCTTAAGACATTGGGTTTCCATTTCCAACTTATCCCCCGGACGCACAATATTCTTAAATTTTGCATTCTCAACACCTGCAAACAAAGTCAATTTGCCTTTGTATTGGTCCATGGTCATTAGAATAGGAGCTGAAGTCTGAGCCAGTGCTTCAATTTGCAAAACCCCCGGCATTATTGGATTTTCAGGGAAATGTCCTTGAAAAAAAGGTTCGTTAAAAGTAACGTTTTTATAACCCTTTGAATATTCCCCGGGAACACATTCAGTTATTCTATCCACCAATAAAAAAGGATATCTGTGGGGCAGCATTTCAAGAATTTGACTGTAATCAAGGCTGATTGGTGTTATTGTGTTGTCCATTTATCCCTCGTTTCTATTTGTCTAATGATTGCTTTAATAATTTAGCACACTCAATATGATAAGTGTGACCTGCCTCTTTAACGATAATATTTGCGTTAATTTTTAGAGGATTATATCCTGTTAAATATAAATCACCGATTATATCAAGGATTTTATGTTTATTAGGCTCATATTGACTTCTAAGGTCTGCTGTATAGCCTGTTTCAGTTAAGCCTAGGGTGTTTTCAATCGTAACTCCTTTTGAATATCCAAGAGCCTGAAATTTTTCAAGGTCTGCTAAAAAACCAAAAGTTCTTGCCTCTACAATTTCATTTATATTTTTATCAATCGAAAAATTCACCCAACGATTGTTTAAGTCCGGGTGGTTATAATTAACCATATAAGTTATTGTTGTTGTGTCATTAGGAACTAGTACAATACTTGAGTTGTCTTTTTGGAAAAATACAGGTTCAACCAATTGTTTAGTTTCCAAAGTCTCTCCAACAAAACCGATTTTTTTGAATTCTTGAACCCAAACTTTAGCGCTGCCGTCAAAAATCGGCATTTCAAAACCAGCCGAGCTAAAATAAACATCCAATGCATCGATTTCACATATTGCACAAGCTGCCATAAAATGTTCAATTAGTGCAATTTTGTTTTTTGCCCCCGATTGTACATCAGCGACAATTACGCAATGTTCACTTGAAACAACATTGTTAAGTTGCGCTTCAATAATTGAATCATTAATATGAAATCTTATTCCTTTTGTTTTAGAAGGTTTAATTTCCAATTCAACAGGAGCTGCAAACATTAGCCCCTTGCCTTGTAGTTTTAAGTTAGATTTTAGTGTCTTCATTTAAAAATTTCTCATAGTCTTCTAGTAAATGTTGATATTTTTTGTATTTTTGAACCATGACCTCAGCCTCGTCAAGATATTTAAGTCTTTTGATAAAATCTTTTCTCAAAACAGCGGGAGCGCCCATTATAACTGATTTTCGAGGGAAAGATTTTGTAACACCCGCTTGAGCAAGAATGATTGAGTCATCGCCAATTTCAACGTGGTCTTTAAGTCCTGCTTGACCTGCGATTACAACTCTATCGCCGATTGTGCAGCTGCCTGCGATTCCGACTTGAGATACAATTGTACAAGCGCAACCGATTTTGCAGTTGTGTCCAATCATTACAAGATTATCGATTTTAGTCTGAGATCCTATTGTGGTATTCTCTATTGTTCCTCTGTCAATTGTTGTATTAGCTCCGATTTCAACATCGTCTCCAATTACAACAGAACCAAGAGAAGGAATTTTAAAAACTTTAACCTGTTCGTTCGTTTCTTTAATTGAACCTTGTTCTCTTGCGGTTTCAATGTTGCTTGGGGTTTCGGTTACAAAAGAAAATCCGTCTGCTCCAAGACTAACCCCGTGGTGGAAAATACAACGAGAACCAATTTTTACAAAATCCCCGACATTAACCCCCGGATGCAATAAACAATCATCCCCGATTACTACGTCTTTTCCAACATAAACATTAGCCATTAAAGCGGTATTATCCCCGATTACGGCGTTTCTTGAAACCACAACATTAGGACCGATTGAAACATTTTTTCCGATTTTTGCGCTTTCGTCTATAATTGCGCTTTGGTGGATATTTCTTGGAGTATCAGGTGCAATATAGAAAACATTTAAAAGTTTCATAAAAGCAAGTCTTGGACGTTCAACTTCAATTGTTGAAATTCCTTCTAAATTAACCCCCAAAGGAACCAAAACCGCTTTTGCTTTGGATTGAGCAATATTCTCAATTTCACTTTCGTTCATTGCAAGTGCCAAAGTGTTCTCATCAGCCAATTTTGGAGGTGCAACTTTGTTAATTATAACATCTTGAGCTTTTGTTAGAATCCCGCCTGTAATAGCAGCCAATTCATCAAGACTGAAACTTTTTTCGCCCATTTTTAAATTTACTCCCACTTATAAACTATATCTTAGTTTATTCTATAACAACTTATAAAAAATTGCTAATTTTTTAAATATTTTTAATATATCTTTTTATTTATCCTCGATTTTTTTTATTATATTTGTAGTGGATTTTCCCTTAACAAGGTCGATAAACTCAACCTTGCCCCCGTTTTTTATAACAACCTCTGATTCAGGCAGGGTTTCAAGTGTATAATCTGCTCCTTTGGTGTAAATATCGGGTTTAATTTTGTCGAGAAGTTCTAAGGGCGAGTTTTGTTCAAAAATAACAACATAATCAACCGCCCGAAGTTCCGATAAAAGCTCCGCTCTATCATTCTCAAGGTTAATCGGTCTTTTATCGCCCTTTAATTTTTTAACCGAACTATCGGAGTTAAGTCCAACAATAAGAATATCGCCAAATTTTGCCGATTCCTTTAGATATCTTACGTGTCCTAAATGAATAATATCAAAACATCCGTTTGTAAAAACAATTTTTTTATTTTCTTTTCTTAATTCCTGAATCAAAGATTCAAGTTCGTTTTTTTCAATAACTTTTCCCATTTTTCCTCGTAAATTAAATTGACCACCCGTAAATTCCCGAGTGGTCAATTCTACTCTTTTATTTTTTATTCTTATCTAGTTTAAAACCCGGTTTTTTAGTTTCGTCTTTTTTCTGTTCTTTTTGAATTTGCTTAGACAAAGCCTCATCTACTTGTTTTTTAATATTCTCAGGTTTTAAACTTTCGTCAACAAACTCAATTTTAGCATTATCCTTTAAACCGTTAATTAAAGTTTGAACAGCGTTTATTTTCTTTTGTTGCGCTAAATAAGCACGCAAATCTTCTTTAACTTTTGCTAAAGATTGAACTCCTTTAGCTGATTTATCTTTAACATAAATAATATGGTATCCGAATTGTGATTTAACTAAAGGACTTATTGTTCCGACTTTTTGCTTGAATGCTGCGTCTGAGAATTCCTTAACAAAAGCATCTTTTGAAACATAACCCAAATCCCCGCCGTTTTTAGCGCTTTCTGTGTCATCGGAGAATTCTTTAGCTAAGTTTGCAAAGTTTTTAGGATTTAAAGTTGCTTTTTTTTGAAGTTCACGAGCCAGTTTTTCTTTTCTTGCAACTTCTTCTTTAACTTTTGATTCAATATCAGCATTAGAAAGTTTTCCGTCTTTGTCGGCATCTGCTATTTGTCTTTTAATTGAATCGGGATTAACATCGATTAATATATGAGCAACCTGGATTCTTTCGGGTTGGTTAAATTGAGCTTTATTTTGTCTGTAGAATCTTTCAATTTCACCGTCCGTTACTTTATCGGCATTCAAACTTGAAACCAATTTATCCATTTTAACTTCATTTGATAAATCTTTGTTTAATCTATCGTCTGAAATATTGTTTTCTTTAAGAACCTGTTTAAATTGTTCAAGAGATCCGATTTGATCGATTATTTGTTGTTTTTTAGTTTCAATTTCTTGTGTTGTCGCTTCGATTTTTCTTTTATCAAATTCTTGTCTTAAAAGTTCTCTTACAATAACATCGTTAATATATCTTTCTTTTAAGGCTAAAACCATATAAGAATCGTCTTTTTTATATTCTTTTGGTGTGTTTTTGAATTGAGATTCTTTAATTTTGTTGAAATCTGAATAAAATTCTGTTTTTGTAATTGGTTTATCGTTGATTTTTAGAACAACATCGTCATTCTTAGCACAAGCACAGAACAAAACCATAGCAGATAAGAATGTCAGTGCTAATTTTGTAAATTTCATTTTTCCTCCTTAAATTTATAAAATTTTAATTGCTTGCCTTAAAATTTAAAACTACCTCAGAAATATAATAAAACAAATCCGCCAATTTGTTAAATATTTCTTCAAAATCTTCTTCATTTTTGTTCATAAGTAATATTCCTTTTGTATTCTTTAAATTCTTTGGAGGGGTGGAAAAGGTGAAATAGCGTGTGATTCGAGAATCGATTTTTGATTTTAGAATTATCCACTCCTGCATTGTATAAGGACTGTAAATTCGAATTACATTGCCAATAGATCGAACAAGACTAATATTAGCGCTCGTTGCAAGAATTCTGAGTTTTATAAGTTTAATTAAATTCTCAACACAAGGGGGAATGGAAGAAAATCTGTCTTTAAAGTTGAGTTTAGCCTCCTCCAATTCACTTAAGGAGCTTACATCGGACAATCTTTTATATTCTAAGATTTTTTGTTCGTAAGTTTGCGCCCATTCATCAGGAATATAAGCGTCAATGTTAATATCTACAATAGTCGGTTCTTTTTTTACTTGTTCTGTAGTGTTATAAGGATCTTTGCTTTCTTTTTTTCTAATATCCTCAATGCATTCGGACAACAAATTGCAATAAGTGTCAAATCCGACATTTATCATTTGTCCGTGTTGATGAGTCCCTAGAATCGAACCCACGCCTCGAATTTCAATATCCCTTAAGGCAATTTTATACCCGCTTCCAAGACTTGTAAAATCTTTAATCGAATTTAGTCTTTTTCTTGCAAGTTCGCTTAATTCTTTAGATTTTTCATAAAAACAAAAACAATAAGCCTGTTTATCGGATCTTCCGACCCGACCTCTAAGCTGATAAAGTTGTGCAAGCCCGAAATTCTGCGCATCGTGGATTATAATCGTATTTGCCCTTGGAATATCAACCCCTGATTCAATTATTGTTGTTGATAACAAAATATCGAATTCATAGTTAATAAATTTGCACACAACTTCCTCTAGTGTTTTTTCGTTCATTTGCCCGTGGGCTATTGCAATCCTTGCGCTTGGGACAATTTCTTGCAGTTTTTGTTTAAATTTTTCTATAGTTTCAACACGATTGTAAAGATAAAAAACCTGTCCTTCTCTTGATAATTCTTGATTTATAGCGTTTTTTATAAATTTGGGTGAGAATTCCCCGACATAAGTTTTAATTGGAAGTCTGTTTTTTGGAGGAGTATTTATAACAGATAAATCCTTAAGTCCTGATAACGCCATATTAAGGGTTCTTGGAATAGGAGTTGCACTTAGGGTTAGAACATCGATATTTTCTCTAAATTTTTTCAATTTTTCCTTATGTCGAACTCCGAATTTATGTTCTTCGTCCACTACCAAAAATCCGAGTTTTTTGAATTTAATATCCTCGGATAAAAGCCTGTGGGTCCCAACGACAACATCGATTGAGCCATTGTTAATTTTTTCTATAATCGCTTTTTGTTCTTTATTGGAACAAAATCGATTCAGAAGCGCAATTTGAACATTAAAAGGCTCAAATCTTTCTTTTAGGGTTTGATAGTGCTGCATTGTAAGAATTGTGGTAGGAGCAATAAAAGCCGCCTGATACCCGCTCATTATCGCTTTAAAAATCGCTCTTAGCGCAATTTCTGTCTTTCCAAAACCAACGTCGGCACAAATTAGTCTGTCCATTGGTTTTGATGATTCCATGTCTTTTTTTACATCAATTATCGCTTTCATTTGATCTCGAGTTTCGCTATATTCGAAATTATCTTCCATTTCGTATTGCCAGGTTGTATCAACCTCAAATTCAATTCCTTTGGCGATTTTTCTTTTAGCGTACAAATCAAGAAGATCATAAGCAACAAGTTCAAGCTCTTTTTTTGCTTTGGTTTTTGTTGTTGACCAGGCACTCCCGCCCATTTTCGATAACTTTGGTCTTTGATTTCCGCTCCCTCGATAACGAACCAAAAGGTTAATTTGTTCAGCCGGCATATAAAGCTTATCCGAGCCTTGAAATTGAATTTCAAGGTAATCTTTTTGATTATCGTCAATTGTTTGTTTTGTAATTCCCTGATAAATTCCAATCCCGTGGATTTGATGAACAACATACTCCCCTATTTTTATATCATTAATCGAATCGATATAATCCTGGGTTTGTTTGTTAGAATAATATTTTTTTGCGGTAATATCCCGATTGTGTTTGTTAAAGAATTCCCTATCCGATAAAAAAAGAATTTTTTCGCTCGCAATTCTCTCGTCATCACAAATTACCCCTCCTGAAGAAATATCGGGATAATAAAAAATATCGTCGGAAAAAATTTCAAGTTCTAAAAAAAGCTCTTTTAATCGATTGGGATAATTCGAACAAATATAAATTCTATAGTTTTGATTCAAGTGTTTTTTTATAAATTTCGATGCTTCTTTTATATCGGAGTTGAAAAAAGGGGCTAAACTTAAATCAAATTCGATTAGTTTATCATAATCGTCAACTAAAAAATTATCCAGTGAGATTCTTTTATAATTTTTTATCTTGCTTGAAAAATCTTCATAAGTTAAATGGTTCAACCCCTCTAAAGGCAGTTTTAAATTTGATTTTAGCGCCTCTTGATAATTGTTTGTATAAGTTTTATCCAAATTTTGATATTTTGATAAAACTTCGCTTTTTTCACCAAAAATCAAAATATAATCTTTAAAATAATCAAGAATCGAAACTTGATCGGACGAAAAATAATTAATATAATATTCGATTCCTTCGAAATATCCGATTTGAGACAAACTTTCAATCATTTGATTCTTTAAATCCAAAATCAAATTCTCATCATCGTTTTTGGTTTTTTCCTCAATTTTTTTTATAAATTTTTCTTTTTTATCATCGTCTAAAATAAACTTATAAATAGGAAAAATCGTAGTTTTATCAATGCTTTTAAAACTTTTTTGAGTGTTAGGATTAAAAAATCTTATATCTTCTATGGTGTCTGCGAAAAATTCAATTCGAATCGGATTTTGATTAAGTGAAAAAATATCTAAGATATCTCCTCGAAGTGCAAATTCACCGACATCACAAACTTGGGTCACTCTTTTGTAGCCGAATTCTATAAGAATTTTTGCAATTTTTGAATAATCAACATTTTGATTTTTTTCAAGTTCAATTCTATGTTTAAGATAAAAATCAGGGGAAGGAAATTTCTCCAAAAGCGCTTTTGTGCTTATAAAAACAACATTAGGGGAATTTTGCAATATATTAATTTGTTCTTGATAAATATAATAGTTTTTTTCCAGTTGGCTGTAGAAATCAATTTCCTGGAAAGGAAAAACCTCACTTTCAAGGCTTAATAAACTAAAAAAATCCTTTTGGAGTTTGAGCGCTTCTTGTTCAGTGGGGACGATATATAAAACTTTTTTATTCTGTTCTATAATCGATTTAATTAAAAACAAATTCAAAGGCGGCAAAAGCCCCGACAAAACAAGGTTTTTTCCGGCATTTGTTTTTAAGTAATTATTAATAAAATCAAATTTTATACTATTAAAAGACATTTTATTGTTTATTATCTTCTTTCATTCCAATATTCTTTAAATGTCTTTCAATGTCTCTCCACCAGCTTAGTTTTTGCTTAAAAAAGTAACGATAACCATCAAAATTGCCTTTGGAAATTTGCGCTTGCTGATTATCGCAAAGAACTTCGAATTCTCTTTCTAATTTATGGCAGAATTCTTTTCTATCGAAATTGAATTCCCTAAAAACCTGAACTTCTCCAAATTCGACAATAATTTCGGGTTTATCCTGTCTTAGGAAAGAATAATTGACGCTAACAGGACATAAATTTACCCCTCCAAAATTTTTCGCAGCTTTCTCAACCAAATAAGCCAAACCCGTTTGAAAAACCTCCGGTCGATAATGGGGCGGTCTTATTATCCCTTGAGGGAACAGCCAAAAATTAATATCCGGCTTATCAAGAGTTGTTGCAGCGTATTTGAGCGCTTTAATAGCGTCCTGGGGAGATTTTTTATTAACAGGAAAACATCCGACATATTGAAACAAAGGAAATCTGTTCATTTCCTCAATCATAAGACGAAGTCTTCCTTTCATTATATGTCTTGCAATATTATAGCCCACAATTCCGTCCCACCAGTTGTTGTGGTTTGTGTAGAAAAGAATTGCGTGGTTTTTATCTCTTTTATCAAGATTCTCAATCCCTTTATACATAAACGAATGAAATCTTGCTCTTGCCATTTTATTAAAAACATAATCCCCGATAAAAAGCCAGAAAGGATTGTCCTTTGCGGTTCTAAATTTTTCGGTTCTGTTTCTTAAGACCGTCGGAGGAGTATCCGAATACAAATGTTTAGGTGTTTCAATTGTCATTTTGCTTTTTTTCCTCAATTATCCGATTTAGTTGACAATGAGCTTTAAAAGAGATTAAATCTTTTTCTATTTTCTCAACATAAATGGAAAGATTTAATCTTTTTGCCATTTCTATTGTTCTATTATACATTTTAATAATATTTTGTGCATAATCCTGTTTTTTATTATCCGGTTGAGCGGATAATTTTTCTCTTGCAATTTTAGCTTTTAGCCTGTTTAATCTTACCTGTAAATACAAAAGTTCATTTGTATAAGCACTTGAAAGAGCAGAATCGCAGTATATTTGAGCATTTTCTTTGTCGTTTAATTTTAAATAAGCGTTTCCCAAGAGCTCCTGGAAAAGAATTTTAAAGTAATAGTTGTTATTCTGAGCATTATCGCAAATTTTAACCGCTTTCTCGCAAATTTCAATGCAATACATATCTGCCTTGTTGTTAGCTGTGGCTGCAGCGCTTATATACCAAGCCAGAAGTGCTCCAAAGGCAATTTTTTTAGATGAAAAATACTGCATTTCACTGGTTGCAATTTCAATTGCCTTAAGATAATTTTTTTCCTCCAAAAAAACATAGGCTAAAAGCGTTTTAAACAAATTCTTCGAAACTTCATCAGAACAATTATCCGCATAAGCGGTTGCTTCGAATAATTCCTCTTTAATTTTCGAATAATCCATTTTTAAGATTTTATTAATTAAATTAACAATATTCCATTTGCAGATAAAATAAGGACTATCAATAACATAAGAATAGTCTTTTAGAATTTCCTGCAAGATTAAATCGGATTCGTCGAAATATCCTCTTGAAGTATTTGCAATTGCGCTAACACAGCCCAAACGAACCTTTAAATTGTCAATTTTTTGTCCTTTTTCTCTGGATAATACCTTGTTAATTTCCTCAATTAATTCAAAAGCAAGAGGGGATCCTTGTTCACAATAGCTTTGCGCAAGAATAATATTGGAGTTAATCCAGGAATAAAAAATTTCATTCTGGGCTATTAAATTATTATTCGAGAAAATATTAAGATGTTTTTGCAGAATCGGATTAATTTCAGTATTAACAATACTTGCAATTTCTTCCCAAGAACCCAAATTCAACAAAGCCTCGAGTTTTTTTGTTTTAATTAATGCATTCTCAAGTTCCACAATTCCTTTGGAGTCTGTTTTTTTGTTAATTTCAAAGTATTTAAGAATATTATCTACAACTTCAACAACACCGGTAAAATCTTGAATCAAATACAAACTTTTAACCAAATACCCTGATAAATCAATGGTTTTATTGATATCGTCGTTTTTTTGCGCTTCAACAATAGCGGTGGTCAAATAATCCTTTGCTTCAAGAGGATTTTTTGAATAAGTCAACTTCCCTAAACGAGCGCAGATATTATTTTTTATATAATCAATATTTTCTAACTTTACACTTTCAAGCAGAATCAAACTTTGTTTTTGCGCAAGGGAATAAATATTTACATCCCCGATATAACTTGCGTATTGAAGATTTTTGGTCCACAAATTAAAAGCAAGTTCTTTGTTTTCTATAATTTGCGCTAAAATCGGACAAATTAAAGGGGTGGAAATTGTTCTTCCGTTAAGTTCCACTAAAATTTCTTTTGCTTTATCCCTAATTAATGGCTCTTCTTTTGATCGAATATAACAATAAGACCAGGTTAGAGAATTTTTAAAGCAATAAATATCGTCATAATTTTTTTTGTAATATCCTCTTTTTTCAAGTTTTTTAAGGATATCAAAAAATTCATATTCGTCCAATTTAAAAATCTTGGATAAAAGTTTATAATCGAGTTTATCCCCTAAAAGCGCTGTAGTTGTAAGGAAAATATATTCTTTTTCGCTTTCTTTCTTTAAATAATCCAATCTTTGAGACAAACATTTCTCAAGATCATAAGGAACCTGGGGTTCGGGGTCTTTTTTAAATTTAACGGTTTTATCTTTAAAAACAAGATTTTTTCTCTCAAACAAATACTGAATTACCTGCTCAAGATAAGTTATATTGCCATTTGCACTTTGAGATATTAAAGTTAGAACCTCAAGCGGAATATCGCAATTATCTCCTAAGATTTTTTTAATATGAATCTTGCATTCGGAGCTGTTTAGCTGTCTTAGAGAAATATTGAGACAGTTTGTATTGTTAATTTTGTTTGATTGAAAATACATTGAAATTGAATGCTGGTTTTTATAGCTCAAAATCATTTTGGCGTTATTCTCGAAATATCCGTCATTTACGAGTTGTTTTAAAAATTCATAGGAGGATTCATCCACCAAATCAAAATCATCAACTATAAAAACAACATTTTTATTTTTTTTGATATATGAAAAAATATCCTTTAAATATTTAGCCGTTATTTCTTTGTTAATTAAAATATTCTCAAAGTAATCTTTTTTTAAAGGATAGATAATATTTGCAAGGGTTTCAAGAATATCGGGCTCGATTTTTTCAATTCCCAGTTTTGTAAGAACTTTTTTTTCAAATTCTTTTATATTGAATTCATCTAAAAGAATATTCTCGCATTCAAAATACGCTTTAAAAAAGCTTTGAATTAAGCCCCAGGGGCTGACTTGAGTAAGAGCGGAACATTGAGAATAAAAAAAGCAAAAATTTTTATCTTTAATTTTATCAAGTTTCGAACAAACATCATTAAGCAAATGGGTTTTTCCAACCCCTCTTGGAGCAACAACGGAAATTAACCTAACGCAAGAGGAACTATCCGCAATGTTCGATAAAATTTTTTCTAATGCCTTATCGTATTTTTCATCTTCTTTTTGTTCGAAAACCGGTTTTTGATCAAGAAAAATCATTTTATATGAATCAGACGAAATTTTGATTAAAGATAAATCGCTGTTTAACTTAGAATACGCACCATTAGAAACAATAACATCTTTATCTAAACCCAATTTCAGCTGGTTAATTTCTTCCCCGAGCGCCTCTTTTGGGGTTATAATTGCAAATTTATAAGCTAAATCACAACTTAAAGTGCGCTCTAGGATTTGATTAAATTTATCGAATTCTTCTTCGAATTGCTTAATTTTCTCAGCCAATTTTATTGTTTTTTTGTAATCAAATTCAAAAAACACAGTCTTAGAACCGCTAAAATCACATTCTGTTGAGAAAACGATTTTTACGGTTGTTTTAATATTATCAATTACTTTTTGTTTGAATTCTTCTTTATCATATTTTTCAAAAATTCTATCTAAATTAATAAAATCAATATAGAACAACAAAAGATTCTCTTTTGGTTTTTCTTTAATTAAATCGGGCTCGAAAATATTTTGATTCTCGTTTATTTCCTCAAGACGCATTTCTTTTGGTTCAATTGAAGTTTGTTCTTCGTCTTTTGCATCTTCGAATTCATATCCGCATTTTCGACACAAAGAACTGGTAACATAATTTGCACTGTGACAATCCGGACAGAATTTAACGAATGTATATCCGCATTTTTTGCAGCTTACGGAACCCAAACGTGTTGGAGAGGAACACCTCGGACATTTAAATATCAGCCTCAGGCTGCAATTTGGACAAACAGCATCCTCATTAGATACTTTATTCTTACATCTCGGACAAATCAAACTATTTACCCTTAGACTATAACCTTTGTACAATTATAATACAAATATATTAAATTATACCTTCTAATTGTTAAGTTTGTAAATTTTTTAATTTTTTTTAGGGCAATTGTAGTATATTAAAATTATGAAATTAGGATTAAATATTGACCATATCGCAACCCTTAGAAACGCCAGGGGCGGGGTTGAACCGGACGTTGTTGAGGCTGCAAAAGCGGCGCTTGAAGAAAAAATCTTCGCTCTTACAATGCACTTACGAGAAGATAGACGCCATATTAAAGATTCCGATCTTTATAATGTGCAAAAACTTAACGCAAAAATTAATCTTGAAATGGCAGCGGTAGAGGAAGTTCAAAAAATCGCCCTGGATTTAGTTCCCTACAGCGTTTGTCTTGTTCCTGAAAAAAGACAGGAAATTACAACTGAAGGGGGCTTGGACGTTTACAATCAAAGGGAATATTTAAAAGAATTTATTAAACCTATAAAAAATAAAGGAATTATAGTAAGTCTTTTTATAGACCCTGACTTGAATCAGGTTGAATCGGCAAAATACGTTGGAGCAGATTATATCGAACTTCACACAGGAACCTTTTCCAATGCTTATGAAAAAGGGGATTATAAAAACGAGCTAAAAAAATTAATTATTGCGTCTAACGAGGCAAAAAAACTTGGTTTAAAGGTAAACGCAGGTCATGGCCTAAACTACAAAAACGTATATTTAATGAAAGAAATCCCTGATTTGTCCGAGTTGAATATTGGTCACAGTATAATTTCACGTTCTGTTTTTGTGGGGCTAAAACAGGCAATAAAAGAGATGTTAGAGCTCATTTAATCAGTTTTTTAAAAAACTTTCTTGACAGATATTTTTGTCTTCGATATATTATTTAATGTAGATAGGTTGGTCGCTTTACAAAATGTCTCCTCTAGAGACTGCGATTCCTTAAAAGAAAGGACATACAATGTACGCAATAGTTGAAACAGGCGGAAAACAATATAAACTTGAAGAAGGTAAATACACCGATATCGAGTTATTAGACGCTCAAGCAAACGACAAAGTAACTTTTGATAAAATCGTTATGTTAGTTAACGGCAAAAAATCTAAAGTTGGCAGACCCTATGTAACTTCAGCTACTGTTGATGGTACCGTTGTTAAAAATGACAAAGCTAAAAAAATAATTGTTTACAAACAACGTCCTAAAAAAGGAACAAGAGTTAAACAAGGTCACAGACAACAATTCACTCGTGTTATGATTAACAAAATTAACACAAAATCAAAATCAGCTAAAAGTGAAGAAACAACAGGAGAAGAATAAAAATGGCACATAAGAAGGGTGTAGGTTCATCAAAGAACGGTCGTGATTCCGAAAGTAAGAGATTAGGCGTTAAAAAATATGCCAATGAACAAGTTGTTGCAGGAAATATTATCGTAAGACAACGTGGTACTAAAATTCATCCCGGTAACAATGTAGGCATGGGCAAAGACTACACATTATTTGCTCTTACCGATGGAGTTGTTAAATTCGAACCATACAGAAGAACAAGAAAACAAGTTAGTGTTTACGCTCAATAAAAATTTATAAAAATAAAACTTGAAAAATTTATAAAAGTTTTTTATAATAATAAAAGCGAAACAAAATTGAAAATTAAATATTAATGGATGGGAGCGTAGCTCAGTTTGGTTAGAGCGCTTGCCTGTCACGCAAGAGGTCGCGAGTTCGAGCCTCGTCGTTCCCGCCATTTATAAAATTAAAATTAGCACCTTTGGGTGCTTTTTTTATTATACTGTAGTAATAGTTTTTATTGGTTTGACAGTAGAATTATATTGAAAACAATAACAAATATTGCTATAATATATACATAGGTTGTCACAAAAGAGGTAGATTATGAACATATCTTTAACTCCCGCATTAGAAAAATTTGTTCAAGATAAAGTTGCTACAGGACTTTATAATTCCGTTAGCGAAGTTATTAGAGAAGCCATAAGACTTTTAATGTCACAAGAAACAATCTCTCAAGAACGATTGAATATGTTATACAAAGACATTGAAATCGGTTTGAACGACAAACTTTCAATGGAAGGTTCCACAGCAATGAAAAAATTAATGCAGAAATATGAATAATTCTAAATTTGAATTAAAGAGCATTGCATATGCTGATATAGAAACTATTGCAGACTATATTGCACAAAATAACAAAATTGCTGCTAAAAATCTGGTTGAAAAGTTTTATAACACATTTGAATTAATATGTTCACAACCTAAATGTGGAAGAATTCTAGATAGATTTCCCGATAAATCTGTCAGGTTTTTTGTTGCAAAAAACATTATCTTGTGATTTACAAAATTGATAATAATATGATTCAAATATTAAGAGTATTAACAGACTATCAGGATATATACACTTTGTTGCAATAAATTCAAATATTGTAGCCGTCTAAAACTGTCATTCTAAACTTTTTTACAATTGTCACCTTGAATAATTGTCTAAATTTTTCTAATATTCTCAACCATATCATCCAAAATTAGCATTATATCCGGATTTATTGCCCCTAATAAATTTATAATATCTTCCTCAAAATTTTGAGGCAATTTTTTACAATTATTTTTTGCATATTCCACAAGTCTTTTTTCTCCGGGGTGTAGAATTTCATTTTTAGCAAACAAAATATCAAAATAACTTGCTATAAAAGCTGCGATTCTATGATTAACACTAACAAAATCCCCTCTTTTTAGCGCTTTATTGATTTGTTCTGTATAAGAAGCAAACGGCTTATCTTTTAATAACATCATATTTCTTTTAATTATATTATCTTTTAATTTTTTCGGATAAGGGGTTTTGAGCTTGTCTTGCAAATTTTTTAGCCAATTATTTTTATCATAAATTATCCGATAATGCTTTAAGGTATGCAAAAAACAAGTCGTATAACCGTTAGAAGGGTAATATTTTTCCCAAACGTTGTTAATTGAATTCTCAAACCAATCGATATTCCATAACATAACATCCAGTTGTTTATTCATTGTTTCAACAAAAAATTCATCACCGGAACCAAAATACTCACCCCCGACTTCAAAATTTGATGAATATTTTTTTACCAATTCAAGCCTGTTTTCAATAGGAATATCTTTATCAACAAAAACATAAAGATCAATATCCGAAATCCTATCGGAAGTTTTATTGGAGGTTGATCCACCGATTGCAATAGCGCAAACTTGCGAATAGTTTATATATTCACTGCAAATTTTATCCAGATACTGATTAAACATTTTTTATAAGTTCTTCCCTAATTCATAGGCTTTTTTGACATAATCCGTATGATTAACATCCCCTAAAGACCACAAACTGGGAGCGATAATATTATCGGTATTTGTCCAGCCTAAAAATTCAAACATTCCTCTAAAATTCCCCAAAACAAGGTCTGCTGTTTCAATTGCATCGTCAGCATAAGTTAGAAAAACCATTGCTTTTTTGTTTTTGTGGAGTTTTTCATCAATCGAATAGAATCTGTCAATCGTCATTTTAAGTTGGGAGGAAATTGAATAATAATAAATAGGACTTGCAAAAACCACCAAATCTGATTCGATAATTTCTTGTTTCATTGTTTCAAAATCATCCTCAAAAACACATTTTGTCGAAGGTTTGCACTTATCGCAAGCAATACAGGGATGAACGTTTTTAAACGCACAATCAAACCTTGTAATTAAATGTCCTGATTCTTTTGCACCTTTAATAAAACTATCGACTAAAGTATTTGAGTTTCCGTTTTTTCTGGGACTTCCCGAAAGAACTAAAATTTTCATATTACCCCCCCTTTTTTTTTATTTTTCAATTCTAACATAAAAAAATTTTTTTATGTTATTTTATAGTTACAAACCTAAAGGAAATTTTATGGAAATTGAAAAAGAGATATTCAAAAAATGTTCTTTTGATTTTTTGCAGTTAAAAAACTATGGTTTTAAAAAAATTGATAACAATTATTTGTTTGAAACGACTTTTAATGATAATTCTTTTAAAGCCGTTATTACGATTAATTCTAAAGGAGAAATTAAAGGAAAGGTTTTTGATTTAGAGAATTCGGATGAGTTTTTACCTTTAAAAAACAAAAACAACCAAGGGGCTTTTGTTTCAGAAATTAGAGAAAACTATAAAAATTTATTAATGGAAATTAAGAACAGTTGTTGTGTGGAAAAATATTTTATATATTCTCAAGCAAATAGAATTACGAATAAAATATTTGAACAATACAATGCAAAACCGGAATTTTTATGGGAAAAAACGCCTGGAAGTGCTGTTTTTAGAAATTCTGCAACAAAAAAATGGTTTCTTGCGATTCTTGATATTAATAGAAATAAAATCCAAGAATCTAAGGACGAAATTGTAGAAATTGCACTTATTAAGCTAAAACCCGAAAAAATCGAAAAATTAACAAAACAAAAAAACTTTTATCCAGCTTATCATATGAACAAAAAACATTGGATAACAATAATTCTGGACGATAGTTTGTCTGATGATAGGATTTTGGAGTTAGTACAGGAAAGTTACAATTTAATCTTGAAATAGAAATTTATTTTTGCTAATATTTTTTTGTTATAAAGAGGAGAAGAAAATGAAAAAGATTCTTAATTGTTTATTAACAGTTGCTCTTAGTCTGTCGTTAAGTTCTTATGGCGCAACTGCAACAAACTGGACAACCAAAGCAAATGTTGACAAGGTTAATAAAATCGGAAAAGCGCTTTTGCAAAAAAACAACCTTCCGACAAAAATTAATTTTAAAGTCATTGAAACAGACGAAATTAACGCTTTTGCAAATGCAGATAAAGAAATTTGCGTTTACACGGGACTTTTAAAGTTCGTTAACAACGACGCTGAATTAGCAGGTGTTATTGCTCACGAAATCGGACATATTGTTAACAATCACGTTGCAAAACAAAACGTTGTGGGAACAATCACCTCAACTGCAATTTATAACGCAAACGTAAGTTCAACCGTAAAAGCCGGAGCAAACACGGTTAACAACCTTACTATGCTTAAAATGTCAAGAACAGAAGAATACGAAGCCGATATTACAGGGGTGGATTTAATTGCCCACGCAGGATACAACCCTCTTGCAATGGTTTCTGTTTTGTATAAAATCGGTGG
This sequence comes from uncultured bacterium, assembly GCA_947361225.1. Lineage (GTDB taxonomy): Bacteria > Cyanobacteriota > Vampirovibrionia > Gastranaerophilales > Gastranaerophilaceae > RUG14156. The sequence continues at coordinate 22,842 of CANAIK010000006.1, forward strand.
AAGTTACGCTGATTTTACCTCAACTCATCCCTCAGGAGACAAAAGAACAATGTATATTTATGATTATATAACTTATACTTATCCTGACAAAGCAAAAGCCGGCTACACAACCGATTCTTACAAAAAATTCATGGCTTATGCTAAACCAATTGTAGACGAAAGAAACTCAAATCCTAAAAAACTTGCCGCTTTTAACAAACAACAAGCAAAACTAAAAGAAAAAAGAGCTCAAAAACTTGAGAAATACAAAACGGCAAAAGATTCAAACGGTTGGGACAAAACTTTTAACACCTTTAACACAATTAAAGCTATTACTAACTAAGAATCAAAAAAATCATAAAAATCACCCTCAATTGTTTACTTTGAGGGTGATTTATTATAAGAATATTATTTCCAACAATTTGTTATTTTTTTTGGCAATTTTTTCTATTTTTCGGTTTTTTATAATTATATAAGGAGATAATATGGGCTTTTTTAGTGCTTTAAGCAATATAAGACAAAATAAAAATAACTTTAAACAATGGGAACAAAAAGACGCTGACAGACAGGAACAAAGAAAAGCGCTTTATCAAAAACAACAACTTCCACAAGAAGTTATCGACAAAGCAAAAGCTAAAGGTAAGGTTATAATTAACACAATCGATATAATGGATAACCACTCGGAAGAAGTTGCAGAAAACACAGAAACCGTGGTTATGCCCTTAGCCGGACTTGCAAATATGCTATTGCCTTTAATCCCCGGGGTTCCTGCGTTTAAGATTTATCAAAAAGAACAAGCTAAGCACAAAGAACTTGTTAATACTTTTTTAAATTCCGAATCAGGAGAAGGTCTAAGAAACCTGGTAAATGAAATTCAAAATAAAAACATTAAAGGATTTAAAAGTCGTGGATATATAAGTGCTTTTACCAATAAAAAGAATTTACAAGCGGTATTAAACGCTAAAGTTGAAGGGTTTGACTCTAAAAAAGCATATAATGATTTATTGCGATATAAAAAAGAATTCCGTGAAATCAATGGGATTAAAAATCTTAAAAAAGCAGGGTTGATTGGTTTTGCAGCTACGGCCGGGACTGCAATTGCAACTTTTATCGCATCTAATATAATAGCAGCAAAAATTCAGGTTAAAAGTTCAAGAATTGCCCGCTGGCAATCAAGAGAAGAATTGAACGACCCTAAGAATTTTGTTCAATACACTGACGATCAAATAAAAACTGCAAAAGAAAACTTAGAAAAAAACCAAGAACCCGAAAAAAAATCCGGATTCAGTTTTGGACTTGGCGGATTGGGCAAAGGGCTTTTTAAAAAAGACAAAGATTTAAAGGATTAATAAAAACTACAAAAGAAATTATTAAAGACAACAAAAACTACGAAAATTGGAAAAAAGACTATAATTTAGAAGACAAAAAAATTCAAAGAGAATTAAGCCAAGAAGAACTAATCGAGGCGCAAAAAGACAAAGAAGTTATCCAAAGAATTACCAAACAAATTAACAATAAAGCCGAAGAATACTCCGAGAATATGGAAACTGCAGCAGGCGTATTAATCGAAGGAACGCCGCTTCTTGGAGGAGTAGTTGGTGCGATTATTAACCTAATTATTAATAAAACCGGCTTAGGTGATAAAATTACAGAGAAAAATTTCCAAAAATTCTTAAATAAAGCACCTGAAGCTGATAAGGAAAGTTTAAAACAATTATTTAACCAAGTCCAGGAGGATTCTAAAACAAAAGCTAAAGGACTTGTTGGAAAATTTACAAAAATGCAGAATTCATTCTCTTTGTTTTGGGAAACAATGAGAATTAACTTCGAACAAAATCAAGCTGCTAAAACTTCGACTTTTCAAGAAGTATTCCAAGGTTTTAAATCAATGTATCAATCATCTAAAGTTATAAAATTTACAAGGGGCTTTGGAATTGTTGCAATTGGAAGTATGATTACAGGGTACGTTGGAGCTTTGCTTGGTTTAAAACTCCAAAAATCCTCAGCCAGAGCAGGACGTTTTATAGCTAAACGAGAAATTGAGCAAAACCCGATGAATTTTGTCGGATACACAGAACAAGATTTCGATTCGGTTAAAGATATTAAGGCTCCAAAAAAATCAACAAAAGAAAATTTTGTTAACTATATTACTTTCCTTCCTCGTGTAATTAAGGAATATTTCGATTATGAAAAATTCAAAAAAACAGAAGGAAAAGACCAAAAAGAACTGTTGAAAGAGCTAAATAAACTTGAAGTTTCAACCGAACAGCTCCAAGAGGCAAAAGACCTTCAAAGAAAGCTGTTTACAACCTTCGAAAGTGTTGATGACAAATCTCAAGAATACTCCGAATCAATGGAAGCTGCAAATGAAATGATTCAGCCTTTAATCCCTGTTTTTGGATATTCGCTCCTGGTCCTTCCTGTTGTAATTGCGGGAATTAAAACTGTAAAAAAAGGAGTCCCCGGAGCAATTGAATCTGTAACAGGAACAGTTGCAAAACACACCAAATTCCTCAAGGGAAAAGCCGTAAATAAATATTTTAATCAAGTTTCGGATAATATCGCTGATGTTGTTGCAAAACAAAAAGTTGACGATAAATCAATAAGTTTATTAACAAAAAACTTAACCCCTGAACAAGTTAATGAGCTTAAAGCAATAATTCAAAAAACAAAAGGGACGGATAATGAACTTAAAGAATTGATGAAAGAAATGTCGAATGCAGGTTTTGCAAATTCAGCAATTGAATCTTTGTTATCTATGATAAAACCATTTATTAAAAACGAAGACGCAATAAAAGAACTTGAAAAAACTTGTAGCGATCCAACTAAAATTGCCGATTTTGTTAACAACTTAGGACTTCCTAATATAAAAATTTCTTCATTATTGGATTCAGTTTCAAAAATTCAAGCACAAGAAGGCAGTTTTGTTGAAAATTTAAAAATAAAAGATTTATTATCCAACTTAACCAATGCCTCCAAAAAAGCACAAGGACACGATAATGAACTTAAAGCCTTTTTATTGGAATTAACCAAAAAAGGAGGATTTGTTGATACTTTATCCGATTCACAAATAATGAATATTATAAATATCCTAACCAATAGTGCAACGAATGATAAATCGGGTATTATTGGAAGAATTACGGATAAAATTAACAAAAAGACAACTAAAATCGGGATGAAACAAGCCCTCAAAACAATTGCCAATAGCAAGGATTTACCAAATATTAAAATTTCTCAATCAATAAACGATATAATTAATTCGATTAACTCCGCAAAAGGCGCCGATAATGAAATTTTAGCGATTCTTAAATCATTTAAAGATACTAAAACGTTTAATCAAGGTGTAGACAAACTATTAAGCACTTTACCCGAGAATTTGTCTCCGGAAGAAATTGTTAGTACAATTAATTCAAGATTAAATAATATATTGCCTAAATCAATTGAAGATTTATTAATAACAGAAATTAAAGCCAAAGGCGATATCAAAAAAGCGATAAACAGTGTTATTAATAACGCTAAACTTCCTATTGACTTTAAATTCTCACAAGCAATCCCTACTGGAGGAATAAAACTCGATTCAATAGCTAATATTACAAAAAAAGATATTGAGAATTTGAAAAAAACCTTGTTGGATAAAAACAAAGGACTTATAACAAATTGGACACAAGAACAAATTAAAAACGGAACCTTTAGAAACAAGGTTTTAGAAAATATCGATTCCTTGCCGGACGGAATGATAAAAGATTTATTAAGAAGCATTGTAAACTCAAGTGCAACAGACGAACAGCTGGCTAAAATTTTCTCTAATGTTGCTCAGTGTCTAAAAAATATTCCGACTGACCAATTTAAGAAAATTCTGGATACAGCATTTGTTGAATTCAAGAAAAATCCTCAAAAATTTATAGAAGCATTAAAATCAGGTGAATTTGCACAGATTCTTGTAACTAAAGGACTTGTAACAACAACCGCACTAGCGTCTTTTGGCTGGTCAGCCCTTTCTATAGCTTTAGCTTTCTGCATTGAAAGCACTTTTGCCTCAATGCAAAAAAGAGCAGGGCGTTTAGGGGTAATGAAAGGTTTAGAAGAACTTGGCGATGAAAAATTCTATAGCAACGAAACCTCAAAACAAAAAGAACTTAAAGAGCAAAAAGAACCTCAAAAACAACCTAAAACCGATTCTGTTTTTAACGCTCCAGGGTTTGAGAATTTCTTAAAACAACAAAAAACTACTTAAGCTCTTTTTTCCAAGCGTATAGAAAATAAATCGAAAGAAAAAAGTAAATTGACCACATAAAAACAACAGTTAAACCGCTTGAGGTAAGGAAAAAAACCTTGAGCCAAATAAAAACGGACAACAAATTGACAAAAAACCAAACATACCATTGTTCAATGCATCTTTTAAGGGTTAGATATTGTCCCAAAACGGAAAAAACCCCGACAAACCCATCTTTATAGGGGGTTATATCCCCGGTTTTTTGCAGAATCAAAGAAACCAATAATGACAACAAAAAAGAAACCAAAAAATAAACAATTCTTTGTTTTTTTGTAAGTTTAGTTTTTACAACCGAATTTGTTTTAGAATTTAAATGCTTTTTCCAACTAAAAATCCCTATAATTTGAATCGGGATATAATAAAAAGCATAAAGAACAAAACTTCCAAACAAATTATTTATAAAACTAAGATAACTGTACAAAAAAGACCCTGTTATCCCGCTAAAAAAACAAAAAATTTTTCCTTTGCCCGCAAAAATCGTATATGTAATAGAACAAATCGCAGCAATCATTACAATTGGTTTATCTTTGGATAAAATTGACAAAAAAATAACAGATAAAATAATTAGAAAGAAAGCAATTTTTTCTATTTTCTTTAAACCCATAATTTATAAATTTCAATAATTAATGGCGCTTTTCAAAATTGAAAAACGCCATTATAAACTTCTACATTATTGTGCCTTGCGTTTGCAGCATTTCCATCATAACAGAACCAAGCATAATTGCTGTCATGACACTTACTATTGTTAAAACAACGGAAATTGTCAAACCTGCAATCGCCCAATTTTTTTGAATTCTTTCGAATTCTTCAATACTTGCGAATTCTTTATTCTGCCAAGCCCAACGATTTCCCATTATTCCAAACCAAATGCACATTCCAAGGGGAACCAAAGCTCCAATAATCGGAATAATCGCAAAAATTCCCGACAATAATATTAAAAAAGTAATATAAGTTCTATTTCCGATACCCCAAATGAAACTCAAAAAAAACGCACCCCAGTTGAATCTTTTAAGAATAATATCCGGAACCGGAGCGTTTTTGCCTTTTCCTGAGCCATTTGAGCCTTTATTATTTTTTTGCAATGACATTATTTATTTTTTCCTTTCTTGTTACTTTAATGTTGGATTGTAGAATCTGTAAGCCTTAAATGCAGCTTGCACAATATCTTTAAAATTAGGATCTTTTTTATTGGTTAAAGATTCATCAAAATAAAATTCGCCTAATAATTCTTGATTTTTAGAGCTGTAAATTTTGGTTCTTGGAAGTTCGGTCGTTTTAGAATAGTGTTTTCCGTCGTGTTTTTGCATTTTTTTACCTGACGCAATAGTTGCCGCCATATCAAGCATTGTTTGCTTTTCTTTAAACGATGAATTAGCCCATTCCGAAGGTTCCACATAAAACTTATTAATTTTAGGTCCAATTGTATAGGATTTAAAATACAATGACCCAAAGGATTCCATTGTTGATTGAATTCTTTCAATCGGAGGTTTGCTTGGAACCTTATGCACTGCTGGTTGTTTAGAAACCGCCAAGGCTGCCGACAAAATTATAATAAAAATAAAAATCGACAAAGCTATCGCTATAATAGGGATAATTATTACATAAATTATTATAAACACCAAAGATTGAGTTCTTTGTGAATCTAAGAATTTTTCATCGTTCTCCCAAAGACGATTTTTATACGCCCATTCGTTCCCTTTAATCCCGCAAACCAGCTGGAAATAAAAACTTGCAGGGGTAAAACAAAGAAGAAGAATCCAAAGGGGTTTGTATGAATTATTAATTAAACCCCAAATCCAACTGCCCAAAAAAGCTCCCCAGTTGAATTCTTTGGTAATATCGTGAGGGTCTTGTCCTGTAATTTTTCCTTTTGTAAATAATAAGTAAATATTAAGTCCAAAAACAAAACCAACAAGGATTGCTGCAATAAATATCGGGAAAAATATTGAAACACCGCTAAGAGCAATAATTATTGATGCTGCGATATTAAAAGTCCGATTAACAACGCCGTTTATATCGTTTAATCGTCTTATTGCATTTGAAATTGAAACTGTTGATAAAAAAACAGATGTAAAAATAATCCAGGCTTTTATCCACAAAGGAGCGCTGTAAATAATCTCGTTTAGCTTAAAAATATTATCAATACTTCCAATGTTGTTAATAATATAAGATTGCTGGGGTATTATTGAAAAAGACGCAATCATACAAATATAAACAAAGTTTAAAAAATAGTCCCTGCGCCCGATAATACCGCAAAAACTTATCAAATTGCTATTTTTTTCTAAATCCACAGACGAAATCCTTTTTTATAATATTCTATACTTTATTTAAATTTTTGTAAAGTTTTTATTGGTATTTTTGTAATTCTTAATTAAAAAAGGGGTTTTATAATAAACCCCTTGATAAAATCTTAAATCATATTCGAAATACTGGAATCAGCCTTAAAACCGTTATATTCTCTTTTTATATTTTTAATAAAATTCTTAGTTGAGGCAAAAGGCGGAATTCCGTTGTATTTGGCAACGTTCCCTGGACCCGCATTATAGGCCGCTAAGGCTAAATCCATTGAACCGTATTTTTTGTAGAGCATTTGATAATATCTCAACCCGCCTTCAATGTTCTCACTTACAATATAAGGGTTTACGCCTAATTTTTTAGCGGTTGAAGGGGTAAGTTGGTATAATCCAATCGCACCACCCGGACTTTTAATACTTGTGTTAAAATTAGATTCAATTTTTGCAATACTAAGAGCAATATAAGGGTCAACGCCCATTTTCTGCGCAGTTTTGACAATAAGTTGTTTGGGGTTTTGTGGCGATTGAGAAGCGCTCGTTGTGTTAGTAGCCATTAATAGGAAGGACAAAGCGACTAACAAAGTTTGTACTAGCTTTTTCGTCATAAAATATATCCTCATTTTTGTATTAACCGGGTAAAAAACTTGTTAGAACAAGCAAAACCCGAAGTTCTTTATTACTATAGCACAAAAACTAATATTTTGCAACTTTTTAAGGTTTTATAGGGGCAAAACCGATGCAGCGCAACGGTTTCAAATTACTATATTTGTAGTATTAAAATTAATTCTTGCCATTTATTTTAATTTTATGATACAATTAAATAAGTAAAAGGAGAAATGGCCGAGTGGCTGAAGGCGGCACCCTGCTAAGGTGTTAGGTGGAGTAATCTGCCTCGAGGGTTCGAATCCCTCTTTCTCCGAATTTTAAAACAGAGCTAAAATTTACGCTCATTCTAGTTTAAATCCAATTTGAATTTTTGTATTTTATCATTTACTTTGATTATCGCAGTTAGTTTGATTATTTTAGCACTAACTCCAAAAAATTTTTATCTTGGAAATAAGTAACATTAAGCTTGAGAATCTAAGCTAATAATTAGTAAATTTTAAAATTTATAGAACCAACGTTTCGAAATTATTTATAATAAATTTATGTTAATATTTATTTTATGTCAAATGTGTTTTTAAAAACAACAAGAATAACTTTAAGATATATAACTCAAGCTGATTTTAATGAATTAAAGGTTATTCTTCAAGACAAAGAGGTTATGCGAGTTTGGGAATACAACTTTAAAAACGAAGATGTGCAAGATTGGATTAACAAAAACCTTGAATTATACAAAAAGCACAATTTGGGTTATTTTTTGATGATTGAGAATATTTCAGGCAAAGTTTTAGGACAAGCTGCACTTATAAAAGATATTATAGACGGATGCAAATACTACGAAATAGGATATATTATAAAAAAAGAATACCGACATCAAGGTTTTGCAACAGAAATTGCAAAAGCATTGAAAGACTATGCTTTTAATATTCTAAACTTAAAGGAGGTAATTTTTGAAATAAAACCCGATAATATTCCTTCACGAAAGGTTGCAGAAAGACTAAACGCAGTTGTTGTCGGGGATTTTATTAAAAAAGTTAAAGACAAGAATATGCTGCATTTAATTTATAAGTTATCCAACATCAAATAAACCCTCAAAATCCGTGGTTTAATTTTTATAAAAAATAGAACCGATTCCACTACCAATAATGGCAATTATTCCATATATAATTATATAAACAAATGCCGAAGGGTTGTAGTAAATAAAAATTGAAGGTGTGAATAAAATCATTGTTATTATTGGAAAAACAAAACTAAAGTTATTATACAAACCGTGTATAATTGCACTTAAAAATACGATAAAGGGAATAACAAAAAGCATTATAATTGCTGCCATTGCTGTATTTGAGGCAAAATTTGGAAGTGCATAAAAATTTAGAATCAAAATAATTATATACGGCAAAAAATTAAATAATTTCTCTTTCATTTTTTGATTCTAGCACAATAATATAAAAATAACCTTTATATACTCTATAATTCTTTTTTCATCCAAAAATGGGGGCAATTTTCATCGTAGTCCACCTTGCTGCAAATTTGATAACCCGATTTTAAATAAAACTCTTTTGCAGCAATTTGAGCGTGTAAATGAATTTCTTTTCCATTTTCTTTTTTAATATATTCCTCAGCTTCTTTTAAAATTTGAGAACCCAAATTTTTTCCACGATATTCTTTAATTATTGCAAGCCTGCCAAATATCCAGATATTTTTTTCTTTATCAAAAAAATATCTGCAAACTCCAACAGGTTTTTTATTGTCAAACATTACAAGATGATTTATTTTGTAATCCAAATCTTCAAATTCGTTTACAAAACCTTGTTCTTCAATAAAAACCTTTGTTCTTATTTCCTTTATTTCTTTTGTTAATGTTTTATATTTTTTTATTATCATAACTTATTAAACGGTTTTAGAATAATTTTTGTTGGATTTTTTTGTCAATAAAACTTTTTTGCGCTCCCAATAGAATTTCGTCCGTTTCAACCAAACTCCCAAGCAGCAAGGGCGAATTAGGATTGTGGAATTTATAGTTTTTTTGAGCAATTTTTGGATTTTTATTAGCATAACAATATTTACAACCATTCAAACAAGTGTCATACGCTCCAATATCACGACTTTCAATACAATGACAATGTTTTCTTGTCCCTTTATGCTTTAAATTTTTAAACTTGACTCCGTTTGCATTGTCTAAGATATCTAAAGTCATACAACCAGAGTTATGTATTCCATATTCTGTATAATCAGTATTTGTTGCGCAAGTTTGAATATTTAAATTGTATTTTTTTGCAATTTTTCCCAAATTAAGCGCAATAATATTTTTATCACTATCCGTTAATGGTATAATTTCGGGCATATTAACCTCAAGTTTTTTATACATTTCAACAAAACTAAAAATGCATCTATCAACATACAATGAAATTTCTTTAGCCATTTTATCAAATGCTTTAATATGAGTTTCAATTGTATAGTTTTTAGTTAATAAAACAGGATCATACCTCCACGCAAGTCTTTGTTTTCCAACAATTTCGGACAATTTTTTTAATGTTTCAACGCTATTCTCAATCGTTGGGACATTAGGTTCAATATCTTTACCATAGGGAGTTATTGTGTAATAAAAATAGGTATTAAATTTATCTGTAATTTTTGTAATATCGTTTATTATAGGCTGATAATTTTTAGAGCAAAAAATAACACAATCAACCTTATCAGGAGTTAATTCATAACGAATTACCTTGTTTGGGAACAAAGGATTGCGTGAATAAACAAAACCTTCCTCAAATCTTTTTAATAGCCATTGACTAAAATATTGAACCGTGTCGGTTCTTGCCCCTGTGTTAATTATCATTATTGTTTACCAGGAACCCCCTCCGCCGCCGCCGAATCCACCGCCGGATCGACCGCCTCTTGAGGAAAATCCGCCGGATGATTTTGATATTCCGCCATTAGAAGTCGTTGGGACAGAATAATCCGACATTGAGGTTGTAAACTTATTAAAACTCTTAAACGAAAATCTTCCAACATACCAACCGGGATTCTCGATATTCAAACCCTCAAATTTTTCCACCCATTCTTTGACAATTCCAAGAACATAAGCATAAGGAACCATATCATAGCAATAATAAGGGTTTTCCTTCATTAATTCTTGAAGTCTTTTTTGCTCGGCAGTTTTGAGGAATTTTTTATACCCCTCAATATGACCCAATAACTTGAGTGCGAGTTTATTTTTCTTAGGCATTTGATAAACGCAAATAACACTCACAACAATCCCTATAATTCCATAAATAATAATAGAAAGATTTTTTGTAACATCAGCATATTCATTAACAAAAACAATTCCAATTGCAATTGCAATGGATAAAATAGCCAATAAAACAGGGGTAAAGAAAATAAAAGATTTTCTGTCAAAATTATCGATTAAATTATTAAGAATTATTATAAAAGCAGTGCAGCTAACAAAAATTGAAAAAACAAATATTGAAGGTTCCAAAGCAAGCATTGAAAAATCAAAATCCGAACAAGCAAGATTCAAAAACCCTAAAAGCCCGATTATCGCTAAAATTGGAACAAAATAAACAATAAATCGTCTGGAACTTTTTTTGTAGAGTTTTTCTTTTAATCCTTCCAGCATTATATTAATTTCACCGCAATCCTTATAATAAGTTCTTGATTTTTCAAGTTCATTTTTTGTAATTTCACTTAAACTGTAGTTTTTAAAAAGCGATTCCATTAATTTTTTTTCAACGGATTTATTTCCGTCGTATTGTTTAATCAATTGGAGTGTAAAATTGTCTTCTTGATTGATAATTTTAATGTATCCTCTGGATGCCAGATAAAGAATCGACGAAACGATTTCTCTTTCCGCATTTAGAGATTTTCGATAAATCGTTCCAACCTCAGCGCTCGTTAAACCCTTTGGGGGATAAAAATTAACAACCGGAATAACTTTATCGTCTTTTCCGAAAACAAACCAAAACGAAAAAGGAATTAAAGACAAAATCGTTATTATTAAAAACGCTAAAATTTTAGAAAAAGGAGGGTCGTCGACAAAATACCCCTCGGGAAGTTTAACTATAACGGTTAGCGCCTCTTTGGGTCCTAGTGGTTTTAGAATCCTTCCTTCAATTGTGTTAGAATAAACTTTGTATTCAACTTTACCTTGATTTTCATTTGAACCGAATAATCCGGATGCAAAATCGATTTTTTTTGAATCAAATTCTTTAGGAAAAGTAATTCTAAAGTGGGCTTTTTTAACAATATCGTTTCGATTTAAACCAATAATATCATAAATAAATTCATCGTTATTTTTTTTAATTTCATCAAATGGAATTTTGTAATTATAAGAAATTGTGTAGGATTGACCCCCGATAACTTTTCTATCCGATCTTCCACAAACGATTTTTACATCTTTAGTCGATCTTACAATCTCGTGGAGCTGTGTTGCTTTAATTTTAGCAATTTTAACCCTTTTAGTTTTAATTAATCCGTCTTGATTAATAATTTCTTTTTCCAGGGGAATATATCTAAAATATCCGTGCTGGGGGATTTTAAAATAGACATCGATTTTTTCTGTCACGTTTAAAAGCTTATTTTCGTGAATATTAATATCAATATCCCAGTTTTTTATGTAATAATTTGCTCCAAAACAAGGATTTAGGATAAAAATTATAAATAAATAAAATAAAAATTTTTTCATTTCCTAAAAAGAAACCTTAATATTATCTTTTTGACTATTGTCAACTTCAAACATCTTTTGAGGTTTAAAACCAAGCGCAGACGCAATAACTACCGTTGGAAACATTTGGATTTTTGTGTTGAATTCACGAACTGTTCCGTTGTAGTATTTTCTTGATTGAGAAATATCGTTCTCAATTTGTTCCAGTTGACGTTGGAGTTCTAAAAAATTTTCATTTGCTTTTAATTCGGGGTAATTCTCACTAAGCGCTATTAATCTTGATAAGCCGATATCAAGTTGTGAGTTAAGATCCATTTTTTTGTCATTAGATAAATTGGAATAAGTTTTCGATCTTAAATTAACAATATTATCCAACAATTCCTTTTCGTGAACGCTGTAGCCCTTAACCGATTCAACCAAATTAGGAATTAAATCAAAACGTTTTTTTAAATAGACGTCCATTGTTGAAAATGCCTCCTGGACGTAGTTTTTAGAGCTAATTAAGGAATTATACGTACCAATAATCCAAATAATTAACAATAAAAAAATTATACCTATAATGACTAATCCACTCATTTTTTACCCCCTAGCAATCAATATAACCTTTAATTGCAGTTTTTGCAGCAACATAAGGACTTGAAAGATAGATAAATCCTTGAGTGTTGCCCATTCTGCCCTGGAAGTTTCGATTCTGCGTTGCAAGACAAACTTCTCCGTCTCCTAAAATCCCTCCGTGCACTCCAACACAGGGTCCGCAGCCTGAGGGCAATAAATTAGCTCCCGCCTCAAGAAAAATTTCAAGCAAACCTTCTTTTGAAGCTTGTAAATACGTGTCTTTACTTGCAGGAACCACAATAAGTCTTGTTTTTGGGTTAACTTTGTTCCCTTTTAAAACCTCAGCCGCAATTCTCAAATCTTCGATTCTTCCGTTAGTGCAAGTTCCTATAAAAACTTGATCAACCTTAATATCCCCCAATTCTTGAGCGGGTTTTGTGTTATCAACGCTGTGAGGACAAGAAACCATAGAGGGAATTATTGACGCATCGATTTTTATTGTTTTTTCATATATTGCGTCTTCATCCATTTTAATTTCTTTAAATTTATCTTCTCTTCCTCTTTGTTTTAAGAATTCATAGGTTTTTTCATCGGTTTCGAATAATCCGACTTTAGCTCCTGCCTCAACTGCCATATTAGCAAGGGTGAATCTATCCGACATTGACATTTTTCGAATTGTTTCCCCGCAAAACTCCAAAGCCCTGTAAGTAGCTCCGTCTGCGCCTATAAGCCCGATTAAATAAAGCATTAAATCCTTAGCGCAAACGTTTTTTTGAAATTCTCCAAAAACTTCAATTTTAAAGGATTTTGGAACCTTAAACCAGGTTTTTCCATAAGCCATTGAAACGGCGATATCGGTTGAGCCCATTCCTGTTGCAAAAGCCCCCAGAGCCCCCGAAGTACAAGTGTGAGAATCAGCTCCGACAAGAATTTCCCCGGGATTTACAAAATCTTCCACCAATCTTTGATGACAAACCCCGCAGCCGATATCGGATAAAACTGCCCCGTATTCCTGCGCAAATTCTCTTATTGTATTATGAGCGCAAGAAAGCTCTTTTCTGGGACTAGGTGCAGCGTGGTCAATAAAAAGAATTGTTCTTTTTGGATTATTTAATTTTTTATTCAATTTTCTAAATTCTTTAATCGCCAAAGGACCCGTCCCGTCTTGGGTTGCGCAAACATCAACCGAGGCGATTACAAGCTCGTCAAATTGAACATCGTGATTGCTATGATTAGATAATATTTTTTGTGCTAAAGTTTGTCCCATTTTAAATCCCTCTAACTATTCTTTTTTTCTATTATATAACAAAAATAAATTTTCGTTTAATTATATGATAACAAATCCCTTGTTTTTTACGATAATAAAGCAATAAATTAGGAGTTTTATAACAAAAATGGATTTTGCGGCATTAATAGGAACCTTTTTAGGTATTACTTTTATTTTAATAGGTCAAGCGCTTGAAGGCGGAAATATCGGACAGCTTTTGCAAATTACTGCGTTTTTTATCGTTGCGGGAGGAACCGCAGGGGCAGTTTTTCTTAGTTTTCCAATGGAAGACTTTAAAACCGCTCTTCATTGTATTAAGGTTGTTTATTTTGGACAACCCCCGAAACTTGAAACTTTAATAGCAGAAATTATAACATATGCGCAAAAAGCAAGAAAAGAAGGGGTTATTGCACTTGAAAAAGAGGCAAAAAACGCCTCTCACCCGCTTTTAAAACTTGGTTTAGAAGCAGTTGCAGACGGAGCTGACCCAACATTAGTAAGAGATATGATGGAAACCCAATTGTCGCAAATGCAGGAAAAAATCGCAGCAGGCGCAAAGGTTCTTGAATCCGCAGGGGGTTATTCTCCAACCCTTGGGATTATCGGAGCGGTTTTAGGTTTGATTCAGGTAATGCAGAATTTATCCGATCCGTCTAAATTAGGGGCAGGGATTGCGGTTGCTTTCGTTGCTACAATTTATGGTCTTGTAATTGCAAATTTACTTACAATTCCTTATTCAACAAGGGTTAAAAGAAAATATGCCCATATTTTTACTTCAATGGAACTTATGATTGAAGGAATCCTATCAATTCAAGCAGGGGAATCTCCCGCTTTAATCGAGCGCAAACTTGAATGTTATATTGTTGACAAAAAAGAGGCTAAAGCTTAATGGCAAGAAAAAAACCACCCGAAGAACACGAAAATCTTGAACGTTGGTTAGTTTCATATGCCGATTTTATGACGCTGCTTTTTGCAACTTTTGTTGTATTGTATGCGCTCGCCCAATCGGACGTTAATTCTTTTAAAGGAATAGAAGACGCTCTAAGAAAGGCTTTTAGTCAAAATATTTTCGATAATCAAGCAAATATAATGGAAGGAAATAACTCAATCCTAACAGGAGAACAAGGGGCAATTAACCCTTTAATGCTTGAGTATATGAGTCAAAAATACGAACAAACTTCTTATGATGATATAAAATATGAAATTGATAGCTTGAAACAAAACGGTTTGAGCGCTGAAATTGACAATCGGGGTCTTGTTATAAGACTAAATGAAAAAGCAATCCAATTTGCTCCGGGTACAGCGGAATTAAATCCAAAATCACTTGAAACTTTAGCAGTTGTTGCTAAAATTATAAAAGACAAATTCTCGATTCATTATATCCAGGTTGAAGGACACACAGATTCAGATCCGATAACCTCAGCCAGATTTCCCTCCAACTGGGAATTATCTTGTGATAGGGCATCTGCCGTTGTAAGATTTTTAATTAAAGAACAAAACTTTAGTCCTAAAATCTTTATAGCGCAAGGTCTCGCTGACACTGTTCCCCTTGTTCCCAACACAAATAATGAAAACAAAGCAAAAAACAGACGTGTTGAAATTGTAATTCTAAGAAATAAAAATAAAAATTTATCCAATAAAAATTTAGCTCAAATTCTAAAAGAAGCGCAAGCTCTTCAATCTAAAAGCAACTTAAAACCATCCAAAGCAATTGAAGAACTCGTAGGATCCGATAGGGAACAACTAAAGAATGTTATTGATATGACAGATCAATACGAAAACGAGAGCAAACGACTTGAAAAACTTAATAACGACACTCATTCTAATGAAAATCAAAAACCGGATTTTATGGAGTAAACAATGGTAAAAAATGAATATTTTGCAATATTTGGAGGCGGAGGCATTAGGGGAATCAGCTATTGCGGGGCTTATAAGGCTTTGGTTGAGAATAATATCAATTTAATAGGATATGCAGGAAGCTCGATTGGTGCGGTTTTTGCGTCTTTAATTGCTGTTGGGTATAATTACGAAGAAGTTTTTGAAATTCTATCCGGAACCGGACTTGAAATGTTTATTGATATAAATATTGATTTTAAAAAAGAACTTGCAATTTCCAAAGGGAAAATTTTCCTTGATTGGATTAAAGAAAAAATCGAATCCAAATTCTACAAAGACGAATACAAAAAAGACAAAATGCCTCCTGTAAAATTTAAGGATATTAAAGAAAATTTGATAATTTATTCGGTTGATTTGACAAATTTAAAATTTTTGGAATTCTCCAAGGAAAAAACACCGGATTTTGAAATCGCAAAAAGCGTTCGAGCAAGTGTTTCAATGCCGGGACTGTTTATCCCCTTGGAATTAAACGAAACTTTAGTTGTAGACGGAGATTTGCTAAAATCCACCCCGCTGTGGAGGGTTAGTGACACAATTAAGAATCTTAGTGAAAGAATACTCGAGTTTCGTCTTGAGGACAATGAAACCCCCAAAAAAATTACAAATTCAATTGAATATATAAATAGAGTCTACAATGCGTTTTGCGGGTTTGCAACGGATTATATCGTTGATTTGTACAATGAAAAAGATAAATTTGATTATATAAAAATCGACACTCCGGACGTTAGTGTTGTTGATTTTTTAATTCCCAAAGAAAAAAGAAAAGAACTTTTCGATATCGGCTACAATACAACAAACACCTACCTTAAAACTACATTGCAGCAAAAAAAATCCAAGCTTTTGGTAAAATATAAATTCTTATTGGATTTATTGCATAAATTCCAAAAAGAATTCAACAAAAAAAACACAATTAACTCATATCTTCGATTGTGCGAAATTTTTGTATATCTTTGTGAGGAAAAAAAATATATTGATATAATTCTATACAATAAAATTCTAAATTATAAAAACTCCTACACAAAAAACTACAAACCAAAGAGCTTTTTTGGAATTAAATCCGCTCTAATTACCGATAAAAAAGATTTAGGGAATGAATTATCGGAAATTATTAAGCTAACAACAAATAAAATTTGTGAGCTCCAGAATTAATATTTTCGATACAACAAAGTTATAACGTTATTCTCAAAATTCTTCAAAACCGCTTTTCTTTTGGGCGAATTCTGGATTATTATACTAAAAATAATATCTTTATTTTTTTTCGTCCTCAAATACCCTGCAATTGAAGACATATTCGCTAATGTTCCCGTTTTTGCTCTTATTGAATCACCCAAAAAATCAAAACGGTTAAAAAGCGTTCCTTGCTGCGCTTGCGCCAATAAAAACTTATATTTTTCGTTTTTTGCGAGCTTAAATAACGATTGATTGATAAATTCACAACTCAAAAGATTGTACCTTGAAACCCCACTCGCATCAGCAATTACAATATCATCGGACGGATTCAATATCTCCTTAAACATTGCTATTGAATCCTTTAATGAGGCCGGATGTTGGTAGTTAATAAACTTTGCCCCGGCTGTAAGAAAAACAACCTCAGCGCAAAAATTATCCGAATTTAAAAGAATATCCCTTGAAACTTCTTCAATTGAATGAGAAACAAAGGCTATTTTTTTAGCGCCGACAGGGATTTTCTTAACGCCTATTTTATTGTTGTGTAAAATATTATTTTTCTCAATCGCTTGTCTTAATTTTATATTAAAATTGATTTCAGGATACAAAACCGGCAAAGTTAAACTTTCGTCTTGATTTATTCCTCCCTTAAAGTTAATTATCGGAGAATCCTCAATTTTTGTAATTTTATAATCGTTTTTATCTCCCAATCTAAGCTCGTTTATAATTGCAAATTTATAAGGATCGTTTTGGATTATATCAACTTTGGTTGCTAAACTTGATCGTTTAATTGCAACTCGAACAAAGTTTTTATCGATAATATAAGGGGTAATTTGTCTTTGATTGGGCCAAAGGTCTTCTTCCATCCAGCTGTTTGGATAAGGGTCTTTATCAAATATCGAATCATCGATATAAATATTGTTAATCGGGGTTTTTATATTGGAAAAAAGTTTTACAAGGTCATTTTGCGTTAATAAAGTATCCCCTACAAGTTTTATATAAAGATTGTTTTTATTATCCTTGTATAAAGCTGTTTCGAATTTATAATCGTCCCCTAAAGTAAGATAAGACACGCCAAAAGTGAGCATTTTTTGAACACTTGCAGGATTGAGCAGTTTTTTTTCATTTTTTTGATAAATAACAGATCCGTCTTTTTGATTCTGAACCAGAATCGCAACCGTAGATTTAATATTAAAATCAGATTCTTTAATTAAAGAATCAATAGGATGAGAAAAACAGATTGAACATAAAAAAAACAGAACTAAAAAAACTTTTCTCAACTACAACTCCTCAACGCTTGCAATCTTGCCTAAAACTGCGCTCGCAGCTGCAATATAAGGACTTGTAAGATAAACTTTTGAATCCACGTGTCCCATTCTTCCGACAAAATTTCTATTTGTTGTTGAAAGACAAACTTCCCCGGGCGCTAGAATCCCGCAGTGTCCTCCAAGACAAGGTCCGCAAGTCGGAGTTGAAATCGCAGCTCCTGCTTTAATTAAAGTTTGATAATATCCAAGTTCGATTGACTTAAGAACAATTTCTTGGGTTGCAGGGAAAATAAGAAGACGAACATTAGGATGAACGTGTCTGTCTTTTAGGATTTCCGCCGCCATTTTAATGTCATCTAATCTTCCGTTAGTGCAGCTTCCAATAACAACCTGATCGATTCTAATATTATCCTTGGAGGTTTCATAAATCCCCTTTGTATTCTCGGGCAAGTGCGGATAAGCTACTTGAGGGTCAATTTTTGAAACATCAATTTCAATAATTCTTTCATAATTTGCGTTTTTATCGCTTTTAAATATTAAAGGTTCTCTTATTGATCGATTCTTTAAATAATTAAGGGTAATTTCGTCCGCCTCAATTATCCCGTTTTTGGCTCCTGCCTCAATTGCCATGTTGCAAATTGTCAAACGACCGTCAATATCGATTTGCTTGAATGTGTCGCCACAGAACTCTAAAGTTTTGTATAATGCACCATCGACCCCGATTTGTCCTATTAAATAAAGGATTAAGTCTTTTGCGGTTGTGTATTTTTTTAATTTCCCGCTAAATATCACTTTAATTGAACTTGGAACCTTAAACCAAGTGGATCCAACAGCCATAGCACAACCCAAATCAGTCGATCCGACTCCTGTTGAAAAAGCCCCCAGAGCTCCATAAGTACAAGTGTGAGAATCAGCTCCGATTATTAAATCCCCCGCTGTTACGATTCCTTTTTCGGGTAAAAGTGCGTGTTCAATTCCCATTGAACCAACGTCGAATTTGAATTCAAGATTTTGTTCTTGGATAAAATCTCTTAAGATTTTTGCTTGAATTGCTGATTTTATATCTTTATTAGGAACAAAATGATCCGGAACCAAAACAACCCTTGATTTATCAAAAACTTCTTTAGCTCCTGTTTTTTTAAACTCCTCAATAGCAATAGGACCTGTAATATCATTAGCTAAAGCGATATCAATTTTTGCCTCAACCAAATCATTTGCCCGGACAAATTCTTTGTTGCAATGATGTGCAAAAATCTTTTCGGTTATTGTCATTGGAGGTATTTGTGACATTTTTATCTTCCTTGTTTTTGTTTAATATAAATTAAAGTGTTGTGAGCAAAAATTGATGCTATACAGGTCTTTGTATTCGTATTATACCAAGCGCAATCCTCTTGCAGACAAACTTTTAAGTCAACTGCACCGGAGGATAACAAAGGGCAATACGGAATTCTTTTTTTTGATGCGTTATCCATTACATTCTCCTACTTTGCTTGTGTTTCTAATTCAATACCTTGTTTAATAAGGTTACATTTTGTATCGTCACATCTTTTTTCTTCTTCTTTGTAAATTTTTGTTCTATTTATTACTTCGTCAAAATCAATTAAATGAGCATCGAAATCGGGTCCGTCAACACAAGCGAATTTCACTTCGTTTCCGACTGTCAATCTGCAAGCTCCGCACATTCCGGTTCCGTCTACCATAATCGGGTTCATTGAAGCCTCGGTTTTAATTTTATAAGGACGGGTTAACTCCGCAACCGCTCTCATCATAGGCATTGGACCCACAGCGATTACATAATCAACTTTTTCGGTGTCTATAATTTCTTTTGCCACCTGAGTTGTAAATCCTTTTGTTCCTAAAGACCCATCGTCAGTAGTTATATGGAGTTTAGAACAAGCATTCTCCATTTTATCCTGCCAGAAAATAAGGTCTTTTGTTCGAGCGCCCATGACCATATGAACTTTGTTTCCCGCCTCTTTAAAAGCTTTTGCAATTAAATAACAAGGAGCTGCGCCATATCCTCCCGCAACGCAAATTACCGTTCCGTAATTTTTAATGTGGGTTGGACAACCCAAAGGCCCAACGATATCTTCAATACAATCGCCAACATTCAAAGACGCAAGTTTTTTGGTTGTGTATCCAACCGCCATATAAACTATTGTTAGAATCTCGTTTTGTCTATCGTAATCAGCAATTGTTAAGGGAATTCTTTCGGAGTTTTTATCGGTTCTTAAGATTATAAACTGCCCTGCTTGAGCGTTTTTTGTGATAAAAGGAGCTTTAACTTTAATTTCAAATTGATTTTTGCATAATTCTTTTTTATATAATATTTCATATCCCATTTTTCAAGCTTTCCTTTCACAAAATAATTTATCAAAAAATATAATATAGCAAAAAAACCCGTTTGTCATCAAATTATGTATTTTTGCAAAATTAATTTTTTTAACGCCCTAGCGTGAACGCTTTCAGGCTGGATTTTTAATAGTCTTTCAAGATAAACGAGTGCTTTTTTATAATTCTTAACTTTTTTTTGAGCGGCAGCAGCGGCAAATAGAGCGTCGATAAAATTCTCATCCAGCTTAAGTGCGTTATCCAAATCTAAAATCGCATTGTTAAGTTCTTTTGGAGTCGGATTTTTCTTTTCAAGAATTATTTTTGCCCTGTTATAATAAGCGTCTGTCAAATTAGGGTTCAGTTTGAGCGCTTTTGTGTAATCAAGTATTGCGTCATCGTATTTTTCTAATGCGTGATAAGCCACGGCTCTATAAAAATAAGAAATATCAAAATTTTTGTTAAGTTCAACCGCTTTATCCAAAAACTCGAGTGATTCAAGGTACAATCCGTCTTGAATCTTAAAAATTCCTTCGTCTAAAAATTTTTTATATTCATTATCCATTTTTGTTACTCCAATTGTTAAAATTATATTAAAAATATTGAATTTTTAATATTTTTAAGATAAAATGTAAATAAATGTTACGAGATTATACCATAAGTAGCAAAAAAAAATCTTTTCTGTTTTTATAGATACAGAAATAGAAAGTAAGTTACTATAGAAAGTAAGGTGTTATAATGAGTGTTGAAAAAGTTGGTCTAAAACAAAAATGGGACAATTTATCTCAAGGACAAAAAACAGCCGCTATTGCAGGTGGTGCCGTTGCAGCTGTAGGGGTAGGTTCAGTCATTGCTGCAGGAATTAAAGGTCATTCAATGGCAACAAAAGCTATAGACGCACTTAAAAACAATAAGTCCGCTGACGAGTTTGTTTCCAAATTTAAAGATGTTGATTTTAACCAAGCAGATGTAAAAGTAGGTCTTTTCAAAAAAATCGGCGCAGGCTACAAATCTTTTGGAGAAGGCATTAAAAACGCATTCAATAAACTTTTCCACAAAAATAATGCAGAGGAAACAAAAACAACAGAAGGCTAATTTAAATAAAATATATAAAAAAGAGTGTTTTTTAAAAAACACTCTTTTTTTTGTTATGATTCTAATTTTTCAATAATCTTTTCAGCGATTAACGTGGCTGAGTTTTGATTCTGTCCTGTAATAATATTCCCGTCCACTTCGACGTGTTCTTCCCAGGGTTTTCCCTCAATAAAATCTGCACCCAATTCTTTTATTTTTGTTTCCAGCAAAAAAGGCAAGAATTCATCTAATTTTATAATTTTTTCCTCTTTGTTTGTAAAAGAAGTAACTTTTCTATTTTTTAGACTTGAATTATTGAATTTGTCCTTTGCGCTACAAAGCGCAACCACCCCGTGACAAATTGCAGATACAACTTTATCGGAATTATAGAAATATTCGACCAAATTTTTAATTTCATCGCTTTTTGCAATATCAAACATTGGTCCGTGTCCTCCGGGGAAATAAAGGGCGCAATATTTGTCAATTTGAACATCTTGGAGTTTTTTTGTATCCCTTAATATCTTAATACAATTATCCCATTCAACAGGATTAGAACAACTCATCGAATTCTCATCCACCGGGCTCAATCCGCCTTTTAAGCTTGCAGTGTCTATTTTATAGCCACTCGCTTGAAGAATTAAATAAACAACTGCGAATTCTTCTAAAAAAACTCCCGTGTCTTTAATATTCTCATTCCCCTTAGAATTAGTTACAACAAAAAGTATATTTTTTTCCATTATTTTTTCCCTTTTTTTCTATATAATAACCTTTGTATTCTAAAAATTAATTCCACTAAAGCATATTTTTTAGTTGACATAGAGTTAACTCCAGATTATAGAATATTAAAAAAAGGAGAAAAAAATGGCAATTATAGAAAAAATTAACTCACCGGAAGACTTAAAAACCCTTTCAATAAAGGACTTAGAAGAACTTGCGCTTAATATTAGAAAAGGTATCTTGAATCGTGTTAACATAATCGGAGGACACTTAGGACCCGATTTAGGGATTGTCGAAGCTACAATTGCACTTCATTATGTGTTTAATTCGCCCAAGGATAAAATCGTTTTTGATGTTTCACATCAAATTTAACCCCACAAAATGTTAACAGGAAGACGCCACGGGTTTTTTGACAACGAAAGGTTGTTTGAAATTACGGGGTATTCAAATCCCCAAGAATCCGAGCACGATAACTTTGTTATAGGACACACTTCAACCTCAATTTCTTTAGCCCTTGGTTTAGCTAAAGCAAGGGATTTAAATAAAGATAATTATAATATTATAGCGCTCATTGGAGACGGATCTTTATCCGGAGGACAAGCTTTTGAAGGTTTAAATAACGCATCCGCTCTTAATTCCAACTTTATTATAATTGTTAATGACAATGATATGTCAATAGCTAAAAATCAAGGGGGATTGTATAAAAATCTTCAAGAATTAAGACAAACCAAGGGAAATAGTGAAAATAATTTCTTTACAAGTTTTGGTTTTGATTATTGTTATGTTGATAAAGGCAATGACATTGAACAACTAATTGAAACCTTTAATAAAGTAAAAGATTCAAAAAAACCGATAGTTGTGCACATTAACACACTTAAAGGAAAAGGGTATAAACCGGCTGAGGAAAATAAAGAGGCTTATCATTGGCAATTACCGGATTTTCTTAATCAAAAGCCTGTCGCAGTTGAGCAAACCTACGAATCAATAACCACCGATTATATGTTATCCAAAAAAAGAGCGCAAGAACCAATTGTGGTAATTAACCCCGCAACTCCGGGCGCAGTAGGGTTCAATGAAGATTTTAGAGAAAAAATGGGCGATAATTATATTGATACGGCAATTGCCGAACAACACGCAGTAGCGCTGGCTTCGGGGCTTGCAAAAAACGGAGCAAAACCGATTTTAGCGGTTTTGAGCTCTTTTATTCAAAGATCATATGACCAGCTATCGCAAGATTTAGCCCTTAATCAATCAAGTGCAACAATTCTTATATACTGGGGCGCAATCGGACCAATGGATGCAACTCATTTGGGCGTTTTTGACATTCCTTTAATTTCTAATATTCCAAATATTGTTTATCTTGCTCCAACCAATAAAGAAGAATATTTGGCAATGTTGGACTACTCATACAATCAAAACGAGCGTCCTATAGTTATTAGGGTTCCTTATGGGAAACTTATTTCAACAGGAACCAAAGACACAACCGATTATTCGATTCTAAATAAATTCGAGGTTGTTAAAAAAGGGTCAAAAGTTGCACTAATCGGGCTTGGAAACTTCTTTAATTTAGCAAAAGAAGTAAGGTGTGAACTTGAAAAAATCGGAGTTAATCCAACTTTAATTAACCCAAAATTTATTTCAGGAATCGACAAAGAACTGCTGGATAACTTAAAAAAAGACCACGATATTGTTGTAACTCTGGAAGACGGGGTTTTAGCAGGCGGTTTCGGGGAAAAAATTGCACGATTCTACGGTTCCTCCAATACAAAAGTTCTTAATTTTGGAGCAAAAAAAGAATTTACGGATAGAATTTCCCTTAATACACTTTATAAAAGATATCACCTTACAAAAGAACAAATAGTCGAGGATATTAAAAAAATCTTATAATTCTAACGCCCTTTAAGTACTTAAAGGGCAAATTTTATAATATTTTGTAACAATTAATCAATTTTTTTTATATTTTTACTTTATAGACCTATAAAAATATAATTAAATTTGGAGAAATTGATGCAGTATTTTAGCAATATAAACTCACCTTATTTACAGCAACAAAAGATTAATAATAAAATAAATAATCAAAAAAATGCCTCTTTTATTCCTTGTTATAACAATTGTCAATTTGACAAGGTTGAATTTGAGACAAAAAAACAAGGTTTGACCGGTAAAATCCGGGGTGGGTTTAAAAACCTGCTGCATTTTAAATCAAAATCTAATCCACAATCGATAAAAGTTTCAAAAAACATAGTTTCAAACCTGAAAGATTCACTAAAATCCATTCCTCAAAAAGAAGAGGATAGAATTGCTTTTATAACAAAATTTATGCAAACAAATCTTATTACAGGGGATAATATTGCAAATAAAAATAATGATTGTATTGCAAAAGAAGCTTCAAAACTAGCACAACTAAAAGATTCCGATTTAATTCCCGCACTTGAATATTCAATTCAAGTGGCACAGGTCTTAAACAAAAAACAACCTCTAATATTCCTTAGTGGCGCAATGGATTCTAATTTTGATATATACAAAAATATTAAAAAAAGAAATATTATAGATATTCTAGAACAAAGAAAACAATCTCTGCCCCTTGAATATCAAGAAGATATAAATACAAGATTTGTAAATCATCTTGGGATATTAACCGATAACGAATACAAAAAAGCGTCTCATTTAATTCTATCGGTCGGGTTAAAAGACCCTCAAATGGATTTAGACAAACTAATTTCTTTTGCAGTTGAAACAGACAAAGATACTATTAATTATATGATTCAACACGATCTATTTAATATTAACAATGTTCCGTATTTTAAAAACAAAAACGATATTCTAAGTGCTTTTAGCCAACAAAAAACTACTGTTGAAAAACTAAACGAAAGAGGCTTATTGCAGCCAATTAAAGAAAGGGATAATAAAATTCTACCTTTTTCTTATGCTCTGGAATTATCTTTTATTCCGGATGAAGAATGGAGAAATGTACAAGATAGAAATATTCTTGGTATGAAAGATGCCAAAGGGTGCTTTATGCGCGATTGCAACCTAAAACGTTTAGCTGATTTGTCTAATCAAGAATGGTCAAGAATTGAACAAAGAGGTTTAATTGAAAAATGCGAATATTGTCAGGGCAATATAATAGAACTTGCAAAATTGTCCGATTCTGATTGGAATATATTGCAAAAAAGAGGAATATCTTTAAATAAAGAAATTCTTTATAAAAACGACTGGGAAACACTAACCAAAATTTCAGATGCCGATTGGGAAAAAGGACAAGCAAGGGGGTTGAATCCCACTAAAGAATTTGATAAAAAACTTCTTGAATTGGACGATGAGCTTTGGAATAAAATAACCTCCAGAGGATTAAACCAAAAAACTAACACGGGTCAATATAAATATAATAAAGACTCCATTGTTTTGCTTGGAGAACTCGACGACTTATCATTTGAACGTGCAAAACAAAGGGGTTTAATTGAAGAAGACTATGGCCTTAATAATCCCTCATTTAATGAGGAAGCAAAAAACCTTACACAATATAATGATGAAACTTATAAATTATACTTCGATAGAGGTTTAGATGAACTTAACACATCTTTTGAAGTAAAAGATAAATTATTAAACCTATCCGATAAACAATTTAAAAGAATTGAAGAAGATATAAAACCTTTCTGTGATAAATATTCATACCAACTAGGTGATAACTATTACGGCAGTACACCAATGAATGGAATTGAAAAATTTTTAGACCTTGTATATTTAAATGACGAAGAATACGAAATTGCAAAAGAATTTTTAGGATTTGAAGGATTAAAAGCTCAAAATCAACTTAGCGCAAGTGAAATTAAAGCAATAATAAAGCTGGAGGCTGATAAACGTGAAAGAATAAAACAAATACTCAAATTGCAAATTGATAAAAGCTTAAAAGACGAGCAAACGAACACTTTTATAAGTCAAAAAAGATACAATCTTTATACCTTGTTAGATTTATCCTCAATCAATGATAAACAATTAAGCAGATTAAATAGTCTTATAAATTTAGAAGGAAGACAACAAGATTTTAAAGATCCTGAAATTTTAATCCTTCTTAGCTTGAGTGATAGTGAATTTAAAGAGGCTTCAAGATATTTTATCGTACCGGAAAGAAATCAGGATCAATTTAGTGCAATAGATGCTATTGATTTATCAAAAATGACTCAGGATGAGATTGAAAAACTAAAACCTTTCTTTGGATTAAAGGCAAATCAAGGCAAACATCTTGATCTTAATCAAATGATACTGGTTTCTCAACTTGATGATAAAAAATTGCAAAGATTGTATGAGTTGTCAAATATTCCCAAAAGAAAAAAATGTGAGCAATTCTCTTTTGACGAAATATTAAAATTGCTTAATTTATCAGATAAAGAGTATCAAAGAGCCCAAAAATTATTCTTTATTGACCAGAATCATAAACATTATAACAAACACAAACAGCTTTCAGGAGAAGAAATTGTCAAATTAACAGAATATGATGATAATGACATTGATTGGCTTTTAAGAATAGGGTTCCTTGATAACAATGATAATATAAATTATGTAAAGGATATAATTAAATTCAAAAAATATTGCGGAATAAATTCCCTAGAACAACTTTCAAAAAAAGAAAGATGCGAGTTTTTATTTAATATAAAAAACCACGGAAACTTATTTAAATATACTGACGCCAAAGAATATATTAATATATCATCAATATTACCTAAAGACGAAAGAGAATATATCAAATTTTTAAACGAAATTAAACCGGATTTATTCGAACTTGCAAAAAAACACAAGCTAAGGGACTTGGATATTCCAACCGTATTTGAATTTGCTTTGTTCTTTAACGAAACCTGCAAAGATATAGATTCTATTGAAAATTTAAGTATTAAAGATAAAAGAAAACTTTTGAATAACTTGATAAAGGCAAATAGTGAATTATTTGGCGACGAAATAAAAGAACTGTGTCAAAACTCTAAAATTCTTCCAAAAAACAAAGAAGAATATTGCGCATTGTTGCCAAAATTAGTTAAATCCATAGGGATTTCAACCAATGAATTGTCAAACGACATAAAATCCAGTTTTTATAGAACCTTAAGTTCAATTGAAACACCAAACAGCAGATTTAGAACCTTTGACTTCGAAAACCCGAATTTAGAATTGAATTTGACTTATCCAAGAAACAAATTTGTTTCTGATATAGCTCAAATTCTATCTCCCTTAACAAAAGAAGAAAAAAACATTGTTTGCAACTACTTTGGATTTGAATTAATTACAAAACAAGATAAAAACTTTATAAACGGCTATCCTGTTAATCTTAACAACGGGGTTGAACTTGCTCAAATTGACGATCCAAAATTGAAACAAATAATTGAAAAAATACGTCCTCTTGTTAAGGATTTTAGCGAAAATAACCAAATAACAATTAAAGGAGAAGTGGAACTATCAAAAGAATTGAATAATATTATAAAAGCTTTTCCGGAATTTATTACTGAAATCGGGAAAAAACAACACCGCACCCACGATTATACTTTAGATATTCACTCCTTAAAAGTGCTGCAGGGGGTTATTAATAATCCTAAATATGAAAACCTTCCCGAGAACGATAAAACTGCACTAAAAATAGCGGCATTGTTGCACGACCTAACAAAACAAGAAAACGCAAAAGATATAACACATCCAATAGAAACTGCGTATGATGTTTATTATTTGTTGCAAAAACTAAATTTATCGGAAGATGAAAAGCTTAAAATTTATCAAATTATAAAAAACCACAACTGGCTTGAACAATATAATAAAACAAAATTAATAAACAACAAAAGAGTTCCATTGACAGATATTGAACGAACAAAAATAGCTAAAGATATAGCATTTGAATTAAGAAAAGACAATTCTTTTAATATGGCAAGTATTCTAACGGAAGCTGATATGAAAGCGGTTAAAAGAGACGGGAAATTCTTCGAAGGATTGCAAGATATATTAGAACAAGGAGAAAACGAAGTCAGAACTTATGTTAAACAAATAAAAGAAAGTGCAATTCCTCTCCCTCAGACAAAAATTCCCAAAGCGAGTGAGATAAAAGTTGACGGACAAAAAGTTAAAGACGTTACAACAACATTAACAAACGGAACTAAAGTAACCAATAAAGTGTTGTATCTTGAACCTGATGCGGATTTATCAAAATACGGATTTGGTGAGAATTTGAACTCAAATGACCTTAATGTTCTAATTCACGCACTTGATAACGGTGAACAATCGACAATTTTTCAAGCATTGGGTCAGGTGGATTCAAATGCATTGTTAAGCACATCTTATGTAACATACAATCAAAATAATTACCACGCTTTTAGAGAACAAGGATTTATTCTAGATGTTGATTCAGATGATATTAACGCAGGTTATTGCCACGATTTTGGTTCGGGATTCAAAAAAGATTTAGATTTGTTAAAAAATTCATATCTGTTTAACGGAAAAGAAAGCAAATACAGAAACTATATTTCGCAAAATTTAAAAGATATTCTAGGGTTGGATAATGAACAATATTCCAGACTTTACTCAAAAATTAAAAACAAATCCATAACAGAAATCGATAAAGAACTCCCGGAAGTTGGGGGAGCCCTAAGAGAACTGTTTAAAATAATGGAAGGCGGAAAAAGAAGAAACAACAGAAAATATAATGAAATATTAATTACAAGACCAAAAATTCAAGGAGTTTTTACTTATGGTGAACAAAAGGATATTTCAACAATTCCAAGCTTTTTAAGAGAATATGCAGCGGAAAATGATATTCTAATTGTTCATTTTGGAAACTAAAAAAATTCTTTGGATTAAAAAGTTTATAATACTTAGAAATTAAAAAAACCACTCACAGAGTGGTTTTTAAAATATTGACCCCGAAACGAATTCAAATTACTATTTACATTATAAAAAGTCATCTACATCGAATTTATCATATTGTTAATTCTAATTAACTTATCTAAATCACAATTACATAATTTATTATTAATTAATTCTCGCACCTTGTCTGAATTTGATTGTGGTTCAGATAAAAGCAATTCAACAGATTGAATATTAAAATACGACACAGATTCTATCAATTGTGTTCAATGTTTCTATAGCCTTGTACACTCATACTAATTTTTTTGCACAAATTACTCTTGGGCGAGTTTGTTTGCAGTTCGTAATCGTTTAATGCCGTTAGTTATTAATTCTTGATAACCCATAAGTGTAATTTTAAATGAATCCTATTTAAGCAATTCTATAATGCTTTTTAGTTTTAATTTTGTTTCTTTAGACAGATTCACTAATAGGTTTAGTATTTCATAATCAATAGGTTCGAGCTTTTCTAAATTACTATTAAAAAATCCAAATAAAAAATTCGGTTCTATTTTTCCATTCTCCATCATTGAAAACAATGTGGTAATATCCGGTAAATTTTTAGCATTCTCAATATTCGATAAATTGGACTGTTCTAAGTCTATAATCCCACAAAATTGTTCTTGGGTATAATTATTATGAGTTCTAAAAGCTTTAATCCTCTGACCCAATTCTGTTTTTATCTTTTGAGTATCCATTATATTATTCTAAATAAATATTAAATTATTCAGTATATCGTATTGCACTATAATTTTTTTTATGTTTATATTGATATGCAAAATAAAAAAGGATAATTATTTGAAA
>CANAIK010000007.1 GCA_947361225.1 uncultured bacterium
AACGGAATTTACGGTGCAACAACTTATCTTATTTATGATAAAGCCTCAAGGGAAGCTGCAATTGTAGATTGCACAAGTTCTATCGAGGAAATTGAAAAAACGATTAAGAATAATAATCTTACTTTAAAATATATTCTAATAACTCACGGGCATTTTGATCACGTTTATTGTGTTCAAAAAATGAAAGAAAAATTCCCAAATGCCCTTATTTTAATGCACAAAGACGACCTGCCGCTTTTGAATCAGGTTCAAGTCCAATGCGCTATGGCGGCTGTTGATAATATTAGCGTTCCTTGTGTGGACGGATTATTGGATGAAAAAAGTCATAATTTATCTTTAGGAAAAAAGGAAATTAAAGTTCTTCACACAAAAGGACACTCCAAAGGCGGGGTTTGTTATTTAATCAATGATTCTTTATTCTCGGGTGATACTTTGTTTCAAGAATCAATCGGAAGATGTGATTTATTTGGCGGGGATTATAAAGAAATTGAAAAAAGCATTAAAGAAAAACTCTTTCAATTAGAAGAATCCACAACCGTCTATCCCGGACACGGAAGTTCTACCACAATAGGTCACGAGAAAAAATACAACCCTTATTTTGGGTCCAACTATTAATTTATTTTTCCACTCATATAAAAGGTTGAATTTTCCTTGAGGCTAATAAAAAAATTTTTATATCAAGCTATAATTTTAATAACTTGGTATTTATAAGGGAGCAAATATGGATAGTAACGAAGGAATAATCACCCAAATAATAGGTCCTGTAATTGATGTTAAATTCGATAATGGTGTGTTGCCTGAAATATATGACGCACTTGAAATTTACACGGACAAAGGAAAGACAACCGTTGAAGTTCAACAACTGCTGGGCGAGAATACTGTTCGAACTGTAGCAATGTCATCTACGGACGGTTTAAAAAGAGGTCTTCGTGTAGTTAACACCCAAAATCCGATTAAAGTGCCTGTCGGCAAAGGAATCTTGGGAAGAATTCTTAATGTTTTAGGTGAACCTGTTGACAATAAAGGTGAAGTTGACGCACAGGACAAATTCCCAATCCACAGACCCAGTCCTAAGTTAACAGAACAAAATACTGATATTGAAATATTAGAAACAGGAATTAAAGTAATAGATTTATTAATGCCCTACCAAAAAGGTGGAAAAATCGGTCTTTTTGGAGGTGCAGGAGTTGGAAAAACCGTATTAATTATGGAGTTAATCCACAATATCGCCCAAGCTCACGACGGGGTTTCCGTTTTTGGAGGCGTTGGAGAAAGAACCCGTGAAGGAAACGATTTGTACAACGAAATGAAAGAATCAGGGGTTATCGATAAAGTTGCGCTCATTTACGGTCAAATGAACGAACCCCCGGGAGCTCGTATGAGAGTTGGGCTTTCAACCTTAACCTGCGCTGAATACTTTAGAGACGTAACCCATCAGGATGTATTATTATTTATCGATAATATCTTTAGATTTGTTCAAGCAGGCTCCGAAGTTTCCGCTTTGTTGGGAAGAATGCCCTCAGCAGTTGGATATCAACCAACATTATCTCAAGAAGTCGGAGAACTTCAAGAAAGAATTACATCGACTAAAAACGGCTCAATTACTTCCGTTCAAGCGGTTTATGTTCCTGCGGACGACTTAACAGACCCGGCTCCTGCTACAACTTTCACCCATTTGGATGCGTCTGTTGTATTATCAAGAAATATCGCATCTTTAGGGATTTATCCGGCTTGCGATCCTTTGGAAAGCTCGTCTCGAGCACTTGATCCTAATATTATCGGAGTTGAACATTACGAGGTTGCAAAACAGGTTCTTGAAATTCTGCAAAAATACAAAGATTTACAAGATATTATTGCAATCCTAGGCATGGATGAATTATCAGAAGAAGATAAACTTACAGTTAATAGAGCAAGAAAAATTCAAAAATTCTTGTCCCAACCTTTCTTTGTAGCTGAGCAATTCTCGGGCGCTAAGGGGAAGTATGTTAAACTTGAAGATTCAATTAAAGGCTTTAAGGAAATTATCGAAGGAAAACACGATTCAATCCCCGAACAAGCTTTCTATATGGCAGGAACAATAGAAGACGTTCTTGAAAAAGCGAAATCAAAAGAATTTCAAGAGGTATAGACAATGAATGATAAAATTCATTTAAAGGTTATAACTCACGAAAAAATTGTGTATGAAAAAGATATCGACGAGCTTTACGTTCAAGCAAAAGACGGAAAAATCGGGTTTTTAAAAAACCACACTCCAATGATTTGCGCTCTTGGAATCGGTGTTACAAAAGCAGTTAGCGATAATAAACCCCAATGTATTGCAACAATGGGTGGAATATTGCAGTTCTCCAACAACAACGCAACTATCCTAACAGATGTCGCTGAACTTGATTGCGATATTGATATTGCAAGAGCAAATCACGCAAAAGAAAGAGCAGAGGCAAGATTAAGAGCAAAAGAAGACAATCTGGATGTCTTGAGGGCTCAAATTGCATTGTCCAAAGCAATTGCAAGAATCTCAGCCAAAGATAACAAACATTTCTAAATCTTAATTTAATCTTTATAAGCTAAATTATTAATTTATGCTAATATAGATAAAAAGGAAGTTTAAGGAGATGAAAATGAGAATTCCTATTATCAATTCAAAACGTCAATACGAATCAATTGCGCCTAAAGCCGAAAAAGCGGTTTTGGAGGTTATGCGCTCAGGTTCTTATATTCTTGGTGAGAATAACAAAAAATTCGAACAAGAAATGTGCGAATATCTAAACGTAAAAAACGCAATCGCCCTAAACTCGGGAACCGACGCACTGCATTTGGCGCTAAGAGCACTTGATATAGGAGAAGGAGACGAAGTAATCTCAACCGCTTTCACTTTTGTTGCAACAAGTGAATCAATTGGAATTGTAGGGGCAAAACCCGTTTTTGTTGACATTGACCCTGATACTTTTAATATTGATGCGACAAAAATCGAAGCGGCAATTACTCCTCGAACAAAAGCAATTATTCCTGTCCATTTATACGGTCAGCCCTGCGATATGGATGTAATTATGGATATTGCAAAACGTCACAATCTTTTTGTAATTGAAGATGCTTGTCAGGCAATCGGAGCGGAATATAAAGGTAAAAAAGTCGGAACAATCGGAGATATCGGATGTTTCAGTTTCTATCCCACCAAAAACCTTGGCACAATGGGCGACGGGGGAATGGCAGTTACCAATTCAACATATTTAAAAGACAGAATTCTTGCTCTTCGAAACCACGGAGGCGCAATTCGTTATCATCACGATGAAATCGGCGTTAATTCAAGATTAGATGAAATTCAAGCAGCAATTCTTCGAGTAAAACTTCCTTATATTGATTCTTGGAACAAACAAAGAAGAGAACACGCAAAATATTACAACGAATTATTATCCAAATGCGATTTAATTGAAACGCCCAAAGAACTCGACGGAACCTATTGTGTTTATCATCAATATACTATTAAAATTCCTAATCGGGACAATGTTCATAAAATGCTTGCAGATTCAGGCATCGGAGCAATGATTTATTATCCGATTCCCTTGCATTTGCAAAAAGTGCACGAAAAATACGGATTCAAAGAAGGTGAATTAATTAATACCGAAAAAAATACAAAATTAGTATTATCCCTTCCGATGTTTGCTGAAATTACAAAAGAAGAACAAGATATTGTTGCTAAAACTCTTATTGAATGCGTGGAAAAATCACTTGCAGCAGTTTAGAATCCTGTAGTTTGCATCAAATTTAACTTTATTATATTATAAAGTTATGAGAACATTCGCTGAAACTAAAACCCACGAAGTCACGGTCGATGTTGTGATTCTTACTATTCACAACGATAGAATCAAAGTTCTGCTTGTAAAACGTGCAAATGAACCCTTTAGAGGCAAATGGTCAATCCCCGGGGGATTTATAAGACTGTCTGAGAATATTGACGACGCTGC
The DNA here is from genome assembly GCA_947361225.1 of uncultured bacterium. Lineage (GTDB taxonomy): Bacteria > Cyanobacteriota > Vampirovibrionia > Gastranaerophilales > Gastranaerophilaceae > RUG14156. The sequence goes on from CANAIK010000007.1 coordinate 3,963, forward strand.
TTTAAGGGTTTTAAAAGAAAAAACCACAGTTTCTAACATTTATCTAGAACAACTCTACACTTTTGGAGACCCCTTAAGGTATCCTGACGCCAGAGTCATTACTTGTGCTTATTTTGCACTTTTAAGGGCCGAGGATATTATAATTGACACAAAAAAACTGGAAGGGGTCAGCGATATTCAATGGCACGAGGTTGAAAAACTGCCTCCGCTTGCTTTTGACCACAAAGAAATCATCGAATATTCCCTTAAAAGAACAAGGGAAAGACTTGAACTTTGTCCAATTGCTTTTCAGCTACTGCCCAAAAAGTTTACGCTTACTGAACTTCAAAAATCCTATGAGCTTATTCTACAAAAAAAACTTGATAAAAGAAATTTTAGGAAAAAAATGCTATCAGGGAATATTTTAGTTGAAACAAACGAATACACGAAATCTGTCTCAAAACGCCCGGCAGCGTTGTATTCATTTGACAATTTCACGCTTAACTCCAAACGTGGACATTTTTTCAGCTAAAAATATTAAAAAATTTTAACTTTTAGCCCGAGGACAATAAAAATGTTAAAGTTGTTAAATGATAGCACCAATTCAAGAAGATTTTTTAAATCTAAAGCTTTTATTACGTTTAAAAAAAGAAATTGAGAACGAACAGCTGCAAAAAACAATTGATGAAATTGATTATTTTAATAAAACGCAACAAGACTCAATTTCGAAACGAAAATTTGTTGCAAAAGAAAAAATAGACTTAATTAAAAAACTAAGCAATGCAAGAATCAAAAATTTATAAATATCGCTTAAAATTAACAAAAAACAAAGCCTTAAGGTTTATTTCCCACCTTGATTGGCAGAATTTGATTCTAAAAATTTTTAGAAGATGTGAACTGGAACTTGTTTTATCCCAGGGATTTAACAAAATGCCCAAAGTTTCATATTCTCCGGCGCTGCCGATTTTTCTTGAATCAAATTGCGAATTAGTGAATTTTCAAGTCTATAAACCCCTGTCCGATTCTTTTTTAGAGGATTTTAAAAAAAATTCCCCTAAAGGAATTGAAGTTTTATCAATAACCCCGATTGAAGATAAAAAAGAACCAAAATCCCTTGAGAATTACTTGCAATGGGCAAGATATGAGGCAATTATCAACCAAGAAAAAAAATCTATTTACAATTTAGATAAATTAAGATATATTATAGACAAGTGTTTATCTTGTCAAGAATTATTAATCAACAAGAAAACAAAAAAAGGTTTAGAAAAAACGATTAATTATCGAAATTCCCTAAAGTCTTTTGAAATTAAGGATGATAATGTTTTGTCTTTTGTGCTAAAAGTTGGGCAAAACGAAGAAATTCCGGCACTTAGAGCGGATGAATTCTTGAAAAAAATATTTCCTAGTATCAGTTTCCTAAAAATCAAACGAGTGGAGTTTTTCGATAGTAATTTAAAAGTTATTTAAGTTTAAAAAAGGATTATCTAATGTCAAAAAGAATAGTTATTTCGGAAAAAGACAACGTTGCAGCATTAATCGAGGATTCCAAAGTTAGTGAATTTTTCGTATCTAAAGGAGATGTTCTTTTAGGAGATGTTTATCTATCAAGGGTTGACAATGTTCTTCCTTCAATCGAGGCTGCGTTTGTCGATGTCGGAATGGCTGATAAAATGGGCTTTATCCACACCGATGATATCATCGGGAAAGGAACATTAAAAGAAAAAGTTCAACCGAATCAAAAACTTATTGTTCAGGTTGTAAAAGAACCAACAGGACACAAAGGTCCGAGAGTCACAACCGCACTTTCTTTGCCGGGGCGTTTTTTGGTGTTATTGCCCGATGAAAAAGGAGTTAATGTTTCAAAAAAAATCACTTCTCAAAAAGAAAGAGCAAGACTAAAATCAATTGTAAGTTTATTAAAACCCGTTGGAGTCGGGGTTATTGTAAGAACCGAGGCTCAAGGTCAATCGGATAGTGAAATTCAAGAGGATTTAGAAATTCTTCTTGATAAATGGAATTCAATTGTAAACGCAGCTGATAGCGCTAATCCGCCGGCTTTATTGTATCGAGATCAAGATTTATTATATCGAGTTATAAGAGAGGCTGCCGACAATGAAATAGATGAAATTATTGTTGACACTGCTTTTGCACTTCACAGAACAACTCAGCTATTGTCCCATTGGAATTTGCAAATTAAAGTAGTAATGCACAAAGGATCTGAACCACTTCTGGTTTCCACAGGGGTTAATAAAGAAATTCTTAACGCACTTAACACAAAAGTTAATCTTCCTTTGGGCGGATATTTGTTTATCCAACAGACTGAGGCGCTAACTGTTGTTGATGTTAATTCAGGGAAATTTACAAGTTCCACCAATCAAGCGGAAACTATTCTTAAAACAAATATGCAGGCGGCTGATGAAATCGCCCGTCAGCTAAAATTAAGAAATATAGGAGGAATGGTTGTAATCGACTTTATCGATATGAATAGTCGAATGGATAAACTTGCGCTGTTAGAGCATTTCGAGTTGGTTTTAGAAAAAGACAAAGCAAAACCCCAAATCGGACAACTTTCTGATTTAGGTCTTGTTGAACTTACCCGTCATAGACAAGGACAAAGCTTATGTGAAATTTTCACAAAAAAATGCGATAAATGCTCAGGTCAAGGGTTTATAATCGATGATTTAAAATTTGCAACACCAACTGCAATTGGTGAGAATCGAGCTAAAATGAACAAAATCAAAGGACCGTTTAACTCGAATTTCTCCAATGCGCCTGAGAATGCTCCTAATCAGAATAAAAACTTTAAATTCGATAAAAATCAAAGAAAAGATAAACAAAAAAAAGAAAGATTCCAGAATCAACAAAATCAACCTGAATTAACGAAAACAGAAGTTAATGATTTAATTGATGATTTAATTAAAGACGTGGTTATGGATAATAAACCTGAAATCGCAGAAGAAAAACAGGTTGAAGTTGAACAAACCCCGATTGAATCAACACAAGAAACAGAAAAACAGGTTGAAGTTGAAAAAGAACCTCAAGCAAAAAAACTTCCAAGAAAAACTAAAAAAACAAGAAAAAAAGATGAATCCGAACCTTTAAAACCGGAAATAAAGGAAGAAACAAAAGAAGAACAGCCGCAAGAAAAAGAAGAAACAAAAGAAGAACAGCAAGAAACTCCAAAAGAGGCTAAAAAACCCGCTAAAAAAACAACAAGGAGGACAAAAAGTGCTAAAAGCGGCAAGTAAATTTATTTTTATTCTTGTTCTTTTTATAACAACAAATTCACAAGCAACAGAAATGACAATTCCCGTAACAAGGGAGTTGTCAGACAAAAACGGGCAAATGGAACTTGTCCAGAATGAAATTAAAGTTGAGGATCTTGATATTGAACCGATTAACACGGATAAATTGAAAAACAGCATTATCCCCGACCCTAAAAAAGAAGGAGAAAAAATAATAGCATTGTTCCTAAAAACAATGCTAGGTGTTGTTTTGTGCACAGTGTTTCTTTATTTGGTTCTGCTTTTTATCAAAAAATTCTACACAAGTGCTTTTATAGGTGAGGAGGAATCGTTTGAAAATCTTGATTTATCAACGCCGCAAAATAAACAAGACGCACTCAAATCTTTTCTCAATCGGGCAAATAACTAAGCAACAATCGAATTTGACCCCAAAATTTCCGCCTCGTTAGGCAAACCCTTGGTTTTTAATAATTCGTCCACAATATATTTCATTTTGCATTTAAAGGAATATCCTGTTTTATATATAGGGCAATTTTTGCATTTGCAATTTAATTTATAGCATTCAAGAGCGCTTGGAGTCCAGTTTTGCACAATTGAATCAGAAATTACTCCCTTGGTTTGACATTCGAACAATTCAACTTTAAAACCACTTTTTTTCTTGAGCATTCTTGTATCCCCTAACAACTTCTATATTTATATTATGAGCTATCGAAACGGATTTTTCAAAATTAATCCTATGAATGTAGTAGGAAAAAAATTACCCGCAATTTGTCTTTTTGGCTAATTAAAATTTACTAAAAATAACATAAACTTGTATTATGTACGAATATTTTAAAAACTTAATAGACAAATCCGCCTGTCAATCAATCGGTGCGTGTTCAACCCATCCTACGATGAGTGCTTTATATGATATTTTCTTATCACAGCTAAGGGAAATTTCTTTTTATTTGGTAAAATTAAAAGAATTTGGAATTACAAACAAAGAAATAATGGCAAAATCAATTGAATCTTTGTCAATTTTTCTTATCAACACGAGTTTTAATCACCAAAAATATCTTTCTTTGATTGTTGAATTAAACGAGCTAAAAAATCAAATTAAAGAAAAATATCTTCTTTATTGTGCTCAAAAAGATTTCCCTTGTGAAATTATTAATACAAATGTCCAAATTGACAAAAAAACCACAATTTCAGAGCTAATTAACGCTGCGCAGAATAAACAAAAAAATCTTGATAAGATAAAACAAAGATTATTTGAACTAATTACAATTTTTGCAAAATTATCTGCTATTGACGTTATTAAAATTAAAAAATTCGACCCTACGTTCGATAAATTCGATTTTGAAATCTTAAGATTTTTTGCCCTTACGAACGGCTATTCAATAAGGAATGAAAAAATTGTAAGAAGAATTAAAGAATTTAGTAAAATTAATTTAGAAATTAAAGAAAAACTTTATTCGACCCTTGAACAACAATACGGAAAAAAACAGAATGCAACAATTCTCACTTCCCCTGTTAAAGGACACTGCATTTTGGTTTCAGGGGATGATTTAAACGAACTTGAGGAGCTTTTAAAAACCCTCGAGGGACTTGAGCTAAAAGAACAAATCAATGTTTATACGCACGGACCTTTAATTCTGGCCCATTTTTATCCTTATTTTAAAAACAACAAATTCCTAAAAGGACACTACGGGTCAAACAACGCTCAGTACGATTTTTCAGTATTCCCTGGTTCAATTCTAATAACACAGAACTTTGTTCAAAAAATCGACAATTTATATAAAGGTGAAATTTTCTCGAATAAGATTATTTCTTATGAACGTGTTTTTGATATCAAAAACAACGATTACAAACCCATAATTGAAGCAAGTTTATCACAAAGCGGATTTTTATCGAATCAAGATAAAAAAGAAATTAAAGTTAACTATGAAATCGATGATATAAAAAATATTCTATCCGATTTTTGCGATAACGAAATTGCGATTGTGACATCAAAAATTGATGATTCAGGATTTTTAGACGAATACGATAACAAAAAAATAATTTATTTTAATTGTCCCCTGGAGAATGATTTATTGATTGAAACAATTAGAACCCTTGAGCAAAAACAGGTAAAAATAAGCGTTTTTAACTCTCAATGTACTATAGAAAATTTAAATACGATTCTGTTTTTACTTAGCAAAGAACTAAATCTTTATTCTGTTGATTGTACTTCAATCCTAATTAATCCACATATTATTGAATCATTGAATGAAGATTTTGGCGTTAAGACAATATAAATTTGCATTAAATATCCAATTCAAGACCTTAAAATTATTTTAAGGTCTTGAATAATGTAATATTAACTTGCTTGATTGTATAAATAGCTCATATATTGAGGATTTTCACTATGCGGAGCATAGAAAATCAAATTGTTGTTATCAAATGAAATTTTATCAGCGTTATCTAACGGATAACCTTTTTGTATCTTAGGAATTGCACTTTCTTTATAAATTGAACCTTTATAAACAACATATCTTGATTTATCATCCAAATAATAGGTTTTATCGGAATTGTATATTTTTCTTTTAAGAATTGTTCCGTCTTCTAAAGGAGCTATGTTGTCATCCGATTTGATTGGAATGCAATCCAAAGAAATTTTAGTTTTTTTCATTTCTACAGGAATGTTAATTTTTTTCCCGTCTGATTTTTCAACTTCTTTTGAAGTCATCATACCGTTATTTGTTGCAATCGAAACAACCCTTGACCCTTTTTCGTCATAAAAATAACTTGGTGCAAGATTAAGAGTATATTTATCAGCTTTTGTATAATAAGTTTTTAGAGCATTGAATTCTTTGTCGAATTGTTCAAATTCAGCATCATCAAGCCCGAACATCTCTTTTACAAGACTTCTGTATTCTTCAGGGTGATTATTTCTTTTATCATCCAACGATTCAAACATAATTTTAACATTAAGTCCGTCTGTTTGATTTGAATCTTGATATTTAAATGTTATTTGAATAAAATCTGCAATTTTTTTACTAAATTTATCAAAATTTTTGGGATTTACTTTTTCAATCGAATAATCCCTAGCAAGCATTTCTTCTTTGTAAGTCTTGAGAATATCACAAAAACCGCCCCTTAGCGCACTTAAATCTTTTTTCATATGCAGCGCACAATTGATTTCATAGAATTTTCTATCCGCCTTAAAAAGATCGTTTTCTCGAAGTTCGGATAAAACTCTGTTTCTGTTTGTGCAATAAACATTCTTACTTTTAGTTTCATAACCTGTTTCAGCATATTCAGTTCCATTTAGAACCGTAAATACACCTGGCAATGAATGCGCAATTTCTACAATTGAATTAAAACGTTCTTTTGATGCTTTCAATGCCTCTTGCTCAAGTTCAATACCCGAAACCGTATCAACATTTGCATAATTAAGCGCATCTTGAAGAGAATATTTAAAGGCAGTTGCGCCAAAAACATCCGCTCTATCAAAATCAGGCTCGTCGGAATCTTTTATTTTTCCGTTTGCAAGATTTGTAATTGCGTGTTTAACTTTTATTTTATCATCATCACCCAACAATTCGGACTTATCAACGGCTTGTTTCAAAAAATGAGCCGTAGCAACAGCTTTAGCGGAAATATTCTCATAATCGTCCCTTCCTGTTACATCTTTTGCAATTTGCTTGTAATAAACATTAGCGTTAGATAAATCTTCGGTTAAGAATAATTTTGTATCCAAAGGAAAGCAGTGGAGCGGGAACGGCTTGTCGTGATTATGCGTAAAAAAGTGCGCATAAATAAAATTGTTGGGCTGAGAAACATTCATTGATTTTTTAACAATTTGCATTAAATCTTCCAGATTTCCGCATTTGCTTGGATAATTAGCTCCTGTTTCAGGATTAACCCCGAATAATTCTGATAAATTGTTAAAATATTCAAACATTGAGGTTGTTGTGGAATTTGTTTTCCCGAGGTATCTTTTCTCAATAACAACCGGAGGATGCTCTCTATATTCATTCCAGTTGTCTAGTTCTTCTTTAGTCATATTCTTGACTTTTTCAAAGAATTTAGCATCGTAGTCTCTAATTGAATCTAGATCTTTCCATTTGTAGATAGAATCACCCATATCTGTTAATTCATTAATAACCGTAGATGCAGGATTATAACGTCTTATATTGGAAATAAAATCGCCCCAGAATGCTTGAACTCCTTCGTCTTTGTCACTTCCGTTCCAAATTTGATCGAAAGTCGCATCCCCGTTTTTAACAGCGTCAATATCGCCAACGTCTTTCGCTGCATCAAATCTCCAGTTCAAGCCGGCTTTAGATTTAAGAACAATTGATTCAGCCAATTTGAAGTCTTCAAGTTTAATTTTATTTAAATCTTTTTTAATGCTTTGTTTAATTTTATCGCCATTCTGCGGACTAATTCCTGCTAAAATCCCCTTTAAAACACTTTCTCTTTCTTCTTCGGGACTGGTTATTGGAATAAGACCTTCAAAAGTTTTTATATTAACGTTTTTTAATTTGGATAGAATCGGTTTTCCGTTGTCGTCAAGCAAATTAGAATCAATTGCTCCAACGATAACACTTTTAATAATATCGGGAGCATAAGATTTAACAACAAAAGTCCTGTATTCTTCGTTATCTTTATATTCGTCAGGAATAACTTCGTCAATAACGGAATTTACAATGCTAGACAATTGTTGATAAGCACTTCCGCCTTTTTTGTTGAATTCATTCTGGAATTCAACTTGAGAAAATACTGCGCTTAACTCAGACGAGGTTTCAATTGATTGCAAGGGGAAAGAATCAACATAATCCTCAACTTTTAAATCCTGATCAAGAATAAATGAATCAGCGTCGTCATTATCGATTGCTTCTTTAATATTTTCATATTCTTGAGCACTTATTCTATTATTTTTTGCAACTTCCTGTTTTTCTTTATCACTCAGAAGAGGAGTTTTGTGGATATGTTCTCTTTGAATGGTTTCAGTCCAAAAAGCAGCTGCGTTAGTTATGTAGTTTCTTGCATTTTTGCAACCTTCAATATTTTTTGGATCATTAGTCGGGTTGGAAAGATTCAATTTTATAAGATCGACACTTCCATCCCAGAAAGTTGCCCCTCCGGCTTTTGATTTGGTGACAATTTTTCCATTCTCAAAAGTCAAAAAATCATCCAAATTTTTAATTTCGCTCAAAAAAACCTTATTAGAACCATCTTTAAAAGCATTCTTAATTTTTTCTTTTGTTTTTGGATCCTTAGGGTCAATTTCGAATGCATAAGGATAAACCGAGCTGTTTGCGTCTATAATTTCATAATGATCGTCGGGTTCTTTATCGTATGTAAAAATAAGATTTTTTGAATCGTCTTGTTTTTTTTGTGACAACAAGCGTCTATCAAAAAACTGAATATAAGTCGGTTTTGATTTATCATAATTAGAATTTTTCGGATGATTTACAAGTCTTATTCCGATATCGTCATAGATATCTTTTTTAGCCCCGATTTTTCTTTCGGGAATAACACCGGGCTGCAATTTGCCATTGATTTTCAACATATTATAAAAAGGAGATTTGTCACCCCATTTGAAAACGTGTTGCACCATTGGTGAATTTATACCCATTGAAGTAAAAGCGCCGTCTGCAACGTAGCCTTTTCCTTTTTGGAATAACTTAAAGTTTAATTCTTTAAAATCATCCATATTGCTGCATTGATACTGGTTTTCAGGCCAATATTTATGAGACGAAATTTTATCGTTTCCAATATCAGGATTTGTCATTACATAAGAATAAGAATTAAGAATATCCGTGTAATCTAAGATATTAATCAAATCCTTTGTTGTTCCACCATATAAATTATACGGATTTCTTGGAGTTGCTTTAACTGTTTTTACATCAACGTTTGAAGTTTGCGTGTAGATATTTGAATCTTTAAAATAATGGTACATATTACCACCTTTAGGTGATAAACCGTAAAAAGAACCCATTTCAATAAGATTCATTTCATTTCCGTTGTTATCTTTTATTCTTTGAGAACTGTCAAGATAATATCTGGTTTCCCCGTCTTTGGATTCGATTCTATATCTTATTCCAAGGCCGGTTGTAAATTTTTGGATAAGTTCTTGAGAAAGCTGAATCGGTTTTTCATCTTTAAATTCTTTTGTTTTTATTTGTTCTTGTTTAGGAAAAATATATTCATTGGTTTTCGGATCCAAATTAAGATATGAATATTCCAAAAATACCTTATCACCGGTTTTGTGAGGAGGAATTGTAAATTCAAGACAAGGAACGTTATATTCGTTAATTTCACCCTTAACGCCCTTAAAGTTTAGATTTTCTTTATTGGCTTGTCTTAAAGTAATTGTTGATAAATTCATAAATAACTTTTCCTTATTTAAATTTTAAGCAGCTTTAACATCGTCTAAATATTGCTGTTTTAATACATTCTTTGGATTTGATAATTGCTCAATTTGACTGTCATCAATTTCAAATACCAGTGCTCTGTTTGTTCCTAACTCTACTGAAATTGTGCCGTCTTGATTGTTTTGAATTTTGCAATCTTCACCAAATTTAGGCATTAAATTGTTGAATTTTTGATTTGGTTTTAATCCCGGAATTAAAATTTTCCCTGAAACTTTAAAGTTAACATTTCTATTACCTATAAACAACAAGGTTTTTCCGTCTTTATGTCTTGCAAAAGAAATGATTTCATCATTATTCGAAGGAAGAATTATAAACGACCCTTTTGTAATAACATCTTGAGCGTTTGTCATTTGAAGTTTATTTTTAAGGTTCAATTCGTTATATTTATTGTTTCTCAATGCAAAAGCCGTTTTTACAACATCTGCAATTTCAAGATTTTTTCCTCCCGGTTTTCTTGATTTGTTGAAAATGTCCATTCTTCCGGTATGAACCGTGCATTCGTGGTTATCTGTCTCACTTTGTTCAACAGTTGCGTGGTCATATGGGAAAATGTAATAATCGCCGGTTTGGACTCCGTCTGTCATATAAGGATTTACTTGAGGAAGCATTGATTGAAGGGTTGTTGTAAACATTACCCAGGGCGCTCCTCCGTATAACATCGGAGAAACATCATCGTGGGTTGCAAAAGACCCGATTAAGCTTTTTGCACTTCCGATTTCGTTATTCATATCGATATTTTCTTTGACATAATCATACAATTGAGACGCATTGGTCCAATCCTGGAAAATATGGTATTGCCCGTAGTATGTGTCAAAACCGGCCTCTAATAAGTCTTGAGGCCTATCGTGAGGCATATTGAGCATAGGACTGGCGTCTTCGTGGGTGTAAGTTTCAGCTAACCAGCCGAATTGAGGGTCTTTTGCTCGGGAATATTGAGTTATAACATTCCAGAACCCAACCGGTTTTGCCCTTCCGACATCGGCTCTTATTCCATCAAAGCCTAAATCGATTGTCATATCAACATATTGTTTATGCAAATCCAACAAAGCTTTGTTTAATTCTCTTGTAGATTCATTCTCGAATGGTTCAAGCATTCTTATATCTTGCCAGCCTTTCGGGGTTTTGTCTTTTCCGTCCGGAGTTCTTGCCATTAAATGAGGATATTTTTTTGCAAAATCCAAACTAACGCAGGACGGCAAATCCAACATTACTTTAATTCCACGTTTATGGCATTCATCAACAAAATATTTACATTGAGCAAAAGCAACCTCAGGGTCGTTTTTATCCATTTTGGTCAGCTTTTTGCCTGTTTTTTGTTCATATAGCTGAGAAATTCTGTCATACGCCTCTTTTGGAGGATTTTCATCTACCAATTCAGGATCCAAAGTTAATAATTCAGCCGGAGCATAAACGGAACCCGCTGTTCCCATTGCATTGGTTTTTCCTGTCGGATGAATGGGAAGAACGTGTAAGGTGTTAAATCCCAATGATTTAATTTCATCCAATCTTAGAACGTCATTAACAAAAGTTCCCGATTTTTCATTCCCCTGGATTAATTCGTTGCCGTCTAAATCCTGAGCGTTCATTATTCTTGGAATAACGGCTAGAATTTGGGCTTTATTTGTAATTAAGGATTCTCTAAGATTATTTTTGTATCCGGGAACCCTTTCTTTAGATTCAGCCAAATTAACATTCGAAACATTATTTGTTTTAGGAGTTTGCACTATTTGTTTTGTATTAAAATTATAAATCGGCGCAGGTTGTTGATTTACAACCCTTGTTTGAACGGGAACCTGCGGCATTTGATAAATCGGTTGAGAATTGAGCACAGGTTTTACAGGGTAATTATAAATCGGCACTTGAGGCATTTGATAAGCCATTGGAGCTGTTCTATAAGGAATAATTTGAGCAGGTTGAATTGGTTGCTGCTGCATTTGAGGCATTTGATAAGCCATTGGAACAGGAGTTCTATAAGGAACAATTTGAGCAGGTTGAATCACCTGTTGTTGAACTTGAGACATTACAGGCATTCTATAAAATTGATTTTGAGCTATTACAGGATTAATCGCCATTTATTTAGCACCTCCGTCTTTTTTTTGGTTGTCCGGATTTTTTACTTTTCCAAAGAACGGCTGTATTAATAAAGTCGAAATAGATAAAATAATTGCCATTTTTCCGAATTTTCTTAACCAAGATTTATCATTGTAAAGTTTTGTTGCTTGTTGTTTCATTAAAGTTGCAAAACTTCCGGCTCTAAAGAAGTTTTCTTTGTTGGTTCCGCTAAATTCTTGAAGTTCACCCACAATCGTTCTAATTCCGGGCATAACCTTTTCTTCATCTTTAAAGCTTTCTTTATCGAAAAGAATTTTTATTGCTTTTTGATATAAATTTACATCTTTTGTAAATCCGGAGTTTTGTCTTAAAGATGCGGTTCCGTCATAAGCAATTTTTCTCATCATATCAATCAATTGCGAACCGTGTTTTTTAAAATCTGGATCTTCTTTTAATCTTCTTTCAAAATTAGCGCAAATTATCGGTTTTACTTTAACTGATAACAAATCTAATTTTTTGCAGTTTATATAATTAACAAAAGTTGATACAACGCCTCCTTTGGAGAATATTTTTTTAGTTGGATCTTGAGCTGAGGGTTCAATTGTTCCAAAAATCGCTTTATCAAGAGATTCAATTCCTTTTTTAGGAGCAAGAGCGTTTAAATATGATTCTTTTGAAAAATTATCGATTAAATCGGTTAAGTCCGAAATGGGTTCCCCTGTTATATTTTTTAGCAAATCAATATATTCATCCTTGGTTTTTGTTTTTCCTACTGCGTTTTTGAATATATTAGATAAAATTTCTATAGTTTCGTCAACCGAGCTGTCTTTAAGTCCTTTTAAAGTATTGTTTGAATTCTTGGAACTATATTTAATATCAAGTTTTTTAATTAAATTAGTCATTGAATCATTAAAAGTTTTTGTTGTAATAGATTCATATTTAGATCCCGCAATGGGATTAAGTGCGTCTAAATATGCTTTAATATTTCCTCTCATTTTAGAGAAAACTGTTTTATTGTATTTTTTTACAGTTTCGTAAAAACCGTTTGAATCTAATCTTAGTTGTTTATTAGAAACAATTTCATCAATTTGTTTGGTTGTAAAATTATGTTCTGTTAAAACTTCTTTGGTTTTGGAAATTGTCGGATTCTCACCCAAATCATTAATTATTTGTTTAATTTTATCGTCGCTCAAAGAACTTGATTGTTGAGAAAGCTTTGCTTTTCTTGCTTTTTTACCCATCATTGCAGCTTCTTCAAAATCGTCCGTAATATCATTGGCTATTTCAAAATCTTGAAGAATATTCTCTAAAGAACTTGTTCTAACGACTGCTTTTTGTTGATAAAGATCTTGGAATTGTTCAACAACTCTATTTGTTGAGAATTCTTTAAGAATATTGATATCGTCTTTGTCTTTTACAACATCAGCCAAAGAGGCAAAGTTAAACATTTTTGAAAGTTGTTCAAACATTTGTTTATCAGGGCTTTTCCCTGCTTTTTCGTAGCTTTTGAACAATTTATCCAAACTTTGTGAATCAATTGGCAGCGATTGTGAGTTTTGGATATATTCACCAAAAGTTTTTGGATTTTTCATTAACTTAGAGGCTTTTTTGTAGTTGTGCTCTACAATTTTGTTGTAAACAAAAGGTTGTGCAACATTTCCGATTAAAGAAGTCATTAAAGGAGCACCAAACGCTACAGTTGCAAGATTCAAGGTTCTATTCTGCAATGCAACCATTCTGTGTTTTTCCCTGTCTTCTTCTTTAATTCCGGTAATATCCCATACGATATATTGGTTATCAAGATAAAGATCTTTTTTATCACCTTGCGCACTTATGTATTTTTTATCAACATCAACCCCGTGGATTAATTTTGCCGGTGTGTTAATAAAAATTTTGGGCCACAATGACATTGAGGCTAAAAACGCACCGCCGCCAACGAATTTCATTGCAGCATCAGTTTTGGTTTTAGAATTAAGTGCAAGATAAGAAGCAATTAACAAAGATCCGAGTTTCATCCCTAAATCATTAATTCTTCCTAAATTATTATCTGTAATTTCGCCTGTTTTTATAGCTTTAGAAAAATTATAAACATCTTTTCCGCTATCCTTAAGTGCTGAAGCTGCGCTTTGGAAAATATTTTCATCAACAAGAACGGCTTTATTCTCATTTGGTTTTATTGTGTGAGCATTTTTTGCCAAATTTTCATAAAGTCTGTCGTGACTTGACATTGGTTGATTGAATAATAGAGGATTAATTGTTGTCATTAACAAACCTCCGTTTCTTTGTTAGGGTCAAGCTGCGTTTTTAAGGTATCCGGTTTTTGTTTAAAGGCAATTACGGGAATTAACCAGCTAAGAAGAGTTGAAACAACGCTTAAACCCAAAAGTGCCTTGCCTGCGTGTTTGTGGATAAAACTTCTGTCTTTTCCTTCACCCAAGAATTGTTTAAAACCTTTTTTGAATGAATTTTTAATGCTTTTTAAACTTCTAAAATTAATTTCCCCGAAAGCCTCTTGAGAACCAAGCGCAACACAAGTTGCAGCTACAATATATTTCCCGATATTCTGCAGTGCTGTTGTTCTTGCTTTAACGCCTCTAATTCTTTTATTAATTTCTTGATCAGGCGAGTTAAGGGGTTTATCTATTCCTGCTTTTTTTGCAATTTTATCTTTGTAATAATATCTTGAGCCGTGGTTTAATTCCCCGTCATATGCCAATAAGTCGTCTCTAAAGAATGTAACAGAATCATAAACGCCTGGTTTTTGTTCTCTTACAATTCCTTGTTTTTCGCCATTTTCGGGCAATTCGGCATTTTTATTTATATATTTTTGTTCTAAATTAATATCCGTTGATTTTTTAACTCCAAAATTTGAAATTTTTGAATGCAGCCATTTACCCAAGGCAAAAAGCACAACGCCCATTCCCATCATTTTAGCGCCTTTAGAGGCTGAGGCGCTGTCTTGAGCGTTAAAGAATTTATTAGCCCCACAGCTTGTATAAATGAGCATGAAACTTCCGATTAAATTAGGAACAATCCCCATTGACAAATATTCGTAAAAATCGCTGTTTTTAGACCCTTGAAATCCTTTTGGAAAGTAGGTAACAACGTCATTTGTTAATTTATGCGCATAAACCTTTGCGTTTGTAAGGAATCCTTGTTTTTGAGGAATATGCGATTCATTTTTGGCATGTTCTTCTTTTATTTTTTCCTTGTCTATGTAATAACCGGTCTTAGGCACTGGTTTTGCTACCGGGTTTGTTATTCGCTGCATTTTTACCCCAAAACATCTAACACACATATATTTAAAATATTGTAAAGATAAAAATTTGCCATGTTTTTTATCAATTATTAATAAATGTTAATATTTTAATAACCGTAAAATCTACACTAAATCTGCTATTTAGCGACAAGCTAATTTTTTCAACAACACATTATTTCAATTTTTGCCTATTGCAAATACTGCTGTAAATTAATACAATATTTATTATGCCACAAGGTTTATTTCAATTCAATAGTTTAATGATAAATGAAATTGTAGAATTCTCATTATCTTCTTATGATTTGTTTTTTATAAGCGGTCCTCAAGGGTCGTCTAAAAGTGAATCAATTGCAAAATCGATTCGTGAACTTGAGGTTGAAAATCTTGTTTTTTCTCATTTTTGCTTTGAAAACACCGTAATTGACGATTTTTTACTTAATTTTTATGATGCGCTAAGAAACTTTTCTCTTGCGTCTAAGATTTCTCTTAAAAAATTTGTATCCGATAACTTTAAAGAAAAAGTAAGTCATTATTTTAAAAGCCTCAATAAAAACTGCATTATTGTTGTTGAGAATTTTGACAAGGTTGAAAAAAATATCGAAATTATAGATTTTTTAGCGCACTTAGGAACTTATCCCAATGTTAAAATAATTATTGTTGCAAACGATAAATCCAAAAATCCTTTTGTGGGAAGAATTAATAAAATAAAAACTTATGAAATTACAAAAATCCCAAGAGAAGATTTTATCCAAAAACTTGCTATGATTATCGAACCGATTGACAACGATTTAAAGGAAAAATTCTATATTATTTCCAAAGGAAGCGAACTTTATCTTCAAATGTGCATTAAATATTGCTCTACGACCGATAACAGCTTGAAAGATTTAATTAATGAATTTAGTCGAAAAAATATTGATTTTGAAGAATTTTTAGTTTCCAAATTTGTTTCTTTGACTCCAAATTCTTATCTGGAGCTTTTTCGAATCCTTTGTGCGCTCGATTGTCCTGTGAGTCGGGAATTTTTGAATGAATATAAACTTGTTAATACAAATCATATTGAATATCTTTCGAAGAATTTTTTAATAAATTTTTTCGGAAATGAAATTTATGTTAAGGATTATTTTAAAAAATACATTACAAAGAATTTTTCAGTTCAACAAAAAGCGCTTTATTACAAAAATTTAATAAAAATTTATGAAAACGAACTTACAAAAAGCCCTCAAAACAGACTTTTAAGACTATCAAGAGAATCCATTCGAAAAGAAATCGAACTTTTCCGCTCCTTAATTCCCTCGATTAATTCTAAAGCTCATTCTAATTTACCTTATCTTGGAATTAACACAAATCCCTGGAAAAGCGATGAGAATGAAAAAAAATCAAAATTAGCACTAAAATTTAGCAAAATTAAAGAAAAAAGAGACGAACTTATAAAAAAAGACTTGGAATTATTGGTTCGACCAAAAAAACCCGACAAAAACAAAGAAAAAAACAGACTTTTAATTATTGATTTAATTAATGAGGCCCACGTTCAGGAAAAAGAATTCAATTATTCTAATGTGGATAAAATCCTAAAAAAAGCTCTGAGTCTTGATTTTGAGTCAGAATTTAAAATTGAAATTTTAATTTTATTATCAAAAAACTATATTCACCTAAACGAACTTGATTATGCAATTAAAACAGCCCAAGAAGCGCTTGATTACGCTACTCAAGTGAATGATAGCAGAAAAATTGAGTTAGAGTTTTTAATTGCTAAAACAAATAAAAATCTTTACAGACTGGATAAAGCAAAAGAACAATTCGAGAATATTGTAGTTAATGATAACAATAAAGATAAACATAGAGCACTTGCATCCCTTGAATTAGGCGAATTGAAAGAGGCTCAAGGACAACTCAAAGAGGCGGTCGAATGCTACAAATTAAGTCTTTCTTTATCTTTATCGAAAAATAAAGAAATCGTATGTCGAAGTTATTACAAACTTGCTCTTTTGTATGATGAGAACCAAAAATTAGATAAAGCATTGGAATATTACCAAAAAAACTACTTAACAAGTTCTTACAAAAAAGAAAACAAATATTACAGTATTTCCCTAACTAATTCAGCCTCAATTCTTATAGAACAAAAAAACTACAAAAAAGCAACCGAATGCTTAAAGCTTGCCTTGGAATTCGACACTTTAAACAAGGATTTAGAGAATATTTATTATTCTCAAAAAGAACTTGCAAAACTCTACACAAAAATTGACCAAAAAAGCGCTCAAGGATACTTTAAACAAGCGCTTTTAACGGCTGAAGAATTAAAAGATAACTTCAAAGTTGCTCTTGTTCATTTCGAACAAGGGGAATTCTATTACGATATTGAAGAAGATAAACAAGCTCTTATTTGTTTTTTGGATTCTAAAAAAGCGCTTAAAAGTTCAAAAAACGACGAGAATTTATCAAGAATCAACTCAAGAATTAAGGATTTAAGAATAAGATTAGGAAACAAACTTTTTGATTCGATTGTAGATAATTATGATAAAAACTGAAATAATACAACAACAACTAAATTTAAATTTGGATTCAACTGTGGTTAAAAAGCTTGAGAATTTTGAAAAATTTTTCCTCGAGTACAATTCTCACACAAATTTAATGTCTAGAAACGATTGTTCTGTTCTATTTGAAAAACATATTATTGATTCTTTATCAATCGTTAAATGGAGTGATTTTAACCCCGAAACAATCCTTGATGTGGGCGCAGGGGGCGGTTTTCCATCTGTAATTTTAGCAATTTGTTTTCCTTGTATTAAAATTTTCGCTGCTGATTCAAGAATTAAAAAAATTAATTTTTTGAATTATATTAAAGACAAACTCGAACTTAATAACTTAAGTGTTGTTTATTCAAGAGTGGAAGAACTTAACCCCCTGGGTGTTGATTTGATTGTTTCAAGGGCGGTTGGAAAAACTTTGGATGTTTTTGAGCTATCAAAAAAACATCTTAATAAAAAAGGGCGTTTTTTAATTTATAAAGCAAAAAATTATTCAATCGAACTTGAAGATTTTAAAAAAAAGTACAAAAACGCAAATTTCGAAATAATTCCTTATAAACTGCCATTAAAAGAAAATTACGAGAGAAATCTTATAATTCTTAATTTATGATATAATAATTCTATGATTGAAAGATATTCAAGAGAACAAATGAAATCTATTTGGGAGCTGGATAAAAAATTCAGCTATTATTTGGATGTTGAACTTGCGGTAATTAAAGCGCAGGTTGAATTGGGCAATTTCGATAATAGAATTTACACTGAAATTAAAAAAACCGCAAAATTTGACGTTAATCGAATTAACGAAATTGAAAAAATTACAAAACACGATCTTATCGCTTTTTTAGAGAATGTCAATGAATCCGTAGATAGAGAATTTTCTCCTTATATCCACAAGGGATTAACCAGCTCTGACGTCATTGACACGGCTTTGGCACTTCAAATTAAAGACGCCTCAAAAATTATCTTAAGCGATTTGGATAGTTTAATTAATTCAACAAAAACCTTGGCAAAAACCCACAAACACACTGTTTGTCTTGGAAGAAGCCACGGTATGGGAGCTGAGGTTATTACTTTCGGTTTTAAGGTTCTAAACTTGTTAGACGGACTATTAAGAGCAAAAGAAAGGTTTGAGTTTGCGCTAAAAGAAGTTTTAGTAGGACAAATTTCAGGTCCCTGCGGGACTTATTCCAATATCGACCCCGAGGTCGAAATAAAAACTTGTGAAATCCTGGGGTTAAAACCTGCTCGAATTTCAACACAGGTAATCAATCGAGATAGACACGCCTTTTATCTTCAAACCCTTAGTTTTATCGCCTCTATAATTGAAAGTTTTTCAATTGAAATAAGGCATTTATCAAGATTTGAAGTAGGAGAAGTTGAAGAAGGATTCTCTAAAGGTCAAAAAGGTTCAAGTGCTATGCCCCACAAGAAAAACCCCGTGGCAAGCGAGAATTTATCGGGTTTAGCAAGAATTATAAGATCAAACGCATTCGCTGCAATGGAGAATATTCCTTTATGGCACGAAAGAGATATAAGTCATTCCAGTGTCGAAAGAATAATTTTTCCTGATTCAACAATTCTTATTGATTATATGCTTAATCGATTCCGAAATGTTATTGAGAATCTTGTTGTTAAAAAAGATTCAATGATTAACAACTCCAATAAATTCGGAGGAATAATTTATTCGCAAAGTTGCTTATTAAAGCTCCTAAATCACAACTTAACAAGAGAAGAGGCCTACGCAATCGTTCAAAAAGAAGCGCTTAGCGCTTATCAAAATAATGGAAACTTTAAAAGCAATATGGAAAAATATTTAAACCCACAAGAACTTGAGGAATGTTTTTGCGAGGAAAGATATTTAAAGAATATCGATACGATTTTTAATAGGTTCGACCTTTAATTCAACTTTTTTCCCGTATGGAATCGTAATATTTGTATTTTTGTGGGTAATATCTTTTGTTTTAGCGCAAAAAACATTAAATAATTGAGAATACTCAAGAATTAAAGGGTCGATTTCAGAATCCTTTAAATAAAAATCGCCAAAAATTATTCCTTTAATTCTTGATTTCAACTCCTCGTTTCGATAAATTTGATAGAACATTTTATCAATTTTATACAAAGGTTCCCCTAAATCTTCCAAAAATAGGATTAAATCGTCCTCAGGCAAGTATTGCTGGCTTGAGAATAAACTTACCAAACTCGATAAATTACCCCCAAAAAGCACTCCTTTAGCGATTTTACCTCTTAAAGGCACTAAATTAATATCAAAAATATCATTCTCAATTATTTCAATATTTTTATCCAAATTATCCAAAAAACCGTTTGTTAACATTAAACTGTGGAAAGTTTTAACATTTGTTTTTTTATTGAGCGCAGCTAAAAAGATTGAACCATCTGAACTTGCAGCGAAATATTTGTCTTTAATTAAACTATAGTCAATTTTATCAACAATTCGAATCGCTCCGTATCCCCCTCGAATCGAAAGAACCAAATCAACGGATTTATCTAAAAAAGCTTGTTCAAAAAATTGAATTCTGTTGTCGTCACTATCAGCGAGGTAATTATTTTTAGCGCATTCGCTAAAATATTTTTTTACCTTAAATTTTTTTGATAAAAACTCAATTTTTTTGTTTATTTCGTTGATATCTTTAATGACACCGCTAGGGGCGATTAATGCTATAGTTTCAATTTTTTTCATACATTTTATTATAGCATTTTATTAAGAAATATTAAACAAATAAAACCAATTAAGCAATTTTTATTCTAAAAAATACTTTATATAAATGTAAGAACAAAATTCTACCATCGGGTTATAAGACATCGTTAGTTTATAAGTTGATGCTCTCAAAACAACTAGATTAATGCTAAAGATAAGGTTAATTTAAAAAAAATTGCTTTGGGTTGAGTGGACTATTAACAATAGTACATAGGAGAACAACAAGTTTTTAGGGTTTCTTGAAATTTCAAGAAACCCTAATTTCTAAAAAATTTAACTTTTGTTAAGAAAAATAAAAATTAGAGCAATTTATTAACAAAAAAACACTTTATTATAATATAGGATTTAGATAGGCACATATTTATGAGTATTGATTCACTAAAATTTGGAAGTTTAACCAACAATCAATATTTCCCGACACAAGGTCCAAGAGTTGAGTTTAAACCGTATCAAAATCAACACAAACAACAATCTCAAGGACAAATCGGGGGATATTCGACACAGGATTTAGAAACCGCACTTCAAGTTGCAAATGGCAACTATAATATTAACCCAACTAAAAGTGCGTCAACTAATTTCTTTACTTCAAAACCTCAAGACGCAAGAGGGGCAGCTTGGGAAGGGTTTCAAACCCAAAACTTTACGGGAACCGGAGAATTAAGCCCTGTAATTGAAGGAAGAGAAGATTCTTTAAATTTATTAAAAGATTATTATGCGTAAAAAAAGGCTATTTTTTAAATAGCCTTTTTTCATCCCTGGTTTATAATGTTTAGCTAAATACTTTAAAAGTTGATTCGACGTTATCATCTATTACTTTTGAAACGCTTTCAATTTCCGTCTGAATCGCTTCTCTTTCGGTTTCAAGTTGATCCAATCTTAATTCCAGTTGTTTATCCAATTTTTGAAGTTTTGTCTGAGTTTTTTGAAAATCTGCTTCGGCTTTAGCGTCGTCGTTTGTGTCTAATTCTTCAATCATAGCACCTGAGCCCATAGTTTCCCAGCTTTGAGGAGCAGACAAACCCCAGCTGTTGTCTTTTTGTTGTTCCCATTTAGAAAAATAATAAACCCCGTCTTTAATTGAATTCTGGAACATATCAACATTGTCCAAATCTTCAACAATGATAAAATTAGACGCATCAAATTTGGGGTTACCGTCTGCATCTAAGTCATTGTTAATCATTTGAGACTTTTCTTCTTCACTTGCAACAACAATTTTTCCTGTTTGTGTTACAAGGTAATATTTTTCTTGAGAATTTCCGGTTGAACCGCTTTGTTGATTAACGAAATTTTTATAATTCTGATAAGTTAAATCGACTTTTTTTGCTCCAGTGCCGTCGTTGTAGCTGTACATTATTTTTCGATTCGACATTTTATCCTGATACTCATTAGAAGCATCGGAAAGTTTATTTGCCACTTGAAGCCTTTGGAAACTTATCTGCTGCGCTTGATATTCAGTATTACTTTTTCTGCCAGTCAACTGCAAAAACCTTGCCTGGCTTGCCGAAAGCCCCATAGCATTATTCTCCTTAAAATGTCTTTATATAATCTTTTTCGGATTAATTAATTAAAAACTTTAGAAAAATAAAACTTTTTGTAACAATAATTTACAAATTACCCTCAAAGCTAATAACCTCATATCCAATGGATTATTTAAACTTTTCCAATAACATTTAAGTATTATGAAAAAACAATTATTTATTATTCTAGGGTTATTTTTATTTATATTCTCAGCAGCAAGCGCTGTTCAAAAAGTTTATTTACAAAAAGGGTCAAGAATGCCGAATTACAACTACAACTATTATAACAGACCCTATCGACCGGTTTACAACCCCTACACGGGTAGATACAACCCCTATTATTCATCTCCTTATTATTCCAACAACAATATAATAAGAAGAATTAACAGAGCAAACACCTTAAGACGCTTAGAAAGACAAAGGTTGAGAAACACCTGGGGAAATTATCTAAGTTGGAACAAAAATAAAAACGGGGTTTTAAGCGGATATTCCGTCCCAATAAACGACGATATTTACCAACAAATGGGGATTACTCCTTACAACAAAGCTCCTAAACAAAGCCCAAAATCTCCCAATTGTCAAACCGATCTTTTTTCATCCCCGCAGGGTGATGAAATGTATTACACCAATGGTGAAAAAAATGTTGACTTAAGAGGCGCAACAGGAAAAACCGGTGTTACAATAATTTATGATTAATACATTTCGCCCATGCCAAAGGTGAAGAAACCGGATTTTCTATCAACACCTGCTGTACTTGTCAAAGGCAAGCCATAGTCAAGATTGATTGGCCCAAGCCCTGGAATAAATATTCTAAGTCCGACACCAGCGCTAATTGCATAACCGGGTTTATCATAAAGTTTTGTTCCGATTGATTTATTAAACAAAGTTCCGGCATCAACAAAAGCAGCCAGTCTTAAGTTGTTTAAGAACGAATTTGAAGTCATTCTGTCGATAAAAGGAATAGGAACACGCACTTCAGCACTTCCCATCATATATCCGTCACCAACACCGACTTCAGATATATTGAAACCACGAATTGTATAAGGACCACCAAGGGCATAATTAGCAAATTCGGGAATATCCCCGTGGATTTTGCCCCCGGCTTTAGCTGTCAGTACAACTGATGATTTTTTACCCAAAGCGCTAAATTTTCTTATCATACCGTGAAGTTTTCCAAATGTTTCACCCGAAATTCCCAGGTTTTCTTCAAGTGAAATTCGAGCTAAAACCCCACGACGAGCATTAACTGCGCTGTCTCTGGTGTCGTATGTTAAAGCAGGTGTAACTTTGATAAAGAACCCGCCGTCCAATTCTTTTTCACGATTGCTCCAAGCAATTCCTCGCTGCAAATATTTTGCTCTAATTTTATCCTCGTCCCCTTCGGATAAATTAACGTTCTCAACTCCAAAGCCGATTGAACCTGACAAATTTTTGTAGGTTGTGAATTTTCGAGCAATTGTAGCCTCGGCTCCAAATCTTTTCTCAATTGCCAAAGGAACCTGATAACTACCGTAATAACGCATAAAACCACGAAGAGCCAAAGATTGATTTTCACGTTTAAACATTGGTTCTAAGAAACTCAACTCCCCTTGGAAATTAGCTTTATTAATTACAGAACTGTCGTTCATTAAAACCCCGGTTCCTGCAAGCAAATTAAGGTTTAGTTTTTGTCCTAATCCTCTAAAGTTGTTTTCTCCAAAACCAACAGAACCGAAAAACCCTGATGCTGAGTCAATCCCGACCCCTAGTGAAATTTTTCCCGTTCTTTGTTCTTCAAGCGCAATATAAACATCGTACAATCCGGTTCTTTCGTCTTGTTTTAGCTCCCTTTGAACGTCTTTAAAGGCTTGGGTTCCCATTAGTCTTAGAATATCGGATCGCATTGTGTTCTCGTTATAAACACATCCGGGTTTTAGGAAAATATTCCTTTTAACGATAAAATCCCTTGTTTTGTTGTTTCCATCAACAATAATATCCCCGATTACACCTTCATCAATTAGAATATTGATATATCCGTCAGGATCGTCGGCAACTTTTTTAACACGAGCTAAGATATAACCCTTAGACGAATACAACTCCTGGATTTCATTAATTGCGTTATTAATACTTAGAATATTTTGGGGTTGACCCACGTATGGCTCTAAAATAGCCATGATTTCAGCATTTGAAACACTATTGTTGCCAACAATTCCAAAACCCGCCACGGGTGGGTTTTCCTCTAATACGATTCTAAGTTTTACGTTATTATTATCAATTTTAATCGGAAGAGCTCTAATATTCTGGGTAAAAAATCCCGTATTATAAAGAGTTCTTAAGTCATTGGAAACATCGGATCGAATGTATTGATAACCTTCTTTGGATTTAATTTGTTCTTTAATATAGTTAAGGTCAACCAGATTATTACCGAAAATTTCAAGTTCTTTAATTATTACAAATTCTGTATCGTCGTTAATATATGTTCTTTGATCGTCCTCAATAATTTCCTCGTTTGTAATCGGGGTTTCTTCTATAATTTCTTCGGTTTGTGTTTCTTTTTTCTTTTTTTGGAAAAGTTTTTTCTTTGGTTTTTTGACTTTTTCCTTCTTTTTTGTTTTCTGTTCGTTTTGAACTTCCTTTATAGATGTTGGGAAAACACTTTCGTCTTCATAAGAAGAAAAAGGAAGATCGGGGGTTTCAATTTCCTCTATTTTTATTTCTTTTTTTGGTTTTTCTTTCCTTGGTTTTTTCTTAATATTTTTTGTAATATTTTTGAGTTTTTTAAACTCCGCAATATCGATTCCTGAAGCAAAACAAGCGCCAACATTAAAAGTAAGCGCAAATGATATAAAAATTACGAATGTTTTTATATTAATCTTTTTCATTTATTCTCATCAAGTCTAATTATCGTATCTTATAATATTATAGTGCAAAAATTCTACAAGTCCAAAAAACTTAACAAAATACTTAATATATTCTAGTTTTTTAAAAAAAATGTTACAAAAGAAAATTATTTTTGTACAATATAATTTTTTTATACTAATATTTTATTGAAACAGACTAAAACGGATAAGAAAGTTGTATATAGATAAAAATCATAAAAATCTTATTGAATCTGTTATTAAAGAAAATCGAAGATACAAAGGAAACGAGCAGCTTTTGGATATTTTTCTTGAGGCTGTCTATAAAAAGTCTTATTTATTGCTTGATGCAATGAAAGACCAAAATCGTTTAAAAAGACATCTTGAGGAAATTTGTGATACTTGTTTAGAGGATATTCTTCTTGAGAAACAAAAATTCGATGGAATTAGAATTGCAAAAAAACCACCGGTTGCAAAAAAACAGCCCCCTCTTGAAGAAAAAAAAGCTGAAATTCTTCCTCAAGCGGAATTTAAGTCTTATGAATCAAATGAGTTAAACTCGGTTGATGATCCGATTAATTTTTTTCCCCAGCAGAATATTGTCCCTTCAAAACTTGAAACTTTTATTAATTATATTAAAGAAATCGATGAAATTTATCCAAGCAAAAAATATTATGATATTTTTTGTCTCAGGTACCTAAAAAAACAGGATCAAACCCAAATTGCCCAGATTCTTGAGATTTCTCAAATTGAAGTATCGAAAAGGTTTGTTGAACTTGTCAATTTAATTAAAGATAGATATAAACATTAAAATAAAATTAATTTTAGAAAAATTTCAAAAAATCCTTATAAAATAAAAATAGAAAGGATTTTTTATGTTTGACAACTTTACCGATTCAACAAAAGAAATAATTTTTAACGCTCAAAATAAAGCCCTTGAGAATCACAACAGCTTAATTGAGTCGATTCATTTGCTTTATGCAATGGCAAACACTGAAATTGATTCGATTAGTTTATTATTTAAAGAATTAAAACTTAATAATAAGTTATTTTTAGATGATATTAATAATATTCTAAACGGATTGGCTAAAACAAGCAATATTAACGATAAAATCTTTTTTAGCAAAAATTTACTCAAGGTTTTTGAATTAGCACAAGATAAAGCAAAAAAACTTAAGGATAAATTTGTTACAAGCGAGCATCTTCTTCTTGCAATGATTGAAGATGGGGAATTAAAAAGAATTGTCGATAAATACAATTTATCCGAGAATAGGATTTTGAGTGCAATGAAAACAATTAGGGGGGATAAAAAAGTGGATAATAAAAACGCAGATGAAGATTATAGAATTCTTGAAAAATATTCAATTGACTTAACAAAACAAGCAGAACTCGGAAAACTCGATCCTGTAATCGGAAGGGACGAAGAAATTAGAAGAATAATCCAGGTTCTTAATAGAAGAACGAAAAACAACCCTTGTTTAATAGGGGAAGCGGGTGTTGGAAAAACAGC
Organism: uncultured bacterium; assembly: GCA_947361225.1. Classification (GTDB taxonomy): domain Bacteria; phylum Cyanobacteriota; class Vampirovibrionia; order Gastranaerophilales; family Gastranaerophilaceae; genus RUG14156. The sequence goes on from CANAIK010000007.1 coordinate 30,007, forward strand.
AATTGTCGAGGGTTTAGCTCAAAGAATAATAAGAGGAGATGTCCCTGAAAGTTTAAAAGAAACCACCCTTATTTCTCTTGATATTGGAGCTTTAATTGCAGGGGCAAAGTTTAGAGGAGAATTTGAGGAAAGATTAAAAAAAGTTCTTAAAGAAGTTGAACAATCAGAAGGCAAAATAATAATGTTTATAGACGAACTCCACACAGTGGTTGGAGCAGGGGGAGCAGAAGGAACAACAGACGCAGGAAACCTCCTAAAACCGCTTTTAGCCCGAGGTGCGATAAGAACAGTGGGAGCAACGACGATTAGTGAATATAGAAAATATATTGAAAAAGACCCGGCGTTAGAGCGTCGTTTTCAACCGATTTTAGTCGACGAACCCACAATTGATGACACAATTTCAATCCTTCGAGGCTTAAAAGACAAATACGAAGTTCACCACGGGATAAGAATTAAAGACAGCGCCCTTGTTGCTGCTGCAAAATTATCCGATAGATATATTCCGGATAGGTTTCTGCCTGATAAAGCAATTGATTTAGTAGACGAAGCATCAAGTGCTACAAGAATTGAAATTGATTCAATGCCCGAAGAACTTGATAAGTTAGAAAGACAAAAACTTCAACTTCAAATCGAGCTGCAATCCTTAAAAGATGATAACGACGAGGAAAAAATTAAGAATGTTGAACAACAACTTAATAGTATTAACTCAAAAATTGAAGTTCTAAAAACGCAGTGGGAAAAAGAAAAATCAACAATTAAAGGCGAAGTTTCAATTAAGGCTGAGATTGAAAAAACCAAAACCGAAATTGAGAAGGCAAAAAGGGATTATGATCTTGAACTTTTGGCAAAACTTCAATATGGAAAACTCCCGGAACTTGAGGCGCAGTTAAAAAACTGCAAAGATACTGAGCATAAAAACGCTCTTCTAAAAGAAGAAATCGATGAGAACGATATCGCTCAAATTATCTCTAAATGGACAGGAATCCCGATTGCAAAATTGGTTGAGAAAGAAAGTCAAAAACTTTTGGATATGGAATCAACAATCCATAACCAGGTCATAGGACAAAAAGAGGCGGTCGAAGTCGTTTGCGATGCAATTAGAAGAGCTCGATCGGGGTTGAATGATCCTAAAAGACCAATCGGAACATTTTTGTTCTTAGGTCCCACAGGGGTTGGAAAAACAGAATTAGCGAAAGCTTTATCGAAGTTTATGTTCTTAGATGAGAATAGTTTAATTCGAATCGATATGTCAGAATATTTAGAAAAACACTCAGTTGCAAGACTAATCGGAGCTCCCCCTGGATATGTCGGATATGACGAAGGAGGGCAACTAACCGAGGCTGTTCGAAAAAAACCATATTCCGTTGTTCTTTTTGATGAAATTGAAAAAGCTCATCCCGATGTTTTTAATTTAATGTTGCAAATTTTCGATGACGGAAGATTAACCGATTCTAAAGGAAAAACCGTAGATTTTAAAAATACGATTATAATTCTAACATCCAACATTGGATCGGATATTATTCTTGACAATGCGATTAAAGGAATGATTAGTCCAACAAACAAAGAACAAGTAAAAGAAGAAATTACAAGCAAATTAAGAGAATACTTTAGACCCGAATTCCTCAATCGAATCGATGAAACAATCTTTTTCGATGCTCTAACTTTGGATAATTTGTCGAATATCGTCGATATTCAACTAAAAAATTTATCGGAGCTGCTGCAAGAAAGAAAAATCGAATTTGAAATTACAAAAGAAGCAAAAGAACACTTGGCACTTCAAGGCTACAACCCAATGTATGGAGCAAGACCACTAAAACGCACAATAAGACAATTAATCGAGAATCCTCTATCTAAAGCGCTTTTAAAGAATGAATTCAAAGACGGGGATAGAATCAAAATTGATTATAAAGACGAAAAAATTGTCTTTTTGTCTAATGAAAATAAATAAAAAAAGAAATATTATAATAATACCGGAGTTAATCCTATCACCTGTTTAGTGTTTATCTTAATGTTTATAAATAAAATCGATAGGTTGAAAACAGCTCCGGTTTCCTATTTTTTTCATTAATTTTTGTAACAATTCCAAAAAAATCCTTAAAGACCAACTAAAAAAATGTCGTATCGAATAATAAGACAATAGATTTTTTTTCGAAAGGGGATTTTTGGATAATGAGCAGCGATTTATCTTCTTCTAACAACGATTTACTTAAACAATACAGTTCAACCGTAATGAAAGACACTTGGCTTGAGGGTTTGTATGATAAAACAAAAGCCAGCCAACAAAGCGCCTTAAAACAAGTTTTTACCGTAATTTCGGATAATAACGTTACGACAGCTCAAAAAAAATCTCTTGAATCAAGAGCACAAATCTTACAGGATAAACTTGAAACCTTAAAAGCCAAAATGGAAATTCTGCAAGATGAAATAGCAAAAAGTGAAGATCAAATAGAAAAACATTCAAATGATATTGCGGATTTAGTAACAAGCGTTGAATCCAAATCAAAAACTCTTGAAAAACAGCAGAAAGCAAATGTCAAAGCTGCGATTGATGATGTTTTCTATTATTATCAAAAAGGATTAATTGAAAAAGATTCAATTTCGGGTGAAATTAAAAAAAGAGTTCGAAATGGAGCTTTTAAGCTTCAAACAGGACAAATTGAGCGAATCTTGGACCAATTGGATAAAAAACAAGGTGAAGTCCAGGGATTAATAGACGGAGCCACAAAATGGATGGATCAAAAAACTCTGCTTGAAAGTCAATACAGCCCGACTAAAGCAGCGTATGATTTAATCTGCGCTAATATTGCGCAAATCGGAAACACTGAAACCGATTATACAAATAGCGATTTTGATTCTAAAATTCCAACTTATTCTTTAGCTAAAACAGATATTATAAGTGATTTTTTTGCCGATAGTTCAATTAATGTGGATTCAACTAACTCCAACTACAAAGAAGGGTCTAATCCTCCGACTTTAGATAGTATTAAAGAAAAATACAACGAATTTTTTACCAAAGATTCAACCAAAGGGGTTGATAAAAACAGCATTAAAAATAAAGCTGTTGCAAACCTCGGAAAAGCGGTTGAGGCGGGATTATTAACAGAATTATCTCAAAGCGGGTTAGGAATTAATGAAATTTCTCAGTTTTTAGTTGATAATTTTAGCGGAACAAAACTTAAGTTCGATAATAACAAAATGTCCATTCCATACGGACACGACGCAAAATCCAGAAAGATTTTCTCGAAAGTTAAAAATTTTTATGCAGGAATTGAGAATAACTATCAAGGTCAGCCCAACACCTGGAATAAAGAAGCCGGAAACACGATTGATTCTAACAAACAAATTGAATCTTTGTCGAAGAATTATGATAAAATTCTAAATATAATGGCAAAAGACCCGAAATTTACCTTTAAAGAGGCAATGTATGCGCTTTTTGATAAGGATAAGGGTTTATTTAAAAATTGCGGGATTAACTTCGATTTAGAAGAATCCGCAAAAGAAAACGGACCAACCTACTCAATTAATTTAGCGGGAGATAAAGAAACCGCAAAATTATACAAGGATATTGCTAAAAAAATTAAAGATATCTGGGGCGTTGGAGCAACCAGAAGTGCTGATTTCGAACAAATCCCCGAAAACAAAACAAAAGTCAAAAGAACGGACCCTATAACCTTTAAAGACGGGAATAATGAGTTTGCTTTTATTATTGATAGAGATAAAGACGGAACCTTTTCAGGCAAAAACGAATTTTTAGGAGCGCAAGAAGGTTCAAGCTGGCTTGATGATTTAAAATCGCTGGATACGAATAACGATGGGAAACTAAGCGGAGACGAACTTAAAAACCTTAAGTTGTTAAAATCCGGTTACACCGATAACAAAGAAACAAAATCCAACAAAGAAGGCTATTTAAGAGAGGAAACCACAAATATCGAATATTCTATGACCGACGCTCAATCTTTAGGGATTGAAGAAATTAACTTATCCGAACTAGAGAATAATGTTAATCAATCAAGCGGAAAGACAGATATTAACGGATCGGAAATTTTTAACGACAGCTTTTCCTTTAACTTAGGAGGAAAAGAAGTGGTGGCGCAAAGAAAAGACGATACCGATATATTTATGGATACTGTTTATTCAAAAGCCTATGGAAAAAACTATAAAATTGGATTCACAGATAAAGAAGCACAAGAAATTATCGATAAATCTTATCTTGAATCAAAAACGATAATCCCCGGATTTAAAGAAACATTGGACGATATCAATGTGTTAAAAAATGTCGGTGAAATCGCTAAAGAAACAAGAAATATGTTCGAAAACACTCTTAATCGAATTGAAAAAGACGAAAACGCAATGTTATTTAGAGCCTCCAACAAAGCTGCAGCCGAAACAAACCTTGATTCCTGGGGGGATATTCTAAAACAAGTCCAATCAATTGCAAATGACGAAGGAATTACAATTGACCTTGAACAAGCAAAAGGGATTTATGTTATTAACGGATCCTTATCCCCGCAACAAATTGTCGATGAATATAAAGCTATGGTCGAAGAAGAAAACAGACTCGAACAGGAAAGCTTAACTCAAGCAGAGGCTTATCGGGCAATTGTTTTGTGCGCTAAGAATAACATTATCCCTAATTCCAATGAAATTATCGAACTTTTGAGCTCAGGACAAGCAAAAACCGCTCAAGATGTTGTTGATATACTAAAACAAAAAGAATAATTTTTTCTTAAAGCCCCTAGTTTAAGGGGCTTAAGATTTTTCCTGCATTAATAACTTTTTTTTCGTCTTCACAAGCCGAAAATCCTGTTGTTGTAAGGTAGTTTCCAACAATTGCACTATCAACACAAGTTTTTATCAAAAGTTCGATATTTCCTTCCTCCAGCCTTGCTTTTTTGCCCCCTGCCAGTCTTATTGAAGAATCAGGGTTTGCAATTTTAATAATCGCAATTGTTCGAATAATATTTTCTTCATCGATTTTATCGAAATAATTCTCAAAAGGCGTTCCTTTAATTGGAGTTAGGATATTAACAGGAATGCTTTCGGGGTTAATTTGAGCCAATTCAAGCGCCATTTCAACTCTTTGTTCTTTTGTTTCACCCATTCCGATTATTACACCCGAGCAAAGTTCCAAACCCGCCTCTTTAACATATTTACAGGTCTTAATCCTGTCTTCGTAGCTGTGGGTTGAACATATTTTATCGTGATAAGTTTTACAAGTGTTAATATTATGATGAAAACGAACAAGTCCCGCCTCTTTTAGCGCCAAAAGCTGGTTTTTATCCGCAATTCCAATACTGGCGCAAGGTTTTAAGCCAATTTTTTTAATTTCTTTTATCATTTGAACTAAGGTTGAAAAATCCTTAGATTCATCCGGAGTTTTCCCTGAAGTTACGATTGCGAAATTAATTGCTCCGTTTTTTTTGGATTCAAGTGCCGATTTAATAACAGAATCAATACTAACCAAATCGTGGAACTTACAATCGGTTTTATAAAAACTTGATTGAGCGCAATATTTACAATCCTGGGAACATTTTCCGGTTCTGGCTGAAATTAAAGAACAAAATTCAAATTCTTTTTTAGTGTATTTTTGAGCCTCCCTTAAAAGCTCCTCAAGAGGCAGTTCGTATAATTCCAATAATTCTTCTTTTGTTTTCATATTAAAAATCCTTTTTTGTTCTATAATTATACTATGAAAAATTTTTTTATTACAGGAGTTGATACGGATATCGGAAAAACCTTTGTTTCAATTGGTTTAGCGCTCATTGAAACCGAAAAAGGCAAAAAAGTCGGATACTACAAGCCCCTTCAAAGCGGAGCGTATCAAAAAAACGGCGTTTTAATTGCCCCGGATCCTTACGAACTAAAAAAATACAGCAGCATTGAAACCAAATATTCCTATTTGTTAGAAGGTGAGGTTTCTCCGTATCTAGCGAGTAAACTAAACAAAGTTTCAGTTGATATTGAAAAAATTAAACAGGATTATATCGATTTTTCAAAAAACAAAGATTTAACTATAATTGAAGGAGCCGGAGGGCTTTTTTGTCCAATTTTTGATAACTATTTGTTTTCCGATTTAATAAAAGACTTACAAGAAGAAGTAATTATTGTTACAACCCCTAATTTAGGAAGGATTAACCATACTTTATTAACAATTTTTGCGCTTAATAAGCTGGGGGTTAAAATTAAAGGAATTATTATAAATAAAATGCCTAAAAACCCAAATCTTGCTCAAAAAAACTTTGTTCAAGAGCTTAAAAGCTTTACGGATGTTAGAATTTTAGGAATTATTAAAGAAATTGAAAAATTCGACAAAAAAACCATTCTAAATGCGTTTTTCGACCTTGATATATAAAGGCTTGTAGGTAATTTTATTGTTATAGTTAGTTTCCAGTTGTTTTAATTTAGATAAATTAAAACTATCTTTAGATAAAGAATTAACACCCGTTTTTTTAAGATGTCTTAGAATTTCAATCGGATTATTAAATTCTAAAGTCATTTTTTCTTCAATAATTTGGCTCCTGGGGAAAATTTCTTTAATTTCTTCAATCCCGGGATAATCCAAACTAAGATTAAACGTGTTTTTAATTTCGATTAAATTATCACAAGAAAAAGTCGAAACTATAAGCAAGGAGTTATTATTTAAATAAGAATAAAGATTAAAAATCGTTTTTTTAAAGTCATTGCACCATTGAAGAGCAGCGTTCGATATTATTAAATCGAATTTTTGGTCGGTTTTATATTCCTCAACATCTTGTTTAATAAAACGAATTCTTGAATCAATTTTTTTAACAAATTCCCCTGAATCAACAATATCAAGAGCGCAATAGTTTTTAAACTCAAAATTATCTACGATTTTTTTAGTTAAAATCCCCGTATAAGAACCAATTTCAAGAATTTTATCAAATTTTTTCCGATTAATTATAGAAACAAGTTTATTCGCCATTTGTTTTTGAACAAGAGCGTTTTCATTATAAGTTGTTAAACTTTGCTCGAATTTTTTTTGAATATTTTTTTTATCTAACATAACAGCTGACACCAGGAATCGTAGTTGTCAAAAGGACAATGGGTTGAGTTAATTTTTTCAATTTTTGTCTTATTAGACCAGAATCGAATCTGATTCTCGCTTGGAACAATTCTATCATCAAGTGAAATTAAAGCTTTATCAAAAACCAATTCTTTATCTATTTTTATCCCTTCAATTGCAATAAGTTCTTCTTTTAATTCCTCTAAGTTTCTTGTAATTTTAATATTTGGATTCAAAGAACCGTTTTTAAACATATTCTTAATAAATTTGTCTCTTGAATCTTCGTTTAAATATTTTGTTGTAACCTTATAAATCCTTGGAGGAATTCCAAAGTCATTATCAATCATTTTTGTTGTTCCATTAATTGCAATTTTTTTATCAAAACCCGATAAATCTTGATAAAAAAGATTTGATACTAAAACTCCCATTGACCAAGCGATTAAATATTTTTCTTGATAATTCTTATAATTAAAAGTCGATAAATCAATATTTGTATTTCTATAATCAAATAGAATTAAAATATCAAAATCGTCTTTTTTTAGGTGCTCCAGGGGGGTTTCATTCATTGCCCAGCCGTTAAAAAAAACGATTAATTTTTTATTATTTTGCTTATTTAACCAAAAATATTGCATTCTATAATCCTTTAAACAATTCTTCAATTTCTCTTAGTTCAATTTCACTGGTCAAAGAAATTCTTAATCGAGAAGTTCCAACCGGAACCGTAGGAGGATTAATCGCAAGAGCGTAAAAACCCTCTTTTTGAAGATTTTGAGCGTAATCGAGCGTTTTTTTAGAATCCCCCAAAACTACAGGAATAATTTGAGAACAACTTGGACTTGTGTAAATTTTGTGTACTTGTTGAAACAAGGAATTGAGTTTTTCTTTTCTTTCTTTTAATAAATCGAATTTTTCTTCCAGTAAAAAATTACTCCAAAGCACGTTTATTGAAGGAATTGCGGTTGTAAAGATAAAACTTGAGGCAAAATTTATTAAATAATCAATAATTGTATTGTTGGCTAAACAAATCGCTCCAAAAGACCCTAGCGCCTTACCAAGAGTTAAAGTTATAATATCAATTTCTTCTAATAATCCTTCTTGAGCGCTAATTCCTTGAAGATTGTCCGAAAAAACCCCGAAAGCGTGCGCTTCGTCTATCATTAACAAGCAATTGTACTTTTTTTTAAGTTCTACCAATTTTTTAATATCCGCTATGTCTCCGTCCATTGAAAACACGGATTCTGAAATTATTATTGCGTTTTTATAGTTTTTTCTGTTTTTTTTGAGCAATTCTTCCAAAGAATCGTAATCCAAATGCTTGTATCTGTAATGTTTTGCATTTGTTAACTTGAGTCCTGAAACAATACTTGCGTGGTTTAGTTTGTCTGAAAAAATGCAATCGTCTTTTGAAAAAAGAGTGCTTACAACCCCCTGATTGCATTGATATCCGGTTGAGAACAAAAGGGATTGTTTATTGTATAAACTAGAAAAATTTTGCTCAAGTTTTTTATAACAAATAGAATTTCCGGTTAAAAGCCTTGCCGACGCTGAAGAAAAAAGCAGTTCGGGGGAGTTTTTATATCTATCCCAAAATTCAAGAACCAAATTTTTGTCCGATCCGACATTCAAATAATCGTTGGATGATAAATTGAGCATTTTTTTACCATCGACGCTTATATATTTGCCGTTTTTTTCATTAATATTCTTGAGGAAACGAAAACTTTTTGTACTTTTCAAATCCTCCAGTTTTTTAATATAATTCTGCATAATTATAACATTTGGAATTTAATCATATTAACAATATTGTAAGCTAATGTGAAAAAGTAAATTCCCGCAATTATCACAGTTAAGATTTTTTGAAAATCACTGAATACAATTAAATGTTTTTGTTTTTTTAGTTCTTTATAATCCGTATATTCTTTATTGTAAGGTCTTTCAGGAAGTTTTGTTTCTAAATATTCCAAAACATTTGCATATTTAATTTTTATCATAGTTTGATAAGTGTCAATATTAATCCACCACATTAAAGAAATTGATAAACCGATAACGCTTAAAACGATAACCGGTTGATACTGCGGGGTTAGGGTGCTTAGAAAATACGTTGCCAAAAGAACAACAATATTCAAAACCAAATAGAATCTGTTGGTTGAGAATTCCCTGTCAATAAATTTTTCCTTAGCATCGGAATAAATTTTGTATTGTTCCAATAGTATATATTGTTCATCTTTATCCATTCTTAATTTCTCCTTATTCACAAAATAAAGTTTAGCACAATTAAGGATTTTTGTGCAATAATTTTTTGTCGGAAAAAAAATGGGGCAAATACCCCAATTCGCATACTAGCCGAAGCATTAACAACATCTTTATAATACCTTTAATTATTAAAAAAAGGAAGTGGTTGTTAAGAAATGTAATGTAAATAGTTGAAGATATTAAGAATATATAAAAATTCCGATTCCAATATCAATATTTCAATCTTTTATAATATAATTGTTGTATTCAAAAAATACGGAGCAAATTACTTGAAAAGTTCAAAAAGACTTACATTATATATATTCCTGGCTTTAATCCTGGGCGTTTTGTTCGGCTGGTTGTGTCCTCAGTATGCAGTCAAAATGCAGCCTTTAGGGGATATGTTTTTAAGAATGGTAAAAATGATTATTGCTCCTTTAATTTTTGCCACTCTAACTGTTGGAATCGCAGGTCACGGGGATGTTAAAAACTTAGGAAAAATCGGTCTTAAAACCATAATTTATTTTGAAATTGCAACCACAATAGCGCTTGTTATAGGGCTTTTAATGGCAAATATTCTAAAACCCGGTGTTGGTTTTAATATTAATGTGAGCTCGAATTCTCTAGCGATTGTTGAAACAATGAAAAACTCAACCACAGGCGGGGTTTCTCTGGTTCATATGCTTGTTGACTCAATCCCTGTAAGCATTGTGGATTCAATGGCAAAAGGAGATTTATTGCAAATCGTTGTTTTTGCAATTTTTTTCTCGCTTGCAGTTTGCGCTGTAGGGCAAAAAGCCCGTCCTGTTTTGGATTTTTTGCAAAGTGTTTGCGATGTAATGTTTAAATTCACTCAATATGTTATGAATTTTGCTCCAATCGGGGTATTTGGCGCAATTAGCGCTACAATCGGGCACAACGGAATTGGAATCTTAGCAAGTTATGCAAAATTAATTGTAATTACTTATTTATCCTTAATTGTTTTTGTGGTTCTGGTTTTGGTTGTTGCTTGCAAAATTATTAAAGTTTCTTTTACGGGTTTAATTAAAACAATAAAAGACCCCGCCTTGCTTGCTTTTACAACGGCATCCTCAGAAGCTGCCCTTCCCAAGGCAATGAGTCAAATGGAAAAATTCGGAGTGCCTAAAAGCATTGTAAGTTTTGTAATGCCTATGGGTTACACCTTTAACCTTGACGGATCAACTTTATATCTTACTTTAGCAACGCTTTTTTGCGCCCAGCTTGCAGGAGTCAGCTTATCAATCGAGCAACAACTTGTAATAATGTTAACTTTAATGTTGACTTCCAAAGGAATCGCCGGCGTTCCAAGGGTTTCACTCGTAATTCTAACAGGAACCTTAACAAGTTTTAATCTTCCTTTAATCGGGGTTGCGGTACTTTTAGGGATAGATCAAATTCTTGATATGGGAAGAACAACCGTCAACTTAATCGGAAATTGCGTTGCAACAACAGTTGTAGCGAGGTGGGAGAATGAATTTGACCACAAAAAAATGGAAGATTTTCTAAAAAATAACCCATAAGGGGAATTATAAGATTTAGAGTTTATAATAATATTTCAATTATGAAATTATTATTTTTTGATATAAGAGAACTAGAACTTAACTATCTTCTGGATAAAATCCCGGTGGAAATTGAACCTTGTTTTATCAAATCCCCCTTAATTGAATCAACTTATGTTGACAAAAAACATCTTGATTGTGAGGGTTTGAGCGTTTTTGTATCGTCTGTTCTTAATAGGAAAGTTCTTGAACAATTTAAGAATTTAAAATTTATTTTCCTAAGATGTGTTGGTTTTTCCAATGTTGATTTGGATTATTGTAAAAAAAGAGGAATTACTGTATTAAACACCCCTAATTACGGGAATTCAACCGTAGCGGAATTCGTTTTTACTTTAATTTTGACCCTATCAAGAAAAGTTATTCAAGCAAAACAATCAATAATACAAGGAACTATCAACCAAGACGAACTAATCGGATTGGAACTTGATAAAAAAACAATTGGAGTTATTGGCGCAGGAGCAATCGGGAAAAAAGTAATTGAAATAGCTCAAGGGTTTAATTTAGAAACCCTGGTTTATGATATTAATAAATCAAACGAATATAATTTTGTTGAATTAGACGAATTATTACAAAAATCGGATTTTGTTTCAATTAATTGCCCCTTAACCGATAAAACCAGGAATTTGATTAACGAACAAAAAATTGCGCTAATGAAAAAAGACGCAATTCTAATAAACACCGCTCGTGGTGAAATTGTCGATACAAGAGCTTTGTACAACGCTCTTGTTAATAAAAAATTGTTAGGCGCAGCGCTCGACGTTGTTGAATGCGAAGAAACGTTGTGTCAAACTTACGGAAAATGTGAACAATATGACGAACTTAGGACAAATTGTCTTAAAAAATTCTTTTTTATTCAAAAACTTGTGCAATTGCCCCAGGTTATAATAACACCCCATATCGCATATAATACAAAAGAAGCGCAAACAAGAATTCTTGATATAACTTTATTTAATATTGAGGAATCTTTAAATATTAACTCTGGCTTTAAAAATTTAGTTTTGATATAATAAATTTATGATTGAAATAAATAATTATATTGAACACACTTTATTAAAAGCAGACGCAACCAATAAAGAAATTGAAAAATTAGTCGAGGATGCAATTAACTACAAATTTTTCGGGGTTTGTATTAATCCAAGTTACGTTGAACTTACAAATACCCTGCTTAAGGGTTCTAACGTCAAAATCGTTACGGTTGTTAATTTTCCCTTATCGAACAATACTATCGATATGACATTATATCAAACCCAAAGGGTTTTAGAACTGGGCGCAAAAGAAGTTGATACGGTTTTAAATATTTCAGCGCTTAAAAACAAAGATTACAAAAAAGTTGAACAGGATATTAAAAAAACAAAGGAAATTTGCGCTAATAACACCTTAAAAGTGATCTTAGAAACGGATTTGTTAAACGAATTAGAAATCGTCGAATCTTGTAAATGCGCAATTAACGCAGGAGCCGATTTTGTCAAAACTTCAACCGGTTTTGTAAAAAACGGCGTTGGAGCAACTGTTAGTGCAGTTAAGTTAATGTATGAAACCGTAAATCCTCAAGGACTTGGAGTTAAAGCCTCGGGGGGAATTAAAGATTATACTAAAGCAAGAGCCTTGATTGAAGCAGGAGCGCAAAGACTCGGAACATCAAGCGGGGTTGAAATAATAACAAGAAAGGTTTAACAATGACCAGGGAAGAAAACAAAATTACAATAAGATCAGACAGAAAAACCGATTACACTTTTATTTATAAAGGTGAAGACGTTGTCCTAAAAGCCGGTAGCGTTGTTTCTATTGCGGACGGACTTAAAAATGTTGTTTTTCCAACAGTTGCAATGAAAATAATGAACAACTTAATTGTCGTTAAGGAAGATGTGAAATAATGAAAGAAGATAAGGTTATAATAACAGTAAGCGGTGAAGATAAAGTCGGAATCGTAGCTAAAGTAGCGCAAAAACTTGCTTTAAATAAAGTTAATATCGAAGATATCAAACAAACAATAATGCAAGACAACTTTGTTATGATAATGTTGTGTGATATTAAAAATTTAACCGTTTCCTTTAAAGAATTCAAAGAAGATATTAAAAAACTGGAACAAGAACTTTCAATGGAAATTTGGGTTCAAAAAAAAGAAATTTTCGATAGAATGCACACAATTTAAAGGTAAAAAATGCTGGAAAGTTTTAATAAACAACAAATTATAGAAACAATAGAGATGATAAAAATTCATCATCTTGATATTAGAACAACAACCCTTTCTTTGAGTTTGAGGGATTGTTGTTCTTGTGATACCAAAAAAACCGCAACAAAAATTTATGATAAAATTACAAAAACAGCTAAAAATTTTGTACAATTAGCAAATGAAATAGAGAATGAATACTCTATTCCGATTGTAAATAAAAGAATTGCCTTAACTCCGATTTCTCTTGTTGTAGAATCTTGCAACGACCCGGATTATGTTTATATTGCCTCAATTATTGATAAGGCAGCTAATGAAATCGGGGTTGATTTTATCGGAGGTTACAGCGCTTTAGTTGATAAAGGGTTTACTAAAGGGGATTTAGCTTTTTTTGATTCAATCCCCGAGGCATTATCCACAACCAAAAAACTTTGCTCCAGTGTTAATTTGGGAACTTCAAAAACCGGAGTTAACATGGACGCAGTTCTAAAAACAGCCTCAATTATTAAAAAAACCGCTCTTTTAACCAAAGAACAAGATAGTATCGGGGCAGCGAAATTTGTATGTTTCTGTAATGCCGTAACCGACAATCCCTTTATGGCAGGGGCTTTTTGCGGGATTAATGAGGCTGAATGCACTTTAAATATTGGTGTTTCAGGTCCCGGGGTAGTTGCAAGCGCTATTCAAAATCTTAGTAAAACCGCTGATTTTGGTGAGGTTTCCAATTTAATTAAAAAAATGGCATTTAAAATAACAACCACAGGTGAGTTAATCGGAAGAAGATTAGCAGGAAAAATGAATATTCCATTCGGAATAATTGATTTATCCCTTGCCCCAACACCTTTGCAGGGTGATAGCGTTGCTGAAATCTTTAAAGCAATGGGTTTAGAGCAAGCTGGCGCTCCCGGGACCACAATGGCACTTGCAATGCTCAACGATGCAGTCAAAAAAGGCGGAATAATGGCGTCAAGCTACGTTGGAGGCTTATCAGGAGCGTTTATCCCGGTTTCAGAAGACGCAGGAATGATTGAGGCTGCAAAACTCGGTTCTTTAACAATTGATAAACTTGAAGCTATGACAAGCGTTTGTTCAGTCGGACTTGATATGATTGCAATCCCGGGAGATACCCCCGATTCAACAATAGCAGGGATTATCGCCGATGAAATGGCAATTGGTATGATTAACAAAAAAACCACAGCAGTTAGAATCATTCCGGTTATCGGGAAAAAAGTGGGTGAAAGTGCCGAATTTGGAGGGCTTTTAGGCTCCGCTCCCATAATGAAAGTTAATTCATTCTCAAATGAAATTTTCGTTAACAGAGGAGGCAGAATCCCTGCTCCCTTGCATAGTTTAAACAACTAAAACTCAAGAGCTGCTTTAATTCCGTTCAAATTCTGAATAAGTGCTTCAAGAGCCTCTTTATTGCCCTTTTTAATTTGAATAAATTTAAGAATCATATCCCTTGTAACACCGCTTTCGAGCAATTCCGTGAGCGCAATAAAATCCGAATCCGAAAGATTGAATTTTTTCTTAAGTTCAATATTTAATGGTTCTTGAATTGTATCGCTTTTAAGAAACATTTCCCCTAAGCCCGTAAAGTAGTAATTCAAGTTCACATTATAGATTTTTGCAAACTCAACAAGCTTTTCTTCCGAAAGTTTCTCTCTACCGTGATAAATATTGTTGACATATTGTCTTGAGATATTAAGTTTTGTTGCAATATCAGATTGCCTTAAATTAAGCTCATTTACGATTCTTCTAAATCTTTGTGCTTTATTTGTATTATTTGTTTCTGAATTACTTGACAAAAGTATCTTATATCCTATATAATTTTATTGTACACCTATTTAAACTATACCATAAAAACGGCAATTTTGCCGTTTAGTTTGTGCAACAAAAAAATTAACCAAAATATAACAAAAATATAAGGAAAAAAAGTATGAAAAAAGCTTTCTCTTTGATTGAGCTGTTGATAAGCTTAATCACAAT
>CANAIK010000008.1 GCA_947361225.1 uncultured bacterium
TTGCGTGGTTACTTCTTTAACAGAATTTGTATTTTGCTTACTATATTTATCGAGGACTTTGGTAGTATTCAAATATTTGATTCTATTTAATTTCATATCAATTTCTCTTTTGTTTTTATTATTAAAAAGTATTTTAATAATAAAAAATTGCTCAAAATATCGTCAAGCAAAATATTAAAGAGTTTTAAAATTAAAAGGAACAAATTCAACGCAAGTTATTTTAATTAAAAATGGTTCTTATTTTAAAAAATAAGAACCATTTTATATTGCATATTCCAAATCTAAGCGCTATTTGTTCTTTTTGCCTCCAAGCAGCATATTAAGTCCGGCTTGGAAACCGATTCCGGTTCTTCCTCCGTTGGTAACGTAGGTTTGGACGAATCCGGTTACTCTTTCTCCCCAAAGTTTTCTAACACCAACTCCGTACTTAACAAACGGTTTAACACTCAAATCAGGAAGGCTAACATCGTTTGCTTGGAAATTAGTTTTATCCAGGAAGTTAAAAATAAAGCTCACGCCTGCATAAGGCTGATAATTATTTTTCAAATTAGCGATAAACTTGATTCCGGGTTCAAAAGTAATTGCGTGCAAGGGACTCGAAGATACTTTCACATTGGATGTCGTTGTATAATCAAAAGAATTTACAAAAGAATAAGACATCATCAAACTTGGTTGAATTATAAATTTTCCTTTTTTAAATTCAAAATTATATCCCGTTTTAGAGGCAGCCCCTGCTAAAAGCATTGTAAAATTATCTTTACCGAAGAGCGAGTCGGCAATTCCCGAATTAGCGCCTGCGTTTGCCGTTAATCCCGTAAAAAAGTTATTTTTGAATAACATTGTGCTAAAACCCAATGTTCCGCCGTTTTGATAAATTGAAACATTATCATAAGATTGATGTGAGCCATTATAGCCTATATAAGTGCTCCACATTCTATCCCAGCCGTTTCTTAAAGACTTCATATTAGAATCCGTACCGAAATAAGAACCATATAATCTGTTGGATACTTTTGGTCCCCCTCTTAACGATACGCTTTCAAGGGTTGTGTAGGGTCTAAACCAGCCGGATCTATTTTCATATTGCGATATCAAAGGATCGGAAGTATAGTTCATTGAAACATCACTAACCGTATCTTCTTGTGAATCTTCATCAATATTTGTTGTTTCAGCATCGACACTTTCATTGTTTTGCGCAAGTCTTGAAAAAGCATATCTATTTCTTAATTTCATACCCAATCTTTGACTCAGCGGAAGTAACATATACATATCCATGTTCATAAACGCTTCGTCATAAGAATTTAGCTGAGTTAGATAACCGCCCAATTGCGCCGCTACAGGTGTTGCCAGGATTCCTGGGTTAAAGGACTGATACCCGGGACGACCAGCGCCACTTTTAACACGGTTAAAATTCAACAGTGCTGAATCTGAATCATATTCAGCATTATACTTAAATATTGGAGAATACACAATTTCTCCGCCTGTGTATTTAATTGCTTGAGCTAAATCGGTTCCAACTTTGTCTTTAGCAAGAGGTGAAATCGAGAATGTTTCATCGGTTGTAGGTTCCAATACAATAATGTCTGTTATATTAATATAATGACCGTTTGCATTGAAATTATCAACATCAATTATATCCATTTCCTTTGTTCTTAAGTTGGCATCCAGTCTTAAGTTTAAATCACCGTTCAAATTTAAAGTGTGGATATTTGTACTCTGAATCACCCCATTCTGCAAACTTAACGCACCGCCATTAGCCTCAACAACCGTTGTAGGGTTGTAAATATTTGCGTTTTGTCCTAAGGTTAACACTCCACCTTCAAGAGAAATTGTATTATCAACAACATTATTATTAATTGTAGAATTCGACGTAACTCTTAAGCTACCAACCGAAGCATCAGGTAAAGCGGATGAACCGGCGTTAATTTCCTCATTTATAGTAGCATTAGCCAAGGTTAAAGTTCCCTTGTTTTCAATTTTATCATTCATTGTTACATTAGAAAGGTTTATCGTTCCTTCGTTTTTAATAGCAGTGTTATCTTTAAAACCGTCTATGTTTTTAACATTATTAATATTTAAAGTTTGACCTTGTTTAACACTCATTCCTTCGCTATCGTTTTTTGATAAGATTGAATTATTGTTTCCTGAAATTGTCATTGTGGTGTTTTCACCACCCATTTCACCAAGTGAAGATTCCACAATTTCATCCGAAGAAAAAGCATAAATTCTACCGTCTTCAGTTTTATTAAAAGCGGAATTTAAATTCACTTTAGCAACTTCAAAACTCAGTTCACCTGTTTTGTTGTCATATGTTACAAGATAATTTTTGTCGTTTCCTGTTATATTAACCTCAGGATTTTTAGATATATCGAAAAATTCTTTTAAACTGTCATCGACAACCTTAGTCACAGCCGAAGTTTTAAGCAAATCAGATAAGATATTGATTTCAGAAATTAATATCTTATTTCCGTTATCCTCAATGCTTTGTGAGGTAAAACTGTCGGATACCGGGTTATCAAGACCAAGATCGGCATCTAGAACTACTTTTAAATCGTCTTCCAGTTTCAAATTACCCAAATCGTATTCTTTAATTATTCCTTCGCTAAAAGAAACTGTAGCATTACTTGAGGCTTTAACTACAAATTCTTTTGCTTTAGAGAAAAACGATCCGTTTTGACCTATGGATATTCTTCCGCCGAATAAATTTACAGTACCTAAAAATCCTGACATATCAGAGTTTAGCGCAATTTCACCCGTGGTTCCTGCGTCTTTTGAAATTTTATTATCAGCATCAGTTGGGGCGGTACTTGTATCCCAATTACCTTTTTGATTAATATTTAAAGTTGCGCTATCGTCTGACGATTGAATTCCGTCATTAAATTCGATTTTTTTGCCTTCCGCAGCGTTTAAGTTAACAATGGAATTTGTATCCGTATAAATAGCATTGCTCACATATTGAGTGTCTGTTGACCCGTATTTGTTTCCTTCAAATAAAACATCTTTTGTATGAGCCATAATTGATAAAACACCCTTTGAGGCATTTAAAATCGCACCACCAAAAGTACCTTTTCTGGTGTCGTTATACTTATTATTTGTACCATTAGCTGAATTATTTTTAAAGATTGAATCTTTAATTAATGCGATTTTTGAATTATAAATAGCTCCGCCGCCGTAATTAGAAGTTCTTTCACCGGCAAGTGTATTTGTAGAATTACCTTCAAAATTACTATTATCCACAATAACATAAGAAGAATACGTACCTGTATTAATAGCACCACCCTTAGCACCATTAAATTTATAATCAGATGTTGTTGTAGCACTATTTCCTATAAAATTAGAATCAGAAACTTTTAGAATACTGCCTGTATAAATAGCCCCTCCCCTTGCATCAAGGTTAGAAGTTGCTGCATTATTTTTAAAAGTTGAATTAGAAACTTCATAGATTTTTGCAGCAGTTTTATCGTCTGCTATATGAAACGCACCACCGTCAGCTTTAGCACCGAGATTTAACTTATCGTCCGGTTGAACAACTGATGCACTGTTATTCTCGAATCTTGAATTCTCAATTTTTGCATTGTTAACATCGGCAAACAAAGCGCCGCCATAAGAAGTTTTACCGGTGTTGTTGTTTATATGATTATCTTTAAATTGTACATTATCAACGTTAAAATTACCGCTTTTATTAACACTATAAGCTCCGCCCTTTTGATCGCCGGATTCATCGCCTTGTGTTGTTATAGAATTTGACAAAAAAGCAGTATTTTTAACATTGACTGTTCCCGAAGCGTTGCCATAATGATAAAGAGCTCCACCCGACGCAGAACCGTTTGTTATATTAATTGTATTATTATCAAAAACAATGTTTGTAATATCAGCGTTTTTAACATTGCCACCCATTAATGCCATTGCGCCGCCATTAGCACTTATCGCTTGTATTGTATTATTACCAAAATATGAATTATCAAGAACTAGATCGCCTTTTTCCATATAAACAGCACCGCCACTTGTTTCATAAGCATTTGGAGCTACGATTTTATTGTCTATAAAATATGAATTGGTTATACTATTTTTATATTCTGCTTTAGAAGCATAATATGTTTGAAAAAGTGCGCCTCCTTGAGCAGTTTCACCATTTGGTGTTTCAATACTATTACCTTTAAACAAGGTATTATCAAGATTAACCTGTACACCTTTTGCCGTAATAGCACCGCCATAAAGTTTTTTATCCAAGGTTAAATGGTTATTGGTAAATACGGTATTAGCTATATCAACCGCACTTTGTGTATCTCTGCTCCAAAAATAAAAAGCGCCGCCGTCAGCTTGGGAGGTTGTATCTCTTGTATTTAAAAAATTTGTCACACCGTCTTTAAAACTAAGATTTTGAGTATACACATTACCGTTAGCGTCTATTAATTTAACCTCAGTTCCGCCCGATGAAACCTTTTCAATTTGACCAATGTTTTTAATTGCGTATTTGAGATTATAAGAACTGTTTGTTATATTAATCTCTAAACCTTTGTTTTGATTTCCGTTTAAAACGTAATGAGTGTCTGCGCCACCGTCAATGCTACCGTTTATTGTAGCAGTACCGGAAAATTTACCCAACTGTTGAGAAAGTTGCAAATCATTCGGCAATATGATGTCGGTATTATAATCATCATATTCATAACCGGAAACATTGTTGCAAACAAGGCAAAACAGCACCACAGACAGAGTAACAGCAAGTTTTTGCATCTTTTTCTCCATATCTTAGTTCCAGTATTAAAAATATATATCATTATAATAATACAAATAAAATTATTTTCAAGACATAAAGTTTGTTTTTGTTATAATAAAATCAATGAAAATTTTGTCTAAGATTGCAAATTTAATTTTTGGTTTTTTGATTCTAATGTCGTTCTATTGCGTTAGTTTATTAATCGTGCAATTAACTAAAATCCCGATTCCGCCTGCGATTCTGGGGCTTATTTTATTTGCGTTTTGCTTAGTTAAAGGAATTATTAAAGAAAACTCAATTTGCAATATTTGCAATCTTTTAATTAACAATATGTCGTTATTTATCCTTCCTTTAATAATAGGAGTCGTGGTTTATAAAAATTTATTAATTAAGAATTGGATAATAATTATATCGACAATTTTTATAACCACAACCCTAACAATAATTATAACAGGATTATTTGTCGAATACGGATTAAAATTCTTAAGATTGCGAAGGATTAGAAAAAAATGACTAATTTCTTTGGTTTAATAATTACAATTCTTTGTTATAAACTAGGACAAATTTCAAAAAAAATTCCTGTTGTAAAAAAACTTCCCCCTATTGTTGTTGCGTCTTTTTTTCTTGTTGCAATTATAAAAATTTTTAATATTGATTATCAATCTTATAGCGAAAATACTCATTATATAACTTTTTTTCTAATTCCTGCTACGATTAGTCTTGCTTATCCTATTTACAAAAATATTGATTTATTGAAAAAAAACAAAAGAATAATTTATCCCGCTTTTATCATTTCAGCCCTCACTGCAATCATTTCAACTTATTATTTATCGATTTTTTTGAATGTTGAACTAAATATTATCGAATCAATCCTGCCTAAATCCACAACCGCTCCGATTGCTATTGAAATCGCCAAACAAACAGGAGGAATTATCCAGCTCACTGTTTGTATTGTAATTCTTACGGGAATTTTTGGCGCAATGTTCGGTCATAGAATACTAAAGTTAATTAAAGTTAAAAACGACGTTGCAATCGGACTTTCAATGGGTGCCTCGAGTCATATCCTAGGAACCGCAAGATGTGTTGAAAGGGGTCGAAAAAAACAAATTGTAATGTCCTCAATTGCCCTTGTTATGGTTGGAATTATAAGCGCAATTATTATTCCCGTGTTTATTTTTGTTGTAAAATTTCTCAATATATGATAAAGTTGAACAATGAACTATATTAAACAAAACGACGAATTAAGAAATTTCTACAAAAAAGATTTTAGTGAAATTAAAAAATTAATTAACAGAATAAGACATTCCTTATCGAGCGGTGAAAAACTCGTAATCAGCGATTTAAAACTTGACGATATAATTGAGTTTAAACCGGATGTACAATATTTTTACATTAGTTTGTTCTTTCCATTCAAAAAAGTTTTGAGATTCGGAAGCAAAAGAAGTACTCTTGAAAAAGCGCTCAACAGAGTTATTGAAAAAATAAGAGAAAAAGACAGATTTAAAGAATTTGACCTTAACAATCCCGATACAAGAATACTGCTTGAATGGATTGTCAAAAGACAAGAAGTGGACATTAAAAAAGCTCATATAAACGGATGTTTTGATTCAACAAGATTCGAACCCGGAATTACAGGGATTGAGGCTGTAATTAACGGCAAAACCTACAACTGGATGCCCACGGATTCGGTTGTTTTAAGCACAATGGATTTAAATACGCCCTTATCAAAACTTGCAAACAGGGCAAATATTACAAAAAATTCAAAAATGAAAATCCACGAAAAAGCAAAATTTTTAAAACATTACGATAATGCAAAATTCTATTTTACGGAATCAAAAGCATTTGTAAGCTACAAAGACGATTGTATTCCGCTTTATCGAGGAAATATTATTTATGACGAATTTAGCTTTGAAACCTTGATTAATATTTTCCACCGAGGCGTTGAATGGCTTATCGACAATATGTTAGAAGACGGAAGATTCACTTATTATTACAACAGTGCTCTTGATGATAATATTGACCACGAGCATCCTTCAAGAAGACCGCCCGATCTTTATTACAACGATTTAAGACACTGCGGAGGCGGAATTAGTCTGGTTCACGGCTATTATTATACAAAAGATGAAAAATATCTTATCAGCGTAAAAAAAGCGATTGATTGGACGATTAATCAAACAAAATTCCATAGTGTTAACGGAAAAGAGGCTGCTTATGTTTATGCCAATGAAAAAGCAAAACTCGGAGGAGTGGGAATTCCTTTGGTAATGCTAATGCGCTATAGAAAAGCAACCAATGACACAAGTTATGATAGATATATCGAGGCTTATTCAAGACATCTTATTTCAAGATTAACCCAAGACGGTGAATTTATGGGCTATTACATTCACCCGAGTTTTCATAACGGCGAGCCCTTAGATTCAATGACCGATGAGGAAAGAAAAATAATGTTTTCTTTCTATTACCCCGGCGAAGCGCTTTTGGGGCTTGCTTTAGTTGCAACGGAATATGAAAAAAACGAAGAATTAAGAAAAGAAATTATCGATAAATCCAAGGTTGCAATGGATTGGATTATTGAAAAAAGACCGGAATTGTACGGTGATTTATTTACGGAATTACCCAGCGATGCCTGGTTAATGCAAGCAATAGAACAATGGGCAAAACTGGAAGGATTCTTGAATCAATCCGCAATAGATTTCGTATTCAACGATGCCGATACTTTAATTGAAAAAACCTATAAAAGAAACGATACGCCATATATAGATTTCGAAGGCGGAATGTACTATGACCACGGAGAACACTATTTCCCCGACGGAGCAAGATGTGAAGGACTTGTTGCGGCTGCTTATTTAGCTCATTATCTAAAAAAAGACGAACTTGCGCTTAAATATTTCGAGGCCTGCAAAAAAGCCGCTTGGACTCAATTCCAGCTTGCTATAAACGAATATAACAATTACGCTCATTTGAATCCTAAAAAATCTTGCGGTGGAATCAAATTTAAAGTTACAAGACAATGGATTCGAGTTGATTCAATCCAGCACGTAGCTTGTTTCTTTAAAAGATTGTACAACGCAAAAGATTTAATTGAAGTGTTGAAAAAATCAAATTCCAAAAATAAATACAGCAGAATGAAAAACTTGGTGAAAAAACTATCCTAATAATCATTTAAAAATTGCACAATATCGCTATCTAAAAGCGTATCGGTTGTAATTGCACTGCAATCCAGCGATTTGAGTCTGGATAAATCATTAGAATTATTAACCACCCAGCTTTCGAAAGAAAAATCATTGTCTTTTAAAAGATTAGCTCCTTTTTGATTGATTTTTGAGTTTTTTATATCCAAAAAAACCTCATTCTCGGCTGTTTTTAGCTCCTTTAAAGTTTCAATCGTATTTTTTGTAACTTTTTTATCTGACAAATACCCCAAACGGGCATCCGGCAACAATTCTCCAATTTCTTTTAAATAATCTTCTTCAAAACTAATCCAGGTGACATTATCCTCTAAATCAGCCTCAACAATGCTGTCAACAAGCATTTTTGCTTTATCCTCATCAAAATTGGATGTTTCTTTAAGTTCAATATACAAATTCATTTCGTTATTAGAGGCAAAATCAACTACATCTTCAAAAAGCGGGATTTTCTCGTTTTTGTATTTTTCGTTTTTGTAAATCCCGAAATCATAGTTTAAAAGTTCTTCTAAGGTTAACTTCTCACATTTTTTATTAAAAAAAAGTTTGGATCCGTCCTCTTTTCGTGCGGTTCTATTAATTGTTTCATCGTGAAGTACAACAGGAATCGAATCTTTTGTCCATTGGACATCAAATTCAATCGTATTGTAGCCTTTGTTTTTTGCCTCAATAAAAGCAGACATAGTATTCTCAGGCGCTTCAACGCTATAGCCCCTATGAGCTATGGTTTCGATTTCATTTTTATTTTGACTTTCATCAAAAAAGTTTAAATTAAAATTTAATCCCATAAATCCTCTTATTATAAATAAAAAAATATTTAGACAAAAAATTGCCTTTTTTATGATATTATTTAACAATAAGGAGCAAAAAAATGGAAATTAGTGTTGTAATTCCTGTTTATAATTCGGAAAAATATCTTGAAAAATGCCTTACAAGCTTAGTTAATCAAACATTTAAAGATATTGAGTTTATCTTTGTTAATGACGGATCAATTGATAATTCTCTTAATATTCTTCAAGAATATGCAAAAAAAGATTCAAGAATCACAATTATAAACCAAGAAAACAAAGGAATTTCACAAGCCAGAAACGAAGGAATTAAAAAAGCGCAAGGACAATACATCGGTTTTATTGACAGCGACGATTGGATTGATTTAGACTTTTTTGAAAAACTCCACGGCTCAATCGTTAATAATGACGCCGATATTGCCGTTTCAACAATTATAAGAACAGGGAAAAAACAAAAAAAATACAGAATTAAATACGACGATACAAAAGTTGTCAACACGCTGGAAGAAAAACTCAAAATTTGCGATGTTCCAAGATGTTCATACGTTTGGAATAAATTATACAAAAAAGAAATAATTAAGGATTTAGAATTCAAAAAAAATGTTTTTTATGAAGATGTTATCTGGTTACCTCAAGTCCTTAAAAAGGCAAAAAGCGTTGTAAGCACTCCTAATACAAACTATTATTACTACTCTAATCCTAATTCAACCGTTAAAAAAACACAGTCTCAAAAAAAACAAATTGATAGTTACAACGCTAAAAAAACAACGATTAAGTTCTTTAAAGACAACAATATAGCCTTATCAAAAAAACAAAGAACAATAACCAAAAAAATTGTTTATTTATTCAATCTAAAATTATTAAAAATTAAAGAATTCGAGAATAAATTGACTTATTATTTATTTGGTTTTATCCCGATTTTTAAAAAAACACTAAAAACCCCGATTATTAAAGAAAACACTTTTATCGTTTGGGAACCTTGCTCTAAATCGCATTCTGAGGTTGTTCCGGGGTTTTGCAAATATTTACTCGACCTTAATTATCACGTTTCTGTTCTTGTTAGTCCGAAAAGATATAAAGAAGGACTTTTTTCAAGATTTAAAGACGAGAATATAAGTTATAATAAACTAAGTCAAAAAGAAATAAGGACTTATTTTAAAAATAACCCAATCGATGACGTTAAAGGCGTTATGGTAACAACAGTCGGAAAAATTTGCGATTGCGTTCATTATAATCAAGCTTATGAGGCTTTTTATCCTAACACCGACAAAAAAAAGCTTCTTTTTGTTGAACACGAATCAAGTTTCGCTCTTGATAACAACTCTTGGGATGAGAATTTAATAACCCTAAGACAGCTTAACTATAAAAACGCAAAATCAATTGTCGTTAACCCTCATTACTTTGGAGAAGCTAGAATCACGGGAAAAAATCCCGATATTGTAAATTTTATTACAATTGGAGCAATAAGACCAAACAAAAAAAACTCACAAATGATTATTGACGCTGCTAAGACCCTCAACGACAAAGGTTACAAAAATTTTAGAATTACCGTTGTTGGTAAAGGAAACCTATCCAATATTCCCCCCGAAATTAAAAAATATTTTGATATTAAAGGAAGATTGCCCTTTAAAAAAATGTATGAGGAAATTGAAAAAGCTGATTTTATGATAACCTCCTATGACCCCAATGACCCGGAACATATTAGATACAATACAAGTGGAACAAGCGGGAATTTTCAATTGGTATACGGATTTATAAAACCCTGCATAATTGCTCAAAGTTTTGCTCCAATTAACGGGTTTGACTCCTCTAATTCAATTTTTTACACAACAAAAGATGATTATTACAAAGCTTTTGAATCAGCAATTAATTTATCAATCGAAGATTATAAAAAAATGCAGGATAACTTAAGAATTTATCAACAAAAATTTTATCAAGAATCCTTAGAGAATTTAAAGGGGCTAATTAATGAATAATATCCCAATAGTTTTTACATTTGATAAAAGAATCCTCCTGGGGGCGTCAGTTGCAATTAAAAGTCTTATTAACAGCGCTAAAAACGCAATTTACAATATCCACATCCTCCATAGCGATATTGAACTTAAATATCAAAAAGAATTGACAAATTTGATTAAAAACACCCCGCACAGTCTTTCTTTTCATTATATCGACCCTGAAATTTTTAAGGGATTAAGCAAAAACAAAGGTTCCTGGACTGAAATTGTCTATTACAGACTCATTATCCCCGAAGTTCTACAGGAATTCGATAAAGTAATTTATTCCGATGTTGATGTGTACTTTAGGAAAGATTTATCGGAAATTTTTAATTTGGATATTGAAAACCACGAACTTATGGCGGTTCGGGCTGAAAAAAACACTAAAAAAGCCATCGGACACAAATACTTTAAGCAAAACTCAAAAGACTATATTTTCTGGTCGGGATTTTTAATTCTTAATTGCAAAAAACTAAGACAAGAAAAATTTTTCGCTAAATTTATGGATAACGCTAAAAAATTCAAAAACGAACTTCAATTCTTTGATTTGGATTTAATTAATATAACTTGTCCTAATATCCTTGCGATTCCTTTTGATTATTGCACTTTAGAAAGCATTTATGAACTTAATGATTACAAAAACGCTAAAGAATTTGAATTCTTAAAAGAAGTTTATTCACTTGAAGAAATTGAAAAAGCAAAAAATGACCCCGCAATTATCCACTACGCAGGGGCTTTAGGAAAACCCTGGAGAAGAAAAAAAATTCCTCACTATTACAAAAAAGAAATCGAGAATTTACCTAAAAGTCTTCAAGTATACACTTTTCGAGATTTGAGAAAAAAATTTTTCGCTAAAAAATAAAAAATGGAGGATTAATGAAAAAAATTGCAATAATTACACTTTTATATAACAAACTAAAAGAAGCAACAGAGCCGTTTTTGGAGTCTTTGTACAAATTTAGCGATGAGGATATTTTCGATTTAATCCTTGTTGACAACGGATCAACTGACGGGACAAGTGAATTTATTGAGAATTATCAAAAAAAACATTCGAATATTAAAATTATTAAAAACGAAAAAAATCTCGGCTATTCCAAAGGAAATAATCAGGGTTTAAGAGAAATTAAGAATAAAAATTATCAATTTGTTGCTTTATTAAATAACGATATTCTATTTACCCCCAACTGGATTAACGATACTATTAATTCTTTTAATTTGGATAATTCCTTAGGAATGGTTTCACCAAGAATTCAGAAAGGAAAGAGTTTAAATAAGAATAATTATTTAAATAAATATAAAAATTACTTAAAAAAATTCAAAGGTGAGATAAAATATAGTCTTGAACCTTTATTCTGCTGTGTTTTTATAAAAAAACAAGTAATTGATTCTGTCGGGTTTTTAGACGAGAACTTTACACCCGCTTTTTATGAAGACAACGATTATTGTTATCGGGTAATGTATAAAGGCTATAATTTAGCGATTTGTAATCGTTCATTCGTTTTCCACAACCATTCAACAACAAGCAGTTCAATCGATAAATCAATTCTTATTAGAAACAGGGAATATTTCCTTAAAAAACACCCTTTAGCAAAATTTATCTATCAAAACAAAAGAACTAATTTAATTAATGATATTAGAAAATATATTATTGAAAGTTTTAATAAATGATAAAAGATTATCAAAATTGGCATAGAATTTACAATTTTTTAGGAATAAAAATTCAAACTAAAATCACTCCTCAAAAAAAAGAGAAAGTTAATTTGATTTTTGATTCTAAAGTTGGAATCGGAAATAGAATTTTTGCGCTTATGAACGCTGTTAACTTTTTTAATCCTAAAGAAATTAATTTTTTCTGGGATGATAAAAACTGGGTTAGCGCTAAATTCTTTGATTTATTTAACCCTGCTTTTGATATTAAAATTAATGAATACAACGATACAAGCTGTTATTCGAATTTCTCGAATTCAAAACACGAAATTACAATTTATTATCCAAGCTGCGCTTATAAAAAATTAGATGGAAGTTCTTTAAGTTTGTTGTACAACGAAATTCCTCTTGAGATTCTTAATCAATACAAAAAACCCTTTGCATTATTAAAACCAAGCAAAAAAGTTGTTGAAAGACTAAATAAAGTCCAATTGGATTCTAATTTTTGCGCCCTTCAAATAAGAAACGCTCCTGATTGGAACGAATATGGAAGAAACGAATCTTTGGATTTATTCTATCAAGAAATTGATAAATTGGATAAAAATCAACAAATTTTCTTGTGCGCTATGAATGAAGAGGTTTCAAACGCCCTAAAAGAACGCTATTCAACAAGAATTACAGAATTAGAGAATAAAAACTACAAAAATATGATTGACGCCATTTGTGATTTGTATATTCTAAAGAATGCAAAGAATGCAATTTATTCCAACGGTTCGACTTTTTGCGAGCTCGCTTTTTGGTTAAGCGATTACAATCAAAAAGTTACAATTGTAGGCAATAATGATAATTGGAAATAAATTAACAAAATTTATTATATTGTTAAAAAATAAGATTCTTTTTGCTATAATTTTTTTAATATAAGGAGCGCAATATGCCATTTGAATTCGAAAAGCTGGAACTTGAGGGTGTTGTTCTTGTAAAACCAAAAGTTTTTGGAGACAATCGGGGATTTTTTTTAGAAAGCTACAAAAAATCAGATTTTTATAACAACGGGATTGAAGTTGAATTCAATCAGGACAATCATTCGAAATCAAGTAAAAACGTTCTTCGAGGCTTGCATTATCAAATAAAACCATACGAGCAGGCAAAACTTGTAAGATGCGTCAAGGGAAGAATTTTTGATGTTGCAGTTGATATTCGACCCCAATCCAAAACATTCAAAAAATACGTTAAAGTTGAACTATCAGAGGATAACAAACAAATGCTTTATATCCCTCAAGGATTTGCGCACGGTTTTGTTGTTTTATCCGATTCGGTAGAAATTCTCTACAAAGCCTCAGGGGAATATAACCCCAAAGCCGATAGGGGAATTTTATGGTCGGATAATGAAATTAATATCGATTGGGAAATAGATTTTTGTCCAGTTTTATCGGATAAAGATAAAAATCAACCAAAATTAAGTGAAATTAACTTAGAGGAGCTAATGTAAATGAAAATTTTAGTAACAGGGGGCGCAGGGTTCATTGGTTCTTGTTTTATAAGACATATGCTTAAAAAACATCCGAATTATCAAATTATTAACCTTGATTGCTTGACTTATGCGGGAAATATTGAGAATTTAGACGATATTAAAAATAATCCGAATTATAGTTTTGTAAAAGGTGATATTTGCGATAAAAACTTAGTTTCTGATTTATCTCAAGAAGTTAATTGGATTGTTAACTTTGCGGCAGAATCCCACGTTGATAATTCAATTAAGAATCCTGAAGTTTTTATTGAAACAAATGTCAAAGGAACCCTTAATTTATTGCAAGCAGGACTTAAGAACAACATTGAAAAGTTTTTGCAGGTTTCAACCGACGAAGTTTATGGATCCTTAGATAAAACAGGATATTTTTACGAAACCACTCCCTTAAATCCAAACAGCCCCTATTCTGCCTCTAAAGCAAGTGCTGATTTATTGGTTCGCTCTTACTTTGAAACCTATGGAATGCCAACCTTAAACACCCGATGCTCCAATAACTACGGACCCTATCAATATCCTGAAAAATTAATCCCGTTCTTTATTTCAAAGTTATTAAAAAACGAAAAAGTTCCGGTTTACGGCGACGGACTTAACGTTCGAGACTGGTTATACGTTTATGATCATTGCGAAGCAATCGACACAGTCCTTCATAAAGGAAAAATCGGTGAAATTTACAATATTGGAGGACACAACGAAAAAACCAATCTTGAAATTACAAAATTGATTCTTAATGCTATGAACAAAACCGAATCCGATATTGAATTTGTTAAAGACAGATTAGGACACGATAGAAGATACGCAATTTGTAATGATAAAATTACAAAAGAGCTCAATTGGAAACCTTCAGTAACGTTTGATACAGGAATTAAGCTAACGATTGAGTGGTATTTATCCAACCAATCGTGGATTGAATCGATTGAGAAAAAGAAAGTGAGTCTTGTTTAAATGAAAGTCCTTGTAACAGGTGCAAACGGAATGCTAGGGCAAGACTTATGCCCAATCTTAGAAGAATCCGGATGTTTTGTAATAAAAACCGATATTGACAACCTTGATATTACAAATAAAAAAGAAACCATTGAAACAATCGAAAAAATAAGACCGGATTTGATTATCCATTGCGCCGCCTACACAAATGTCGATAAAGCGGAAACGGATGAAAAAAATGCTCATTTAATTAATGCTGTAGGGGCTGAAAACATAGCACTCGGCGCAAAAAACACAGATTCAACCCTTGTTTACATTTCAACCGACTATGTTTTTGACGGGAAAAAATCAACCCCTTATTTACCAACCGACAAACCAAACCCGCTAAGCGTGTATGGGAAAACCAAACTTGAGGGTGAAAAAATGGTTCAAAAATACTGCACAAAGTATTATATTGCAAGAACCAGCTGGTTATACGGAATTAACGGGAAAAATTTTGTTGAAACAATGATTAGTTTAGCAACAAAACCCGAACTCAAAGTCGTTAACGATCAAAGAGGCTGTCCCACCTGGACGGTTGAATTGATTCGAGGAATACTAAAACTTTTAAATAAACCCTATGGAATTTATCACATTTGCGGGTCTAATTCCACCACCTGGTATGAATTTGCTAAAACTATTTTTGAAAAGGAAAACTTAAAGGTAAACCTAATTCCCTGCACTTCGGACGAATTTAAACAAATCGCAAAAAGACCTTCCTACAGCGTTCTTGATAATGATAATATAGCAAGACCCTGGAAAGACGCTCTTGACGATTATTTAAGATTAAGAAAGGATAATTAATGAAAGGAATCGTTTTAGCGGGAGGATCCGGAACAAGACTTTATCCAAGCACAATTTCAGTATCCAAACAACTTTTGCCCATTTATGATAAACCAATGATTTATTATCCGATTTCAGTCCTAATGCTTGCAGGAATAAAAGATATATTAATAATTTCAACCCCCAGCGATATTTCTAATTTTGAAAAATTACTACAAGACGGAAGTCAATTTGGAGTCAATTTTGAATACAAAATCCAGCCAAGTCCCGACGGATTGGCTCAAGCGTTCATTCTTGGGGAAGATTTTATTGGGAATGATTCAGTTGCGCTAATTTTAGGGGATAATATTTTTTATGGACCCGGTTTTTCGGCTAAACTTAAAAATGCAACCAAAAATGCGCTAAAAAACAATCAAGCAACGATTTTTGCTTATCCAGTCCGAGATCCCGAAAGATTCGGAGTTGTTGAATTCAAAGACAACAAAGCGGTTTCAATTGAAGAAAAACCAAAAGAACCAAAATCCAACTACGCAATAACAGGCTTGTATTTTTACGATAATTCGGTAATAAAATACGCTAAAACCCTAAAACCTTCAAAAAGAAACGAACTTGAAATTACAGATTTAAACAAAATCTATTTGGAAAAAAATAAACTTAATGTTGAAATTTTTGGAAGGGGATTTTCCTGGCTGGATACAGGAACCCCAAAATCCTTGATTCGTGCGGGTCAATACATTGAAACAATCGAAGAAAATCAAGGGATTAAAATTGCTTGTTTGGAAGAAATTGCTTATAGAATGGGGTTTATCTCAAAAAATAGCTTAGTTGAGCAATGCAGGAAATACAAAAATAACGAATATTATAATTATATTGAAAATCTTCTCTAAAAAAAAGCCCCACGTAAAAAGGGGCGTAGCAATCAGAAGAGTTGAGGATTTATATTAATAATATAGTTTTTTTTGAATCAATTTAAATTAGATTATACGGTTAATCTTGAATTAGAAAAAAAGGTAAAAAATGAGAATAGACGGAAGAAAAAACGACGAATTAAGAAAATTTAAATTCACAAAAAACTACACAAAAAACGCCCTTGGATCGGTTTTGGTTGAATTTGGGGACACAAAAGTTTTGGTTTGTGCTAATTTTGACAATCAAACCCCCAAATGGATGGATAAAGATTCAAAAGAAGGCTGGTTGAGCGCTGAATATTCCCTTCTTCCTTCAAGCACGCAGACAAGATGTCAAAGAGAAAGAACAAAAATTTCAGGAAGAACCCAGGAAATCCAAAGATTAATAGGACGCTCCTTAAGAGCTTGTCTTGATTTAGAGGCAATAGAAGGAAAAACTTTTATAATTGATGCCGATGTAATTCAAGCAGACGGAGGAACAAGAACCGCCTCGATTAACGGAGCTTTTGTTGCTCTTAATATTATGGTCGAAAAACTCCTAAAAGAAGGTTTGATTGAAAAAAATCCGATAATTGAACCCATTGGAGCAATTTCAGCAGGGATTGTAAACGGGGAAGTAATGGTTGATTTATGTTATCAAGAAGATTCCAACGCTCAGGTTGATTCTAATATTGTTTTAACTAAATCGGGAAAAATTATCGAATTCCAAACAACAGCCGAAGGATTGCCTTTTAATAAAGCGCAGCTCGATGAAATTTTTAGTTTAGCACACAATTCAATAAAAAAAATTATTGATAACTACTAGCAATTTTTTTATTAAAAAATACTTTATAATTATAGTAGTGTTGGAGAATAATTGTGTTAAAAAAATTACTTAGTTTGTTTTTTGGCTGTAAATTTGCTTGTGTTCCGGTAAAAATCGAGGATTAAAAAACTTCGTTTTTAATTAATTCATCTTTAATTTTATCTAATCCGGATTTTATAATTCGAGAAATTCGACTTGGGGAAATATCGAATTCGTCCGATAATTCTTGAAGTTTTTTCTCTTTAAAAAACTTGGATTCGATTAATTCACGTTCTCTTTTGGGCAAAGTCATAACCGCAGTTCGAATATGACTGGATAACATTGAGAATTCACAGTTTTCTTCGGGATTTTTTCTTATATCTTTAATTTCGAAAGTTCTTTCAAAATCACACATTTCATCTGTTGATAAAACTGCTTTATAAATTGCGTCTTGCAGTTCTTTTCTTTCGTCAGAAGACAAGTCAAGCTTGGATTGTCTTACGCCATACCATTTGTATCTGTTTCGAAGTTCGTTTCGAATAGCCCATTTAATCGCAGTTGAAAGATAAGATTCGTTAAACAATTCGTCGTTTCCTTGAGAACATAGAATATTAATTGTTTGAAAACCAATATTAACAAGTTCGTCAAATTCAATTAAATGCTTAGAGGCAATCGATCGGTACTCAACTTTGGCAATTTTGTTAACTAAATCCGAATACTGTTTTAAATAAATGTCTTTTTGAATTTTTTCTTTAATGTTTTGCATACACTTAATACCAAGAGAAACAAATTGTAACATAGTTATAAATAATATCAAATATTATTTATAGAATTATTAACATTTCTACAAATAATTTTATATGCCATTGAAAAGAACACTAAAAAATTAAATTGCTAAATTTCTTTTAAATATTAAGTTTTATTAACATAACTTGACACAAAATTTTTATAATATAAGATAAATACAGTACCAAAGACGATTGGTGATAGTAATTATCTTAATTTCCAATCCAGGTTCAAAAGTTAAATATCCTTTATTTATTCTTATTGAGCTGTTTTGCGTACTTGTACTCGCAAAACTTTTTTAGTTTTAGCGTAGTTTAAAGAAAGGAGAAAACTTTTATAATGGCAACAAAAGAATTTAAAAACCAGAAAATTGAACATTACAAAAAACAATTCGAAAATGCTAAAGTTGCTGTTGTAGCTGATTATCGAGGATTGTCAGTTGAAGAAATTACAGAATTAAGAAGATCCTTGCAAGCTCAACAATCAGATTTAACAGTAACCAAAAACACCTTATGCAAAGTTGCATCTAAAGGCACAAACTTTGAAGCAATCGAAGAATTAATGCAAGGACCAACCGCTATTGCTTTTGGGTTTGGCGATGAAGTTGCATCCGCTAAGGTTTTAGCAAAATTCATTAAAGAAAATAAAAAAGGTGAAATTCTAGGGGCAGTTCTTGAAGGAAAAGTCCTAAGCGCTGCTGAGGCTCAAAAATTGGCTTCAATGCCCTCAAAAGAAGAACTTTTGGCAAAAATGCTTGGTTCAATCAACTCACCTGCAAGCGGCATAGTATATTCACTAAACGGCGTTATGTCTGCTTTAGTTAGAGCAATCAATGCTGTTAAAGATCAAAAAAGTGCATAAAGACAATAATTAAGAAAGGTAATAATTAAAATGAGTAACGTAGAAACAATCTTAGAATCAATTGAAAAATTAACATTATTAGAGGCTGCTGAATTAGTTAAAGCAATGGAAGAAAAATTCGGCGTATCTGCTGCTGCTCCTGTAGCTGTTGCAGCTGCTGCTCCTGCGGCTGGTGGTGAAGCTGCTGCTGATGCTCCAAGTGAAGTTAATGTTATTTTAGCTTCAGCTGGCGCTAACAAAATTCCGGTTCTTAAACTAGTTCGTGAAATTACAGGCTTAGGCTTAAAAGAAGCTAAAGATTTAGTTGATGGTGCTCCTAAAGCTATTAAAGAAGGTGTAAAACCTGAAGAAGCAAAAGATATCAAAGCTAAATTAGAAGAAGCCGGCGCAACTGTTGAAATTAAATAGTTGATTACTATTATTTATAAAAACCACCTTGGAAACAGGGTGGTTTTTGCTTTGTTTAACTAAAATTATTGCCTTTTGTAAATATTAATTGGAACAGTTTTTGTTTGTTGTATAATTAAATTATGGATAATGAAAAAGATAAAAAAATAAAAGTTGCATTCCCTCATATGGGAACGATTTACGTGGCTTGGGAAATGGCACTCAAAACCATTGGGGTTGAGGCTTTTATCCCTCCTTATACAAGCAAAAAAACTCTTTCAATCGGGACAAAAAACTCACCCGAGGCGATTTGTCTTCCTTATAAATTAATCTTAGGAAACTTTATCGAAGCGATTGAAGGCGGGGTTGATTATGTTTCTATGATTACATCCCCCGGGATTTGCAGATTGGGAGAATATGGAAGAAACATTGAACAAGTTCTTTTGGATTTGGGATACAAAACAAACTATATCGAACTCAATCTTTATGACGGAATTAAAGGTTTAATTGACTATTTAAAAAGAATTGGCAACACAAAAAATTACTTTAAAATTTTTAACGCAATATATCTTGCAATAAGAACCGTTTTTGCGGTCGATGAACTTGAAAGTTTTCTTTCCTATTACAGAGCAAGGGAAACAAAAAAAGGCGATAGTGAAAAAGCTTTTAATAAAGCAATAAAAAACATTCGAAAATCCACAAATATCTCCCAATTGAGACGTGCTCTAAAAGAGGGTTTAAAAGAAATTTCAAATGTTGAAATTGATAAGAACAAAGATATCCTGCACGTTGATTTAACAGGGGAAATTTATATTGTAAACGATGAATTCTCTAATCAAAACTTAGAACGAGAACTTGGGGCAATGGGTGTTCAAGTAAGACGATCCTTAACGGTTTCTTCGTTTTTAAAAGACGCTATTATTCCAAAAATTTTCAAAAAAGGCGAAACTCACTTAGAACGTGCTTACAGACTTGCAAAACCATACTTAATGAGAGATATTGGAGGAGATGCTCTTGAATGCGTTTCTGATGTTCTATATGCAAAAGAAAGAAATGTAGACGGATTAATCCACGTTTCACCTTTTACCTGCATGCCGGAAATTATGAGTCAGAATATCTTCCCTAAAATGAGAGAAGATACGTCCTTACCGATTTTATCTTTAATTATGGACGAACAAACAGGCAGAGCCGGATACATTACCCGTCTTGAGGCTTTTGTTGATTTAATGAGAAGAAAAAAAATGAAAGTCAAAATCGAAGAGAATAAAAAACGCCAAGTTGTTGAATGTTAAAGTATTTTTTTAATGTTAAAATTTCCTAAAAAAAGGAAGAATAATGGACAACATTCTTGAAATTAAAAATTTAAATGTCGGATTCAACATAGAAGACAATTTTTATTATGCTCTAAATAACATTAATCTTTCTTTTGAAAAAGGCAAAATTCACGCAATTGCAGGTGAATCCGGCTGTGGAAAATCTGTTTTTATAAACACAATCCTAAAACTTCTTCCAAAAAACGGAGTTGTTAAATCCGGAGAAATAATTTTTAACAACAAAAATTTACTACAACTGCAAGATAAAGATTATAGAAAATATCGTGGGAAAAAGATTTCCCTAATCCCGCAAGACCCTTTTATGTCCCTAAATCCTTTATATACGATAGAAAATCAACTTTTAGAGGTTATAAATTCCAAAGAACAAATAATTTCAGCTCTTGAAGAGGTTAGAATTAAAAATATTGATACGGTTCTAAAATCCTACCCCCACGAACTTTCAGGAGGGATGAAACAAAGAGTTATTATTGCAATGAGTTTGTGTTCGAACTCGGAATTAATTTTAGCGGACGAACCCACAACCGCTCTCGATGTTAGCGTTTCCAATTCGATTCTTAATTTGCTTGTGGATTTAAAAAACAAAGGAAAGACCATAATCCTAATTACCCACGATCTTTCGATTGTTTCCAATTATTGTGATACGACAACGATTATGTATTTAGGGGATATAATTGAAAAAGCAGACACAAAAACCGTTTTTCAAAAACCACTTCACCCTTATACAGTGGCGCTTTTAAAGGCATT
Organism: uncultured bacterium; assembly: GCA_947361225.1. Classification (GTDB taxonomy): domain Bacteria; phylum Cyanobacteriota; class Vampirovibrionia; order Gastranaerophilales; family Gastranaerophilaceae; genus RUG14156. The sequence continues at coordinate 21,404 of CANAIK010000008.1, forward strand.
ACCCACAAAAGAAAGAAAAAAACTCGAGAATATCAAAGGACAAATTTCTCCGATAACACAAATAATTAAAGGCTGCAAATTCCACCCGAGATGCAATTGCGTTATGGATAAATGCAGAATTGAAAAACCCGAACTCAAAGATTGTTACAACGACTTTGTTTCTTGTTGGTTATATTAATTTTTGTTACATTTTTTTAAAATTTCTAAAGTTTTTCTTAACAAATGTCGTTTTGTGTAAACAGAACACAAAAAAACACAAAATTAGGAAGGAAAACCATGGAAAAAATTGCAACAAATCTGGCGTTTGCGCTGCAAAATGCTGCCAGTGGCACAAATGCTGTTGTACAAAACAGCGAGGAACAAGTGAGTTTATTACAAAGCGAAAACTCAAAGCAAATCCCTGAAATCAAATTAAGTTCACAAGACTTGCAAAACGCAATTCTTGAGGCAGAAAAAGAAACAGCTCAACCGGTTGAGAAAAAAAGTGGAAATCTTGAATCTGTTGGTTTTTTTGACAGACAAGTCGGAAGATTTGTAGACTTGTTTGACAAAAACACCAAAGACGGAAAAATCGAAGACACAAAACAAGGACAAACCGGTGATTGCTATTTATTAAGTGCCATAAGCGCTCTTAGTTACAACGAAAAAGGCGCTCAAATGATTAAAGATTGTCTTGAATATGACGACAAAGGCACAACAGTTCATTTAAAAGGTGTTGGTGATTATTATGTTTCTAATGATGAAGTAGCGCAGACAAAAGGGTCAGACCAATACAGCAATGGCGATGACGATATGATTATTTTCGAACTTGCAGTTGAAAAAGTTAGAAATGATATGGCAAATGGCGATGCCTACTATTTAGATGACGATAAAAGCGAATCAATAGGAAATGGGTTTGTTGAAATGACTTCTTCAACAAAAGATGCTCCTTCAATAGCAAACGGAGGATTAGCCACCGAAGTATTGTATTATATTACAGGAAAAACTGCTGATTTAGTATATAATAAAGAAGACATCACCCAAGCCTTGGATAATTTTCAACAAAATAACGGAAAAGATTATTGCGCTAGTGTTGGATTATACAATGATACAATTGCAATATCTCCTCAAGGTGAAACTATAGAATTATACGGACCCCACGCTTATTCAATTAAGAATGTAAGTGATAACACCGTTACAATAACAAATCCTTGGGATAGTTCGAAGGATTTAATTATACAGAAAGAAAATTTTATAGAAGTTATAGACGATATGGAAATATTAAATTTATCCGAAAGTCCTGAGGATAATTTAATTGAAAAAACAACAACAGAAATAACGCAAGACGAACACAATAAATATATAACAACAAAAGATAATAAAGGAAGAACATTAAAACAAGAACACTACGATCAAACAGGAATAAAATATTCACAAGACGAATTCGAATACAAAGAAGACGGAACTTATGAACATATCCACATAAGTTATGAAATCGACGGTTCAATAAGAAAAACAGTCAAAAAAGAGTACGATTCCAACGGAAATGTCTCACAGAAAAGAATTGAAGAAAACAATAAAGCATACGCAGACTTATATTTCTACGACAAAGAAACCAATGTAATGACAGGTGATGCACATTTTAAATATGACGAGAATGGAAATAATTATGAAACACAATTTTTTAATTATGACGAAAACGGAAAGCTAAAATTAATGGAAGTTAAGTCTAATCCTGAGCAAACAAACTCTTAAAAAGCCTTAAGGGGAATCCGATAACATTATCGAGTTCCCCTTCGATTTTAATTGCAAAATCGAAGTTATCATCCTGAATTCCATAGCTACCGGCTTTGTCCAGGGGATTTTTTGTTTCAATATAGTTAGTAATTTCAAAATCCGACAATTCTCTAAAAGTTACATATGTAATTTCTGTGTCTTTTATAATTTTATCATTCTTTAGAATACAAATCGAAGTCGCAACAAAATGGGTCCTGTTGGATAAATTTTTAAGCATTAAAAACCCTTCTTTTTTGTCTTTTGGTTTCCCTAAGATTGTATTATCCAAAACCACAACAGTATCAGCCCCAATTATAGTTCCTTTGTATTTTTTTTGAACATCCAAAGCTTTATTGTAAGCGCAATTCTCAACCAAACCCTTCGAGTAATTATAATTACAAATTTTTTCATTATAATTCGACGGAATTACAATAAAATTATACCCTGCTTTTTGAAGAATCTCTTTTCTTCTTGGTGAAGTTGAAGCTAGAATTAATTTGTCCATAGTTTTTATTATATTACAAATTATTAATTTTTTCTCAACAACCCTAAAGTTAGAATTAAAAAATTCCGATTAGATATAACAAAATACCAAAACAGGGAGAAAAGATATGGAAATTAACAACCAAAACACGAATAATTCAACAGGACAAACAAAAAACAAAATTCTCGATTTTATTTTTAACAAAAACAAAACAAATGAAATATCGGATAAAACAATAGAAAACACAGCTTTTTTAGCTTGTGGAATAACTGAGAATATTTTTGATATTACACAAATGGACGATAAAACCCTTATGTTAAAAAACGATTTTAACAATTGGGATAATACCGAGGATATTAACCTGTTAAACGAAGTTCTTATTAACAAAAACGACTATAAACCCTCCGACAGTGATACTCAAGAGAATATAGTTACTTATCAGGATAGTGGAAATATTGATTATGAAAGAACATACACCTATGACCAATGGGGTAGATTAAAAGAAGAAACTTACACATCCTATAACGAAGATGGAACCAAAAAAACTACAAATCAAAAACTTTACAACGATGATAAAGTTATTTTTAGCAGCGAATACAAATACAAAGAAAACAATCAAATAGAACACGCAACAAGATTTGAAGCCGATAAAAACGGAAATGCAATATACGAAGATTCAATCTATTTTGACGAAGAAGGTTCAATTCAATCTAAAGCAAGAACATATTACAACGACAACACTAAAACAGAAAAAGACATTGTTCAATATGACTCCCAAGGTAACAAAATTGAATCAAACACTCAATATGATAAAAAAACAGGTAAAATAAAAACAGAATCAGAAACTATATATGATAAAGAAAACAAAATTACATCCAAAAAACAAGAAGATGTTTCTTTAAATAAAAATATAGAAGGAACAAAACAAGGACAAATCGGGGATTGCTGGTTATTATCAGGAGTCAATGCCCTAAGTTACACTGAAAAGGGTCGAGAAATTATTGATAACGCACTAACTTACACACCAAACGGCGTAATAGTTAGTTTGGCGGATTCAACCGTAACTTATTCAATTACAAATGAAGAACTTTTAGAAAGAAAAGAAGGAAAAGTAAGATCCGAAGGCGACGACGATATGATTGTTCTTGAAATGGCGATTGAACGCTTTAGAAAAGACATAGCCGAAGGCAATTTAGTTTATAGCGATAATTTTATAAAAAATGAATCCATAAGCCCTTGGATTGACGCACGAAATACCGGTAGTTTAAAAGGAGGCAGCTGTGCTGAAGCTTTATCAATTATAACCGGAAATTTTTCACAAGTTTGCGATACTTCAAAAATAGATGAATTGCTTGATAGTAAAGGAACGCTAAAAAATAAAAATGTTGCAATTACCATGGGCAAACACGGTGATTCAAGCACTGTTAAGGATGTTAACGGGGAAGAAGTTTATCTTCCTACAAACCACGCATATGCACTAAAATCGATTGAGAATAATGTTGTTACAATTACAAATCCTTGGAATTCCAACAAAGAAATTACGCTGGATAAAAAAACTTTTGTCCAAGAATTTGATTCTATTGGTGTATTGGATTTATCCCAAAAAAGCAACGAACCGCTGGTAATTGAAACTACAAGTCAAACAAAAATAGATCTTAACGGAAATATCAAAAAAATTGTCAAAGACAAAGATGGAAACAAGTTAAAAGAGATTAAATACGACAAAAAAGGTGAAGTAAAAGAAAAAACAAGATATACTCAAGATGGTGAAAAAAGTTACAAAAAATTCAAGTTTCTAGGAGAAGAAGGAATGAAAAAATATTAAAAACCCGATAATTAAACCGAACAAAAAATCCAAGGAATATTCCTTGGATTTTTTAACTTGAATTTTATTTTATTAACCCTTGATTTGGCTCATTACTTCAGATGCGAAATCGTCTTTTCTTTTTTCTAATCCTTCACCAAGAACATATCTTTCAAATCTTACAATTTCACATTTACCTTCAATTAGCTGAGCAATTGTTAAATCAGGATTTTTAACAAATTGTTGTTCTAATAAGCAACGTTGTGCCATTAATTTGTTAACTCTTCCTTCAACAATTTTTTCTCTAATATTCTCAGGTTTTTTAGCTAGGTCTTCTTTACCCATTTCAATTCGTTTTTCTTCTTCAATAACAGAGGCTGGGATTTCTTCTCTTGAAACGAATTCAGGAGCATTAGATGCAATATGCAGACAAATATCTTTAGTTAAAGATTCGTCGCAGTTTTTGCATTTAGCTTCCAATAAAACACCGATTTTACCATTGTGAATATAAGAATTAACGCAACAACCGGCATCGTATTTAGTGAATCTTCTAATTGTAATTTTTTCACCGATTTTTGCAATTTTTTCCTTAACAACATTCTCAATTGGTTTTTTGCATTCGGGACATTCCATTGAAAGAAGTTCTTCAGTTGTTTTTGGGTTTAATTTGATAATTGCTCTTGCCATCATATTTGCAAATTCTTTAAAATCTTCATTTTTTGCAACAAAATCAGTTTCGCAGTTGATTTCAACCATTGCACCGACTTTTCCTTCGATTGCAGAGGCAATTGTTCCTTCGGCTGCGATTCTACCCATTTTTTTATCAGCAGATGCCATGCCTTTTTGTCTTAACAATTCAACAGCTTTATCCATATCGCCGTTTGTTTCAACAAGCGCTTTTTTAGCATCCATCATACCTGCGCCGGTTTTATCTCTCAATTCTTTTACCATAGAGGCTTTTATTTCCATAGTTTTTTCTCCTTAAATTCTTTATTTAAGCTTCAACTGCAGCATTTGCATCACTTGCGTCAATGCGTTCAATTTTTCCTGTATTTTTAATATTATTTGCTCTTAGTTCTTTTCCTTCAAGAACCGCATCAGCCATTTTAGAAACAACCAATTTAATTGAGCGAAGTGCGTCATCGTTTCCGGGGATGATATAATCGATTCCGTCGGTATTAGCGTTTGTATCAGCAAGACAAACAACAGGAATGTTTAGTTTGTTTGCCTCTTTAATTGCAATCAATTCTTTTGCTTGATCAACAACAACAAGAATGTCAGGCATACCTTTCATTTCTTTAATACCGCCCAAAGTTTTAGATAATTTTGCAACTTGACGATTAAGCTGAGCAATTTCTTTTTTGGGAAGTTTATTAGCAGCCCCTGATTCTAAGAATGATTCAAGTTCTCTTAATTTGTTAACTCGACCTCTTATTGTTTCAAAATTGGTCATCATTCCACCCAACCAGCGACGGTTGATAAAATAGCTGTTGCAACGAACCGCCTCTTGAGCTACAACGTCTACCGCTTGTTTTTTTGTACCTACGAAAAGTACATTTTTTCCTTGAGAAGCGTATTTTCTAACAACTTCATAAGCTTTATCCAACAAATCGGATGTTTTTCTTAAATCGATAATATAAATCCCGTTTTTAGCACCGAAAATATATTGTTTCATTTTCGGATTCCATTTTTGGGTCTGATGACCAAAATGCACACCTGCATCTAATAATTCTACTAAAGTAGCAACTGCCATAGTTTCTTGTCCTTTCTTTTTCCGGTTTAATCCCGACCCCTAGGCAAATAGGCTGGTTAAAAGAACCATAAGGAAATAATTATCCGGAAAGGTAATCTAATAACACTTAGAATAATAATATAAACATTTTTTTAATGCAAATTGTTTATTATTGACTTTTTGTTAGGTTTCCCTTACAATCAAAAAGTAAGGATAACCTGACAAATGATATCGAAAAGACTAGAAGACTACATTGAAGAAATTTATTTAGCAAAAAAAGAGAAAAAAGAGCTTAAAGCCGTTGATATTGCAAATAAATTCAATATTTCAAGACCAACAGTCTCAGAAGCCTTAATTAAACTTGCGGATTTGGATTTAATAGTATACAAAGGTCGAAAAGGGATTGAAATTACCGACAAAGGGGTAGTTGAGGCACAAAAAATTATTAAAAAACATAGAATTCTCTACGATTTTTTTTATAAGATATTAAAAATCGATAAAAAAACGGCAAACGACAACGCTTGTCGAATTGAACACGTTATTGACGATATTGTAATTGAAAAAATTAAAGAGCTTAAGGAAAATGATTAATAAAATTAAAACATTAGGAAAATTTTTAGACCAGCCGATTCTAATTTCAAAACTTGATAAATCAATGCCCAAAATTATGCTTGGGGGCGGAGTTTTTGCGTTGGGAAAAATAGGTAAAGATATATTCGAAAAAAAAGATAAGTCGCAAGAAGAAAAAAAACAAGAATTTACAAACAAAGCCCTGGTTCTAACTTTTGCAATTATAAGTTCTTTATTGGCTCCTAAAATCGCATCAAAATTAACAAAAAGGAATCCTTTAGAAAGTTATAATCAAATTGTTAACAATAATAAAAAAATAATTAATGAATATATTAAGAATAACAATTTAAGTGAAAAAACCAAAAAAATCCTTGATAAAGCAAAGGAAAAAACGCTCAACTACAAAGAAGTCGAGTTCTTAATCAACAATTCGGATAAAAATTTTATTAATAAATTGATTCCCAATCCCGATAATATTCAATCAAAGGATATTTTTAAAGAAATCGGATATTTGTCTATTTATGGCGCAACCTCTGTTGTTGGAGGAATTTTAGGTGGTGTTGGAGCGGATATTATCACAAAAGAGGATTACAAAAAAAGAGTTCCTGATAAAATTAATGAAGGAATTTATCAATACCTTGCTAATATTTTTATGTGTAATATTGGCGCAGGAGGCGCTTTAGCGATTCTAGAGAAATTAAATATAGATTCTAAAGGTAAAAGAGCTCTTGGAATGACTTTAGGGATAATTTTAACAGGAGTTGTCGGGGGATCAAAAATTGCTAATTTAATTTCAAAAAAATTGATAAATCCGCTTCAAAAAGAGGAACCCAGGGAAAGAAAACCGGAACTTGTCGACTTAGGGCTGCATACAGACGATATTGCAACAGTTTCTTTGTTATCCGGATTAAAATGGATTGAACCCGCTTTACCTGTATTATACTCGGTTTCAGGGTATAAATCAGGAATCGGATATCGAAACTAAATCCTCTATTAAAATGAAGTTTTATTAAAAGGTTGAAAAATAAATAGGGTAACCAATAAAATATAACTATGGACTATATTGATCAAATGGAAAAACTATACAAATTTTTCGCACTCACTTTGAGCGCTGAACAAATGTATAGAACAATAGAACTTAAAAGAAAATTTAGCAACGACCTAAATCTTCTTGGATGTTTTATAAAAGATTTTTTAACAATTGAGAATTCTTTTAAAGTTCCGCTTGATGAGAATATATATACTGAATTTGTATTATATTATGAAAAAAATATACATAATTTAGACGATATTTTATTAAAACTTAAAAACTACTCAAAACATTTCTTGGACATTGTCTTTGAAACCGTTGATAATAAAGATTTTGAGGGGTATATTCAAACAATAAATTCTTGTTATTTTATTGAAGTTTATCCGTATTTAATCAAGATTTTTGATGATTTTTACAACCAAAGAGTGGATGACAAAAACACTAAAATAATGTTAGAATCTTTAGTAAATATTGTTATTAAAAGATTTGAGAATCCAAATTTAAACAATAATGATATATTCGAGGAAATTAAGATTGAAAGGTTAGCAAGCTAAATGAGTGCTTTTATTGACAAAGCTAAAATAAAAGTAGTCTCCGGTGCCGGTGGCAACGGTGCTTTAGCTTGGCGTCGAGAAAAATACGTCGATAAAGGCGGACCTTTCGGAGGAGACGGAGGCAAAGGAGCCGATGTTTACTTTATTGCAACATCCGATATGTCAACATTATTGGATTTTACTCATAAATCTGTTTACAAAGCCCAGAATGGAGAAAACGGGAAAAGTAAAAATTGCCACGGGAAAAACGGGGCTGATTTATACATTAAAATGCCCGTTGGGGTTGTTGTTAGAGATTTAAAAACAAATAAACTAATTGCCGATTTAGATACAGAAGGAAAAACCGTATTAATTGCAAAAGGTGGACGAGGCGGTAGAGGAAACGCTCGTTTTGCAACAGCTCAAAAAAGAGCTCCACAATTCTGCGAACCCGGTGAACCTTCAATTGAACGTGAGCTGGAATTAGAATTAAAACTTATAGCAGACGTAGGGCTTTTGGGACTTCCAAATGCCGGAAAATCAAGTTTAATAAGCGTTGTAAGTGCCGCTAAACCAAAAATTGCCGATTATCCTTTTACAACCTTGATTCCAAACTTGGGAGTCGTAAGAAAACCCGAAGGTGACGGATTTGTAATGGCAGATATCCCCGGGTTAATCGAAGGAGCCTCAGCGGGTCTTGGTTTGGGTCACGAATTTTTAAGACACGTTCAAAGATGTAAATTATTGTTACACGTTATTGATATGGCAAATGAATCCAATATTGAGAATTACAAAAAAATCAACAGTGAACTGGAAAAATTTGATTCTCAATTATCTCAAAGAAAACAAATTGTCGTTCTTAATAAAAGTGATATTGTTGACGAGGAACAAATAGAATCAATAAAAGAAAAATTTTTACAACTAAATAATGAAGTTTTTGTAATATCAACAGTTACCCATAAAGGAGTTAAAGAACTTCTGGATAGAATTTACATTGCTTTAGAGGAAATTGAAGATATTAGAATTGAATTAGACATTGAAGAAGATTTAGAATCATACAACAACGACGATTCTAATTATGAAATTGTAAAACTTAATAAAAACACGTATAATATTACAGGAGGGAAACTAAAAAGACTAGCGTCTGTTACAGATATAAAAAATAGCGCACAAATGAAAAGATTCACAAATATTCTTGACGCTATGGGAGTGTACGAAAACCTTAGAACACGGGGGATTCAGAACAATGACACAATAATTGTAGCAGGAATTGAACTAGCCTATAATGATGATTATTATTAAAATCACTTTGACAAATTGAAAAGTCATAGTAAACTAAAAGTAAAAAGAGTAAAGTAGTTAATTAGTATATAGAATAAGAGTTTATAGCCAAATGTTTTTTGAAGATGAAAAAGATATCATAGGTAACAACAATCAAGACGTAGATTTAATACAAAGCAATGACTTTGATGACATTCTAAACGAAGGTCCCGATGATTTAATATCTATTAAATCTGCATCTGAACAATCAAGTGAACTTAACGACACGGATGAAATTCCTGGTTTGTCGTCTATTAATTTAGAAGATGAGCTCAAGTTTGTCGATGACGCTGAAGACGATGATGTTGATGAAGAAGAACTTGCACGAATTTTAAGTGAAGACGAAACTTCGCCAAGACAAAAAGCTTTTGATGCTTTTGGAACATCAACAAATGAATCAAATCAAGAATCCGAACAAGAATTTGATTTAGAACAGCAGCTTAAGGACTTGAATATTCAACAGGAAAACGAGGATCCTGAACCCAAGGAAGAATTGGATGACGACGACGATGATATTCCTTTCCGTCCTAATGCTAAAGCTGCAAAGAAGAATTCCCTCGGTCCTGTTATGGTAGCCGTTACGCTTGGAGCTTTAGTTGTAGCAGGAAGTTATTTTGTTATTAATAATGTTAAAGATACATTATTAGCTAAAAATAAACCTGTTATTCAAAACACTCAGCAAAATTATGAAGAAACCACGCAGGAGAATATTCAAGAAGTTCAAGAAGAAAATATTATTCCTGTTGTAAGTGAAGAAGAAATAAGTTCAGTTAAGCCTGATGAAAAGAAAAGCACAATTGATGTGGATTCAGCAGGAAGAGTTGATCCGTTTATGCCTTTGCAAAAATACATTGCAACAGAAGTAGAGGCTCAAGACAACACAATTGATTACAGCAAGGCGGGTGTTTTAGAGGCTCCTGCAAAATATGGTGAAACTGACGAACCAACTAAAAATCTATTAAAAATTGCGGTTTCAGGTATTATGTATGACGATGTTAAGCCCAGCGCAATTATATCCTTCGAAGACAATGATTATTTTGTTCAAAAAGGCGACAAATTAGATGATTATCGAATTGTAGATATCACAAGAAGCGGAGTTAAGATTGCGTTAGGAAAAAATATCTACAAAGCTAATATCGGTGAAGAATTCAAAATATCATCTTTCTATGGAAACACAACTTACATCCCGACTAAACACGGTAGCATAAGACAATATCAACTGCTTACCAAAGAAGGTGCAAGCAAAGATCCATATAAAAGAAATTATACATCAGAAGACGATATTGAAGTAATTCCAGACTAACAAAAAGTATTGATAAAGATAAAATTATTAAATCTAGGAGAAGAATAAATGCAAAATTTTAGACCGGGCAGCATAGCTAAAACTTGTTTAACTCTACTAAGTTTAACGCTGTTAACACAAACGGTTTTCGGGTATGAAAATAACAGGGTTGCTTATGTAGATACAACAAATTCTTATATGTATCAAACTGCTGATGCAGGTAGCATATTGAATCTAAACTCAATTGACGCTAGAGGCATAGAATCAACTTTTAAATTAGATTCTGCTCCAACAATAAGCAATTCAAAAGCTAAAGTTAATATGTCTTTAAGAGATTCAGATATAAGACAAGCATTAAGAATGCTTGCAGATAAAGCAAAAGTAAATATCGCTTTTGATGAATCGGTTGAAGGTAAGATTACGTTAGATTTAAATAATATCAATATCAACGATGCTTTTATGGTTATATTTAAATCATCTCAACTGACTTATACATTCGAAAACAACTGCTTAACCGTTATGACTTTAGAGGCATACAAAAAAGCAGGTTTTACAAGACAGAATATGACAGCACTTCCTATTAAATATGTAAACTCGGAAAGTGTTGCGGATTTCTTGAATAAAAATATATTCAAATCAGATATTTTCGGACTTTCAAATCGTCCTATAGTTACAGCGAACCCAAGAACAAACCAAATTATCGTTTTTGGAAGTAATGCTGATGTTAACGCAATTAAAAGAGTATTACCTATCTTAGATACAAAACCGTTGATTAACAATTTTAAAGTTAATCACACAACCCCCAAAGAAATGGCAACTTTAATTTGCGATTCTTTGTTCTATAAATCAGGTAGTGAAGGTGATACAAAAACAGAAGAAAGAACAAACTCGGCAGATTCCGAAGATTCAGATGTTATTCTTGGAGGTGGTGTAGTTGCTTGTCGTGATACATCTGATGATTTTCGCAACAGCTCAAGCGATGAAGATAACTTATCCTCCTTTAAAGCTGCTCCTTTAACTGTTACCTATTTCCCCGAATTAGGTAAAGTTGGAACTTCGGGTGGTTCTGTTGAACAAGCTGAAATTATTAAAGAATTTATCAAAGAACACGATAAAAAACAACTTATGGCTTATATCGAATTATCGGTTATCGAGCTTAATGAAACCGGATCTAAAGAATTCTCAAACGAATGGAACCTATGGACTCCATTTATTTCACTTGGTTTCAGCCCATCAACCGGTTTATCGACAAGTTCTGTTTCGCCTTTCTTTATCTGGGGTGATACTTTCCCAAAAACAGTCACCACAACAACAAGCAATGGTCAAACCGAAACAACTACAAGTGAAACAACTTATGTTACTAAAACAAACAATAAAGCTTTAACATACACACTTCAATATCTTGTTGAAAACGGCAACGGTCGTGTGTTAACCAATCCTAAATTAATGGTTACAAACGGTAAAAAAGCAACAATCGATATGACAAGTGACTATGTAAAATCAGTTACAAGCCAAATTCTACAAGGCTCTGACACTGTTACAAGCGCAACTCAAAGAACATATGATATAGGATCGGACGAAGGTTTGTTAATTGAAATCACTCCTTTTATCTCTCCTGACGGATATGTTTCAATGAATATTTCACCTGAATTTGCAACAATTAAACAACAAGTATACGCTGAAAACGATGCAGGAAGACAAGAATTAGCGGCAACATTGTTACAAAGACGTGATTTAGAGTTGAAAAACATAAGAATTAAAGACGGTGAAACTCTTGTATTAGCCGGTTTAATTAAAGAAAACGAATCACAATCAGTAAAGAAAATGCCGATTTTATCAGATCTTCCCTTTATTGGCGCATTCTTTAGAGGAAACTCAAGCAGCAAAGCCAGAGAAGAATTGGTAATCGTGGTAACACCACACATTGTAAAAGACAATCAAGACGTAGCTGAAGAAGAAAAAATATATAATCTATAGTAGTAAACAAAAATGATGGATAACAATTTAATTACAAAACTAATAAACAAAATAAACTTTAATATGGCAGATAAATTCGAATTATCTGTAGCAAAGGAACTATCTTTTGTACCTGTTAATATACAAAATAACGTTTTCTTTGTAGCAATATATTCAAGTTCCGATAAAACAAAAATCAAGGAATATGTTAGCACAGTAGTTGACAACAAACTTGAATTTATATATCTAACTAAAGATAATTTTGAATTGTTATTCAACACCTTCTTGAAAAAATTCTCAGCCAAATTTGGAAAAATTGAACCTGATAGTTTTTTACAAAATTCACAAGAACCAAAGGTTTCATTATCTAATGAAACCTTTCAAGATGGTTTTTCGCTTAACAGCGACTTGTCTTTAGGAGTTAATCTGGACGATATACTTCCTGAATACAGTGATAATGACGAAAATATTTTTCCACAACAAGAAGAAGAAAACAATTTGTTTGACAACAACTTCACACCCACCACAAAAGGGGGGACGATTGATATTAGCCAAATTGAGGCTCCTCAAACTAAAAAACTTGGCGAAATTCTGCTTGAAGAAAGATTGATAAACGAACAACAACTTGAGGCAGCTTTGGCTGAAAGCAAATCTCAAGGAATTCCTTTGGGTTCAATTCTTGTAAAAATGGGGATTGTAACCATAAAAGATATTAAAGAGGCACTGGGCGCTCAAATGGGCTTAAAATACGCAACCGCAGAACAACTTAAAGTTCTACCCACTGCTATTTCAATTCTTCCTGAGGAATTTGTAAAGCTTAACAAGGTTATACCTCTTAGTATGACCGACAAAACACTTGTTGTAGGTATGGTTAACCCAAATGATAGACAAGTAATCAATGAAATCATCTATCAAACAGGTTTAAAACCAACAATAATGCTTGTTACTCACTTAGAGTTCGAGAATTTCATTGACACCTATTACAATATGGATAAAATGGATACGGAAGAACTTCTTCAACAAATTGATGAGGAAGACACTCTTGAAGCAAGCACTCAAGACTCGGAATTATGGCAACAAGTTGAGCAGGAAGTTCAAGACGCAGACGGTGCCGTATCTCAATTGGCAAACAAAATTATCACAATGGCAATAGATAGACGTGCGTCCGATATTCATATCGAACCTTTATCGGTTGGTTATCGAGTTAGATTGAGAATAGACGGATCCTTAAGAGAAGTTTTAACAATTCCTCCTAAGGTTGACAGTTCTATAATTTCAAGATTTAAAGTATTATCTAAAATGAATATCGCTGAACACAGACGTGCTCAGGACGGTTCTTTTACACTAAAATACAAAAACAAAGCAAGAGATTTCCGTATTAACACTCTTCCTGTTGCAGGCAGAGAAAAAATGGTAATCCGTGTTCTTGCGCCGCAATTGGATGCTAAAGAAGCAAAAGCAGATATTATTGAAGTAGTTGGAGCATCGGAAGAGGATCTTAAAAAGATTAAATACCTGGTTTCCTCACCAAATGGAATTATTCTTGCAACAGGTCCTACAGGTTCCGGTAAAACCACAACCCTTTATGCGCTTTTAAGATACTTAAATTCGGATTCAACTAATATTACCACAATTGAGGATCCTATAGAAATAAGATTGGAAGGTATAAACCAATCAGCGGTTAATCCAAAAGCCGGAATTACTTTTGCAAATTCACTTCGTGCAATATTAAGACAAGACCCTGATACGATTCTTGTAGGTGAGATCCGTGACTATGAAACTTTAGAAGTTGCAATATCAGCCTCACTTACAGGTCACTTGGTTCTATCCACAGTCCACACAAATTCCGCTGCCGCAACAATTACTCGTTTAATTGAAATGGGCGCTAAGGATTACTTAATTTCTTCTACAATTTCAGGAATTATTGCGCAACGTCTTGTTAAAAAGCTTTGCCCGAACTGCAAAGAGGCTTATTATCCAACACACGACGAGGCAAGACAAATACTTGCAGATCCTGTTGAAATTCAAAAATTAACAAAAACAAAAATATACAAACCACACGGTTGTCCTCATTGTAAAAATACAGGTTTCCTTGGTCGTTTAGCAGTATTGGAAGTTCTTGTCGTTAATAGAGAAATAAGAAAAATGATTGCGCAAAGAGCTCACGATGTTGAATTAGAAGATTATGCAATTAGGAATGGGATGAAAACCTTAAGAATGTCTTGTTTAAGACACGTTCTTGAAGGAAACACATCAATCAGCGAACAAGTAAGGATACTAGGTCTGGCAGGTGAACAATAATGGGAATATATTTATATAATGCACTAAAAAACAACAAAATTTTAGTGACCGGAAGAGTTGAAGCAGCTAATATGGCTGAGGCAAGAAGAAAAGTCAAGGATATGAATCTTATTCCTACTTCAGTTGTTGACGCTGACGCCGGAAAACAAACCAAAAGAGGCAAAAACGGCAGAGCAAGAATCAGCTCCTTAAGTTTAAGAGAAAAAATTGATTTTACTTCAACCCTTGAAATTTTGACTTCAACAGGGATTCCGATTGTAGAGTCTTTATTATTCGTTGAACAAAACTCGGATTCACCAAGAATTCGCACAATGACGCACGAATTTAGAAAACAAATCATTGGCGGTTTAACTTTAGGTGAAACTTTAGAAAGATATAGAGATATTTTCGGAAAAGTATATGTTGGTCTGGTTAAAGCCGGTGAAGATTCCGGGGAACTCGATAAAACATTGCTCCGTATGTTGGAATTGTTAAAAAAACAAGATGCAACCAAGGGAAAGGTAATTGGAGCTTTAATTTATCCAAGTATTGTTATCTTGCTTGCAATTGTAGCAATCGTAGTTATGTTGGTTTTTGTATTCCCGGCGTTTGATGAAATGTTCTCACAATTAGGCAAGGATTTACCCTGGATAACAAGAGCTTGTATTAATATGGGTAATTTTATTCAAAAATTCTGGTATCTTTGCATTGGTGTTGTAGCATTCTCAGTTTTTGCAATAACTTATGCATACAAAAAACCTGTCGTAAGAAAAGCAGTGGACGGATTCGTTCTTCGATTGCCAATGTTATCAGATTTGTTTAAATATTCGAATTTCTCGAACTTTATAGCCGTTCTTCAAGTTTCATACGAGGCAGGTATTCCGATTGTGGATTGTTTGTTTCTAGCAAATCTTACAATGGATAACTTCGTACTTCAAAACTCGATTATGAAAGCCGCTACCAAAGTACAACAAGGTATGCATTTATCGGTTGCTCTTAAGAATGTCCATCAAGTTCCGACAATGATGACTTTTATGATAGCAACAGGTGAACAATCCGGTCGTTTGGGCGATTCTTTGTTCCATTGCGTTAATTTTATTGATAAAAAACTGGACGCTGTAATCGATGCCTTTACAAAACTTATTGAACCTATGTTAATGTTATTTATCGGTGTAATTGTTGGTTTCTTGGGTTTAGCTTTGTATCTTCCATTGTTCTCAGCTTACCAACAATAATTAATTATAAAAAAACAAAAAATGCCAAGGTTAATAAAACCTTGGCATAAAATTTTGTTACAATTTTTTAAGAAATTAAATAGCGCTTGGCAATTTTCATATTAACAAACACTTTATATATAAATAAGAGAGTAAAAAGGATAAAAAAATGGCAGATGTGTCATTAACTACAAATCGTCAATACTATGATGAAAATAGTAAACCTAAGTTTAAAGATGTGTTTAAAAAAACAACAAAAGATGGTGATTTTGAAAGTGTTAAAACATATCACCCGGGTGGAGATGAAGATAAAATTGGGAATATATTTTCTTTTTCCAATGGAGTTGAAGTAACTCGTTGGGATTGCCAAGACGGAAACGGAAATGTAACAAAAGCGCAAAGCATCAAAGGTCCTGATTTTGACTACATTGACTGGGATGGCGATGGTTTAATAGACTGTATTGATACAATAGAAGAAGTATTAAATAATGAGACAGAAGATATTCCGGATGGTTTAATAGACGGTTTTTATACAGTACAAGAAATATCAAATAGCGAGCCGCAAAATATTTCGAATGACCTTGAAGATAAGGAGTAAGGACCTGATATCAAACCACAGTAGTAATAGAATAAATACCTCAAGCGTTGGCTAAGAACTATTAAAATTCGATATTAAAACACTTTTCTAAAAAGGACTAAAATTTTAGTCCTTTTTAGAATAAATACGCTTAAATAATGCGCAATAAAGCCTTTTAAGGAGTTATAGGGGAGCTAAAAAAATTAAAATATTAATTCCAAAAATCCTAGAACAAGCTTATTTGAGAACTTGAAAAATTGTATCCTAAATGCTCATAAGCCAGTTTTGTAACTTTTCTTCCCCTTGGAGTT
Source organism: uncultured bacterium (assembly GCA_947361225.1). Lineage (GTDB taxonomy): Bacteria > Cyanobacteriota > Vampirovibrionia > Gastranaerophilales > Gastranaerophilaceae > RUG14156. The sequence continues at coordinate 38,252 of CANAIK010000008.1, forward strand.
CTTGCAATAAACCCTTTTTGAATCAAAAAGGGTTCGTAAACATCCTCAATTGTTCGAATATCCTCACCCAAAGCAACAGCCAAGGTTTCAATTCCAACGGGTCCTCCGTCGAATGAATTTATCATAATCCCCAACAAAGATCTATCAACCGAATCCAAACCGCATTCGTCAATTTCAAGTGCATTAAGAGCTTCTGTTGCAATTTCTTTGGTAATTACCCCATTACCCTTAACAATAGCCCAATCAGCACTTCTTTTAACCAATCTGTTTGCAATTCGAGGAGTGCAACGAGATCGTTTTGCAATTTCAATGGCGCCATTTAAGTCGATTTCAAAATTTAGAATTTTTGCCGTTCTTATAACAATTTGAGACAATTCCTCAACATTGTAGAATTCTAATCTATGAATCATCCCAAATCTGTCCCTTAAGGGTCCGGATAGTGCTCCGGCTTTTGTTGTAGCGCCTATTAAAGTGAATTTTGGAATAGGAATTCTCATAGATTTAGCACTTTGACTTTTTCCTGTTGTTAAATCCAGCGCAAAATCCTCCATAGCAGGATACAGGATTTCCTCTGCAATTTTATTTAACCTGTGGATTTCATCAATAAATAGAACATCGTTCTCTTTAAGCTGCATAAGAATCCCTATAATATCTCGAGGACGCTCAATAGAAGGAGCGGAAGTTATTTTAATCGATGAATTCATTTCAAGAGCAATAATTGCAGCCAAAGTCGTTTTTCCTAAACCCGGGGGACCATAGAACAATAAATGATCCAATCTTGAGTTTCTTTTTTTTGAAGCCGCAATTGAAATTTTAAGGGTTTCTTTAATTGATTTTTGTCCTATGTAATCATCAAAATTAAGCGGGCGGATATTTTTTTCATATCCTTCGTCAGAAACAATAGAATTTGCACTCAAATCCGGATTTTTGTCCTTTTTGAGTGCAATTTTATCATTTTTTTTGTTGTTATCTTCAATTATCATTATTTAACTAAGAATCTAAAGTAAATATAAACTGTGGATATCGATAAAGATATTATAGTTACAATTATACCATATTTTAAAAACTTAAGAAAAGATATTGGATAACCCGCCTTGTGAGCGTTTTCGGAAACTATAACATTCGCTGCAGCGCCGATTATTGTCATATTTCCACCCAAACAAGCACCAAGCGCTAAAGACCACCACAAAGGATGAGCGTAAAGGTGACCCATTGAATCCTCAATAGCTCCAATCATAGGTGCCATAGTAGCTGTGTATGGAATATTATCAATTATTCCTGACAAAATTCCTGATGCCCATAGAATAATCATTGAAGTAGCGGCTTGTGAACCTTGGGTCACTTCTAAAAGCCATTTTGCCATTAGCGCAATTCCGCCGGATGCCTCTAAACCTCCAATAATTATAAACAAACCAACAAAGAAAAAGATTGTGTTCCATTCAACTTCAACCAAAATTTCCCCTGGTTTTTCAAAAATCATTAAAACAGACGCCCCCATCATTGCTATTAAAAATGTTGGGATATGGGTAATATCGTGTGTCATAAATCCAAGAATAACAAACAAAAGCACAAGTCCTGATCTAATTGCAAGACCCATATCAACAATTGTTGAGGAATTATCGATTTGTGATACAAGCTCCATTTTTTCGCTCGAGGATTTTAAGTCTTTTCTGTAAATAAACACCATAAGAGCAATTACAACAGTCATTATAACAAGAACAACCCCTGTTAGTTCTCGAACAAAATCCATAAAACTCAAATTTGCAGCAGAACCAATGATAATATTAGGCGGATCACCAATCAAAGTTGCAGTTCCACCGATATTAGAACAAAAAACTTCCGTAATTAAAAAAGGAATCGGATTAATATCCAATAATTTACAAGCTGCAAAAGTAATCGGAAGAACAAGAATTACAGTTGTAACATTGTCCAAAAAAGCACTTGCAACGGCTGTAAAAATAGCTAAAGCAGCAAGCATTAATTTTGGTTTACCCTTGGTTTTTTTCAAAATTTCATTGGCTAACCAAGTAAACATGCCCGATTTTGATGCAATATGAACAATTATCATCATTGAAACAAGCAAGAATACCACATTAAAATCAATGTATGAAGTAAAGTAGTTTGCAAGAGTTGAAGGGGTTTTTTCTGTTTCCAATAACCCCAAAAACAAAGTCAAAGACCCGCCTAAAAGCGCAATTACGACTTTAGAAATTTTTTCCCAGGCAATAAAAATATAAGCAACGACCAGAATTATAGCTGAAGTTATAATGGCGTTGTTATGGACAAATTGATGTAAATGCTCCATTTTTTCCCCTTTATCTATTCTAATATGTTAATTTTATATTAAAAATTTGTTTAGTAAAGAAAAAGTTTATGGTATATTAATAATTGCAAAAAAGAAGGATATAATTATGTTAAAAATCGCACTTCCAAACAAAGGAAGATTATCGACAAAAATTTATGAGCTATTAAACTCAGCCGGGTTGAATTTAGATTCTAAAGACGAAAGATGTTTAAGAATCGAAACAAAAGATAAAAAATTCCAGCTCATTTTTGTTCGAGCAGCCGATATTCCGAATTTTTTGGATTCTAAAGTAGCTGATGTCGGTTTTACCGGTTATGATATCGTTGTAGAAAAAGAAATCGACCTTGAAGTGGTTAAAGAATTCAATTTCGGGAAATGCGATATGGTTGTAGCACTTCCCGAGGATAAAAATATTAATAATATTGAGGATTTGCCAAAAAATCTTCGAGTTGCAACTTCTTTTCCCAATATTGCCAAAAATTATTTTAAGAAACTAAATATCGAAGCAAAAATATCCGAAATTCAAGGAGCGGTTGAAATTACCCCGAGTTTGGGCTTTTGCGATTGTATTATCGATATAACTTCAACAGGAACAACATTAAAATCCAACAGATTAAAGATAATTGATAAAATCCTGTCCTCATCAACGGTTCTATGCAAAAGAAAAGATTTGGACGAATCCAAAGAAAAAGAACTTTGTTCTTTAATTCGAGCGATAGATTCTGTTTTAGACGCTAAATCCAAAAAATATTTAATGGCTCATATTCCTAAGGAAAAAATCGAAGAAGTTAAAAACTTTCTACCAGGATTAAGCTCCCCAACAGTGATTCCGCTTTTAGATAATCAGGATAAAGTTGTAATCCACGTTGTTGTTGATAAGGATCAAATTTATGATGCTATTGATAACTTAAAGGCAATCGGCGGGGGCGGAATTTTAATTTTGAGCGTTGATCAAATGGTGAAATAATGACAAATTTAGACGAATTAATAAAAACAGTTAAAATATTGCGCTCGCCTGAGGGTTGCGAATGGGATAGACAACAAACCCACGAATCAATAAGACAGAATATGCTAGAAGAAGCATATGAGGCAGTTGAAGCGATTGATGAAAAAAATATTGCACACTTAAAAGAAGAATTAGGAGATGTTTTATTACAGGTTGTCCTGCACGCTCAAATCGGGGAAGACAACAATGAATTCAACATTCAAGATATTGCAAAAAATTTAAATGATAAACTAATTCACAGACATCCTCACGTTTTTGGCGAAATTAAAACAAATGACACCAAAAAAATCCTGGAGAATTGGGAAAAACTTAAAGCAAAAGAAAAAAAGGAAAGAAAAAACACTCTTGATGGAATTCCAACAACACTTCCAAGTTTATTAAAGGCTCTAAAAATCTCTAAAAAAGCAGTTCGAGCAGGGTTTGAGTGGGAAAACTACGAACAATTGGAAAGTTGTTTTAACAGTGAAATTGAAGAATTTAAAAACGCCAAAACAAAAGAGGAAAAGCTGGAAGAATTTGGGGATATTCTTTTTTCTTTAGTCAATATCGCCCGCTGGAACGATATTGATCCTGATAAGGCACTTGAGTTTGCAAATAAAAAATTTATCAAAAGATTTAACAAACTGGAGGAGCTGACAAATAAACCTCTCAATGAATTGGATTTTAAGGAATATAACAAACTCTGGAATAAAGCAAAAAAACTTACAAACGAGGAACAATGGGAAAATTCTACAAAAACGCAGTAAAAAAAATTATAAAAAAAGAACTTGAGCCTTATTTCATTCTTTTTTTGTTAATCGGATGTATTCTTTTTATTTTTTCTAACATTGGTCTTTATCCTTTAATTGATATCGACGAAACAAGATATGTCAATATGAGTAAATATATGTATTTAACAAAAGAATACATAACTCCAATGCTTAATTTTGAGCCCTTTTTAGAAAAACCTCCTCTTTATTTTTGGCTCAACTCCTTGTCCTTTAAACTTTTGGGCAATCAGTCTCTTTTTGCAAGCAGATTTGCAACTGCCGTAGTTTCAACTTTTGGAGTATTTTTCACCTATTTTTTTGCAAAAAAAATAACAAATGACGGTTTATATGGTTTTTTGTGCGCAAATGTACTTTTAGCAAGTGCCTGGTATTTGGTTTTTTCCCACGTTGCAATTCTTGATTTAAATTTTATGGTTTTTTCAATGTGCGAAATTTATTGCGCTATTATTCCTTTGTTTATAAAAAAAGAAAAGCCTAAAAAATTCTATTGGTACCTGGCTTATATTTTTTGCGCCCTATCAATCCTGGCTAAAGGTTTTATTGGGGTTGCAATCCCTTGTATGGTTGTATTTTTCACCTATTTAACATTCAAAAAAGTTAAAGAACTCTTTAAACCAATTTACATTATCCCGGGGATAATTCTTTTTTTAGTCCTTGTTCTTCCCTGGCACATTCTAATCTATCAAACCCACGGACAAGATTGGATTAATATGTATATATTAAAACATCACTTTGCAAGACTGCTAAATTCACAAGGATTGGGTCGAAAACAGCCGTTTTTGTTCTATGTTCCAATTCTAATCCTAGGATTAATC
>CANAIK010000009.1 GCA_947361225.1 uncultured bacterium
TTTTAAATTCTTTTTCATAATCCTTTTTAATAAAATTAAGCTTTTTTTCAATAATTCTAAAGTCTTTTTTCGATTTTTTTACCAATTCAAGACTGGGACTATCCGAATTTGCGTTTTGTTCAAGTTCTTCTAGAATTATTGCCATTTTTTTAAACTCGGGTTCAAGTTCCAAATAACAATTATTGTTGAGTTCAAAAACCGCTTTTGATTGAGTTTCGGATAAATTGAGCTCTAAGTTAATTCTGTTTCTGTTTTCTTTAACTTTATTAAGCAATTCATTAACTCTGTCATTATTTGGAGCGTGGACAGTTAAATTAATTAGAAAAACTAACAAAAAAATTATTCTTAAATATTTTTTCATAATAATATTCTATCATAATAATTTAATTTGCATAATGTTCATTGTAAATTTTTTGGGCGTATTCTTTAAATTGAGAATTGCTGTATTGTGAGGCAATTGTTGCTTCTTGTTCTGAAACGAGTCCATCGGGTGCGTTTTCGCAGAATCCTGAATTGGATAAGCCAAATTCAATCGTTCCGTCTGCTGCAATTAAATAACTTGCATATTCTTCAAAACTCAATGTTTCAAGGTTTCCATCAAGGTCAATTTTTTCAAAATAATTAAGAATTTCCGATGCCGATAAATCAGTTAAATATTTTTTTGCCTCTTGAAGATTTAATTCCCCGTCGATTTTAGCGTCTGTCCCTAGAGTCCAATCAACATTTTCTTTTTCATATGTTGTTTCAATAAGATTTATGTCGGCTTTGGCGAAATTTAGCGCTGATTCATAAATATCGTCGTTTTGATTTGCGTATTTTATTCCCCCGTCTTTTTTGTTTGCTTGATTAAAAATATCCGATTGACTTATAACGCTATTTTCATTGAGATAATTCTTAACTTCTTCCGATCGAAAAATATTATCTGAATTTTTTTTCTCAAAAAAACTTTTTTTGGTTTCAGTTTCTGTTAAAGACCCGTTGTGAGAATCTTTTATATTTAATCTTTCGCTAAAATCTTCAAGTAGAATCGTAGTTGCGCTTTTGTTTGTTTCGACTTGGGATTCTGCTATATCTATTAATTCCGTACCGGGTTCATTGTATGAATTTTTTTTGGCATAATCCAATCCTCGTAAAACTTGGAACGCAGCGTTATCAATCGGCATTTTACTCTCCTTTTAAGGAATAATTTTTTCTCTCTTTATTTATTAATAAAAACATTTTTTGTAAAAAAATTGCCCTTAAATTAAATTTTTGGCTCTTGACAAATCAAATCAACAGGTTTATTATAACTCCATACCCCAGGGGGGTGTAAAAAAATAAAAAAAGGAGTATTAAAAATGAAAAAACTATTAACAATCGCTTTTTTACTATTTGCCTTTGTTTTCACGGTTAACTCAACCCTTGCTTGTGACAAGTGCAACTGCAAAGACAACAATTGCAAATGCAAATGCCACAAAGAAACCCTAAAAGACTGTGATTGTCCTTGCCATAAGGGTGAAAAATGCGAAAAAGCTAATTGCGATTGTTCTTGTCACAAAAAATGTGATGAGAATTGCAAATGTGATTGTCACAAAAAAGCTGATTGTGCTTGCAATAAAAAATGTGACAAAGACTGCGATTGTGGATGCAAGAAAAACTGCGATTGCGCTTGTGACAAAAAATGCGATGAGAATTGCGATTGCGGATGCAAGAAAAAATCCAAATCCAAAAAAATTAAATGCAACTGTGACAAATAAGGAACCTTGAATCCCTTTGGAGACAATTCCAAAGGGATTTATTTAAAAATTATGACAACTGATAAAACAAAAATTCTAAGACTTATAAAAACCGCAAAAGGTCAACTTGAAGGTCTTATCAAAATGATTGATGAGAATAGGGATTGTATTGAAATAAGCAATCAGCTGCTTGCTTCTCAATCGATTCTAAAAAAAGCAAATCTTGAGGTTCTAAAGGGTCATTTTAATCATTGTATTATTGAAACTCTGGATAAAGGTTCAAAAAAAGATATCGATGAAAAAATGGCTGAAATTGTTATGGTTTTAAACAAACTCTTGAAGTAAATATTGAGTAAGCGATAAAAAATCATTAAAGATTTTTTTTGCTCCTTGTTTAATTAAAAAATCTTTATCTTTGTAACCCCAGGTAACGCTCAAGCATTGAATTTGAGCATTTTTTGCAGTTTCTATATCAACTTCACTATCCCCGATTAAGACAACTTCGTCTTTTTTTAGTTCCAGTTGTTTAATAATATGAATCGTGCTTCTGGAATCGGGTTTTTTGGGGAAAGCATCCGTAGCGCCGAGTGTATAATCAAAAATACCATTAAAAAAATATTCATTGAGTTTTTTTACTTCACTGTCGATTTTATTAGACAAAATCGATAACTTGAATCCTTTTTCTTTTAGAGTTTTTAATGTTTCAAGAGCGTTTTCGTAGGGTTTTGTTTCTTTAATCGAATTTTTTTTGTAGTAATCAATAAAATCCGATAAACAGGATTCAAATTTATTTTTATCGGGAAAAACTGCTCTTTCAATTAGTTTTTCGATTCCCAATCCTACAAAAGTTCTTATTTCTTCTATTGTTCTTATTTTTAGCCCGTTTTTTTGAAGTGCCCAATTGACGCTATTTTTAAGGTCTTCTAATGTATATAAAAGCGTTCCGTCTAAATCAAAAATTATTCCTTTTATACTCATAAAAAAAATTATCCTTTGGGAATATGAAAAAAGTCAAAAAAAGTTACAAATTTTAATAAATTTGCTATAATTATCTTGTATTGTGGAATAAAATACTATAATATAAGGATATAAAGACGAAATAAAAGGATTTTTTTATGTCAACAACAATAACAGGAATCGGTTCCGGTTTTGATATAAGCTCTTGGGTGTCACAGCTTGTTGCGGCTAAACAAAGTTCAACTTTAACGCCTCTTCAAAACAAGCTTGAATCTCTTGAGAATAAAAGTAATGCCGTATCGTCTTTAAAAACTAAATTCTCAACCCTTCAAAGCTCCCTGCAAGCTTTTACAAGGGTGATTTACGATTCGTCCTCCGATATGTGGACTAATACAAAAATTAACTCTTCTAATTCCGCTTATGCAACCGCAACTTCTAAAGGAAACGTCGGTGTAACAAGTATTGATCTTCAAATTGAACAAATTGCAAGTGCAACAACCGCAAAAAGCATTAAAGGGGTTGGAGCTGTTAATAGTAACAATGTTTATGATGCAAAATTTGTCAATCTTGCAAACGGGCAGGCAAAACCCGGCAGTTTTTCAATGTTTTTAGACGGTAAAGAATATAACATCGAAATAGACAAAGAAGATTCCTTAGGAGATGTTATTGATAAAATTAATTCGGTTTCAGGGGGCAAAATCCAAGCCGGGGTTGATGATAATGGAATTTTTTCAATTAAAGCAGCGGACGAGAACTCAAATCTTTCTTTAGGGGCAAGTTCCGATAGTTCTAATATTGTATCTGCCTTAAAACTTTTCGAAAAAGAAGGAAATGCCAGCTATAAAAGTGCTTACAGTCTTTCAACCGTTAATACTTCAAAAAAACTTCAAGATTTAGAATCCGGATTATCAGGCGTTACTTTTGGACAAGAAGGCAAAATTACAATTAACGGAGTTGATTTTAAAGTTGATGAGAATACAACTGTTGATAATTTAATTTCAAAAATTAACTCTAATTCTGATGTTAATGTTAAAGCGAGTTGGGATTCTTTAACCAATAAATTCATCCTTACTTCAACCCAAACAGGGGAGAACAACATTAGTTTAAGTGAGAATGATACCAATTTATTGAACATTCTTGGATTAACGGAAATTCAAGACGGGGACGAAATTATCGCTAAAGGCTCTCAAACCCTGGGTCAGAACGCAATTGTTTATATTAACGGAAACAAAGTAATTTCAACTTCTAATACAATTACGGGCGAAAGTTCGGGAGTTTCTAATCTTTCAATTACCGTTAAAAAACCAACGAGTGATTATTCCAACAATAAAGACGACGATAAAACCGTAACATTGGATATTGAAAGAGATTTTACGGAAGTTAAAGAGGCGCTTAAAACCTTTGTGGACGCTTATAATGACGTTGTTACAACAACCAAAAAATACACAACTTCAGAAGGTGAAATCGGTTATGATTCGTCTTTAAAATCGATTTTATCGACCTTAAGAGGAATTACCTCTAAAATTAGCAATAACGACGGGGATTTTTCACTTTTATCAGACATTGGGATTTCAACCTCAAATAAAGATATAACCGCCCTTTCGATTGATGAAAAAAAACTTGATAAGGTTTTGAATGAAAATTTTGATTCTGTAAAAGCACTTTTATCGGACGGATACACTTCCAAAGTCGATAACGGACTTTTTGACGGATTATTAGAGAGCGTTAACAATGTTCTTGATAATGAGAACGGATACTTTTCAAGCAAAACCGATACAATTCAATCCTTAATTTCTTCTACCAACAGAAGAATTGAAAGAGCGAATAATCAAATTGCAAGTTATGAACAAAGAATTACAAAACAATTTAACGCAATGGATAATGCAATTTCAAATCTTACAAGTCAACTTGCTACTTTCCAATCATACTTTGGCTAATATTTTTTAGGATAAATCAACCTTGCCTGCCAATTGACCGCAGGCAGCGTCAATGTCCGCTCCCCGCTCGAGTCTTATTGTTACTTTTTTACCCGAGGATTCAAGGATATATTTAAAGAATCTTAAATCTTTTTTGGTTGGTTTTTTGTATGTGTCATTATCGGTTGAGTTGTAGGGAATTAGGTTAATATTGCATTTTAAATCCTTTAAAAACTCGACCAATTCAAGAGCGCAGGCTTTTGTGTCGTTTAAACCTCCGATTAGAATATATTCGATTGTAATTCTATCTTTTGTTTTATCATTGTAGTTCTTGAGTGCTTTTTTTAAATTTTCAATATCGAACTTTTTTTCAATCGGCATTATTTGTTCTCGAATTTTGTGATTAGGTGCGTGAAGTGAAATTGCAAGGGTTGGTTTGAGCTCGCAATCAGCCAATTCATTGATTTTTGGAATAATCCCCGAAGTCGATAAAGTCATTCTTCTAATTGAAATTTGCAAGTTTTTATTAATTAAATAAATTGCTTTTTTTATGTTGTCAAAATTGTCCAAAGGCTCTCCTTGACCCATAAAAACAACATTTGTAATTTTTAAACCGGTATCTATTTGACACAATAGAATTTGAGATACGATTTCATAAGCCGAAAGATTTCTTTTAAAGCCGTTTTTGCCTGTTGCACAAAATTTGCAGCCCATTTTGCATCCAACTTGACAAGATACACACATTGATAAATTAGATCGGTTGTCAAAGCGCATTAATACTGCCTCAGCGCACAATCCGTCTTTATATTCGATTAAATATTTAATTGTTCCATCAATTGATATTTGTCTTGTTTTAATCTTGCAATCAAGAATTAGGCAGTTTTTTTCCAAGAATTCTCTAAATTCTTTTTTGACATCTGTCATATTATTAAAATTTTTAGCGTTTTTTGCCCAAATCCAAGAAAAAATTTGTTGCGCTCTAAATTTTTTCTCCCCGATTGATTCGATATAATCGATAAGTTCCTCTAATGACAATTTCGATAAAACGACTTTTTCCATATAAAAATATTAACATAAACAATTTTTATGGAAAATTTGTTTTAATTAAATTATGATTAAAGTTTTACCAAATTATAAAATTCTTTCAACGACTAACCTTGCGCCCTTTCAAAAAAGCGCTCAAAAACAACTTCCTATCTTATTTTTGTCTCAATTTGAAAGTCGAAAAGTTATCAATCAAAAAATAAATTCTTTTAAAAGTTCAATTAAGAAAAATTTAACTAGAGAACAAAGAATTATAAAAGACGAATATTCTAATTTTGATTTAATGAATAATCTTTATACATCGAATATTTTTATCCACGCTAACAAAGGTTACACGGATAGTATTCTTGATTGCATTTGCGTTTTGTTGAATAACCAAAAAGATGCGTATTTATTGCATTTAGCGCCCGAAAAACATCAAAATCCAAGGGATGTTTATTATATGCAAAAACAAATTTCCTCTTTTATTAGCGATTTATCAAAAAACGACCAAAAATGCTCTGCAACGCTATTTGGAGGACAAGAAAAAAAGAGCAAGGAGCTTTATTGTAATATTAATGAGGTTTTAAGGGAAAAAAATATAAACCCCAAAGAAATTCTATTTGATAAAAATAATAACCCCCACAGTTTTTATTATGACTTAAATGAGGGTATTGTTCTTGATAATTATGCGTTTTTGGATTTAGACGATATCCAAAATGAATTCAATCGGGTTAAGAATTTTTAAGTTTACTTGCAAATTTTTTTTCTTTTATCTATAATTAAATAGCCTAAAGTGGTTTATGGTATGCCACAAGGGTTTTTAAAGAAAAATAAGGAGAAAAGAAAATGCCAAAAATGAAAACACACAGATCCGCTGCTAAACGCTACAAAATCACCGGTTCAGGTAAAATTTTGCGCCAAAAAGCAGGCAAGGGTCACCTATTAGCTCACAAAAGTCCCGCTAGAAAAAACAGACTTTCAGGCACAACCGAAGTGTTTGAAGGAAATTTAGCAATGATTGCTAAAGAATTACCGTACAAAAAGAAATTTTCAAGATAGGAAGGGGCTAGAAAATGAGAGTTAAACGTGGAAATGTTCTAAGAAAAAGACATAAAAAAATATTAAAACTTGCAAAAGGCTTTCTAGGTGCAAGAAGCAGAATCTTTAAAGTTGCAAATATCGCTGTTATGAAAAAACTAAAATATCAATACAGAGATAGACGCAATTTAAAAAGAAATATGCGCTCACTTTGGATTGTTAGAATTAACGCAGCGGTTCGTGAATACAATTTAAGTTATTCAAAATTTATGAATTTACTTAAAAAAGCAGATATTCAAGTAAACAGAAAAATGTTAGCTGAACTTGCGGTAAACGAACCCGATGCATTTAAAGTTTTGGTTGATACAGCGCTTGTTGTAAAATAAACCGAGTGTATAAATTAAGTTTGCAGCCTTAAAAATTTTTTAAGGCTGCATTTTTAAGATTTAGTTCGGGTTGGGATATATTTATTTTGAGTTGGATATGTTTATTTTTAGCAATAATTTTTGAAACAATAGGGACAATGCTCCTTAAATATTCCAATGCGTTTAGTGTGTTAATTCCTTCAATCGGAGCGATTGTTTCGTATTTATTTTGTTTTTATTTTTTATCTTTATCAATTAAAACGATTGATATAAGCGTTGCTTACGCAATTTGGGGTGCGCTTGGAATTGTTCTTGTAGCGTTAATTGGTTTTTTCTTTTTTCAAGAAACATTCTCTTTCTTGAAAATTTTTTTCATAATTTTAATAATAATTGCAACAATCGGCTTAAGGTTTGTGAAATAATTCCAAAAAAATGTTCATTAATTTAGTGGTTTAATTATTCCCAATCGCTGTCGTTATCCAACCAGTCAAAATCCTTTTCATTATTAACTTTTGAAGTTTCTGTTTGAGCGCTGCCTTCTTCCAGCCAGTCATCGTTTAACCAGTCAAAATCTTCTTTATTGTCAACTTTTGGAGTTGTTGTTTCTGTTTGTTTTTCAACAACAACTTCTTTTTCAACAATTTTTTGTTCAACCGGTTTTGTTTGCGGGTTGGTTGAGCTTTTTTTAGCGCTTTTTGAATTTTTAACTTGAATTATTGGAATATCCCTTCTTTTGCAATAATCAAGAATATCCTTGTCGATTTGAGATAATTCTTTATTGGAATCCACGCAAATTCCCATAACTTCGGGTCGAACCAAGCCTTCATAGGTTTTGTTTTCTTGGAGCACTTTTCTTATTGCAGATTCAAGTTCAGCATCAATTGTTTTAATTTTATCTAAAGTTGTGCAATTCTTTATCATATCCATTCGTTTTGTATATTGTTCTTGGGTTAAATCGAGTTCTTTTTTGATTAATTCGGGAATATATTTTGTTGTTCTATCCTCGGGAGTTATTCGAAGACAATATTTATTAATATTGAAAATATTTTTTTGCGCTCCTTTGCCCGAGTCAATATCACAGCTGGCTTGAACAAGCCAATCGTCACCAAGTCGTGGTTTTATAGCAAGAGCGTATTCTTGACCATAGAAATTAATATCTTTTTCTTTGCTTTTTAATCCAACGCACAAAACTTCGTTTTTATCGGTTATTTCCAGTGCTTCAATATTTAAAATCCCGCCGTCAGGAAATCCGTGTGTTGCAATTGCAATATCTTCTTTGGAATCTATGGTTACAACTTTGTAGTTTTCATTATTTATCGTTTCAATTCTGTAATCGAGTTTTGAAATATCGTCCGTCATTGCAGGAATCGGGTTTTGGATTTGATATTCACTCATAAATTTTTTGTTGTCACTTGATTCTTGAATCGGGATTCTATCTGAATCGGGAATTTGGTTTAGCAGTTCTCTTAGTGTATCTTGATAGTTTTTTAACAGTTCTTGTTTGTCGTTTGATTCAATGGATGAAAAAATTTTCATTCTGCTTGAAAGCTCGGAATAATTATTTAAAAAATCTTTATCATACAGAATATCGGATTGCGTAATTGAGGAAATATATGCATTTAAAAATTCTTTTTTGTCGTTGGTTGACAATTGACAAAAATTATCTGCGTCGATATCTTTAAATTTATCGAAATCTTTAAATTCTAAAAGTCTCAAATTTGTTGAATTGATAGGATTATCATTAAAAATTGCTTTTATTGATTCAAGGTTGTGTCCTCGTCTTTGGATGATATCGAAAGTTTTTTGTGTATCTATTTTATCCAAACAGGACAAATAATTGTTATAAATTTCCAAACTTTCCCCGCTCCAATAAGGCAATAAAGAAGGAGGAATGTTGTTGGTTAAGAATTCATTTAAATATTGTGCGTTTTTGTTATCGATATATTTTAAATACTCACTTATAATCCCTGCTTTAAAACAAGATTTTTTTTCTTCAATATCAACGGATTCGCCCCAATCGTCCTGTGTGTTGTCGATTTCTTTAATATAATCCGAACTCATTTTATCAATAATCGTATTATTCAAAAGCCCGCTTACTTGATTTTTGTTGTATTCTTTAATTGTTAATTCACTCAACAAATCAACATCAAGTTCTTTTTCTGTTGTTAATAATTGAGACGCAGCTTGATAAGCTGAATTTGGGTCATTAAAACCATTAAAAACCCATTTTGTCAGTTGAGTTTTTTTATCCTCTGATATTTTTGATTCATTAAGAATTTTATCTAAATTATTGTAAGTTTCCAGTTTTTCAATTGAATTAATTGAGCTTTTAATAAAATCCGGAATATTATCTTTTGTTGCAAGGGCGCTTTTTAATTCCGAAGGTTTGAGAGGGGTAATTATTGGTTGTTTGGTTAATGAATTTTGATTAATTGAGTTAAAATCATTGATAAGTGCCAGTTCGTTTTTTGTGCTATCAATAGTTGAACCATTTGTACCAATTAAGTTTTTATTAGTGTTCCCTATAATATTTTTCGCCCCAAAATTTAATGCCCCCATTAAACCGGCGCTTGCTCCTGTTGCAATCGCCCCTTGGAATGCGTTTTTTCCTAAATCTTCAAAATTCCAATCTTTACTTTGCGTGTTTAATAAATACTCACTTCCTGAACTAACTGCGCCCAATCCTGCTCCTGCAGCTGCGTTTTGCAAGGTTTGGAAACTTAATTGCTGCGCTAAAAGTGCGTTTTTAGATATTGTTGCGCCTTCTAAAAGTGCTTTTGTGCTTGTTTGATTGGTTTGTAGAATCGCTTTTGAAATTTGATTAATCGCACTTTGATTGGGAAGTTTTCCAAAAGTATCAGCTGCAACAACTTTAATTGCTTGTTCGTTTGCTTCTTTAAAAGCGTAGCGCATTGATTCTTCGGTTGCAATATTTTTAATCGCTTGATCGCCAATTCCAATAACACCGTTTTTAATTCCTGCCTCAAAAACAGTGCTTGCAACATCTTTAGTTACGGATTTCCCTAATCCCACAACAATTTGGTTCTGCGCTTGTTGAAGTGCGGTTTTTGCAACTCCGATTCCAAGTTTAGACCCAAGTTTTGCAACCCCAAGACTAACCCCTGCGCTCAATGCCGCTAAAGGTCCGTTTATTGCACCGGATCCAAAGTCTTTAGCGCCTTTAGAAAAAGAATATTCCCTTCCTCCAAGTTTAGAGTCAATTCCTTTAATTGCGGTTTTTGTTACACCTCCCGCTAAACTAGCTCCACCAATTGCAGCGGCACTTAGCGCTAAACTTGCGCCCCCTGTAAAAGGCGCTGCGATTGCCCCGCCAAGAGCGAGGGAATAACATCCAAAAGAAACTACCCCTGAGGTAATATCGGCTACTAAATCGACGCAGCTTTCTTGTCCGTTTGCGTATTCAATAACCGCTTGTGCGTAATTTGATTCATATAAGGAGGATTCTCCTTGAACAAATTTTTCAAGTTCCCCTTGGGTTAAGTTTTTTCCAACTAAATTTTTGTACAGTTTTCCTAAATCTTCTTCTTGATTAAGTTGATTTAATAAGTTCTCAATTTCACTTTTTGCTTTATTGGAACTCGCACCAATTCCTGTTGTGTTTTTAAAATCGTTCCACAAAGTCCCAATGGGACCGTTTTCTTCTTGTATTTGAGCTAAATAATTATCGAGGGACAAAACCTGTTCTTTTAAGGATTCTTTAATTAAATCCTTCATTTGAGAATCAAGATTATCGACAAAATTTTTACTTTCTTTAAGTTCAAGAAACTCATCCTTGCTTAATTGTTCCCCAAAAGCATCTTCGTACAGTTGAAGAACGTTTGTTTTATCAGTCTTTAAATCCAAAAGTTTTTTTTCGAGTTCTTCAATTTTTTTTGTTTCTTTATTTTCCACCCCTAAAAATTTTTTTGCGTTATTAAAGAATCCACCTAGTTCACTGGTTGGTTTTTGCTTATTTTCAAGTTCCAGTTTTTTTTGTTCAATTTTATTCTCAATTTGAGTATAAATTAGCTCATAATCACTACTAACAAAATTCTCAACATCCAAATTTTTCGAAAAATCAGTTGAATTGGAGAATTCAAGTGTGTTTTCCTCATTATTGACAGTTGTTTTCTCGTTTGTTTTATTAATATAAATTTTTTGTTCAATAGCATTAATTGAGTTCATAAACACAATATCGACATTAAGTTTAAGGAACTTTATTTAATATTAAGCTTTGTAAAGAAAAATATTTGACAAAACAACCGGATCGGAACAGAATAACAAAAAAGAATAGAGGGATTTTATGAAAAAAAATATTTTAATAATTTTACTTATTTTGGTTGTTATTGGACAATCTTTTTGGATTTTTGCCAATAAAAAATCGAATAATCCTAGAATAAGCGAAAAATCCGATTTGGTTTCTGTTGATAAAGAATCCAATAACACTAAGATAAATAATCAAGAAGAAAAACCTCAAAATCCAAACAATCATCCGATTGATAAAGCGCTTGATAAGTGTATGGAGGACAAATACAATACAAACGATATGAACGAATGTGTTTATCAAGCTATGGATTCTTGGTTTGTGGAAATTGGGAAATATTTGGATTTATTTAAAGATAATTTAAATGATAGCGACTATCAATCGGTCTTATCGGCTCAAGAGAACTGGAAAAAGTATCAGGAATCGGAGTTTGAGGCGATAGGTGCAATTTTTGATAAAAAACAAGGTTCAATGTATAGAAATATTGAAGTTGGCGATAAAAACGAGCTTGTCAAACAAAGGGCACTGGAACTTAAAAATCTTTATGAACTTTTAGTTGATGAATTCTAGAAAAAAAATAGGCAAAAGATAAAACAATTGCCTATTTCAAGGTTCAATAAGAAATATTATATTTGAGTTGAAATTGAATTAAAAAGCGAATTCATTGTTTTTAATATTTCATATTCTAGAATTCTATCCCCGTTTTTTAGGGGAATTGTGAGGGTAATATCCTGGGATAGGGCTTTTTGAGTCAATAGTTTATCGCTTTTATAAGTTGATATATTAACAAGAATTGTATATGTGTCAATTTTGCTATAACCTTTAACTTTGTGCTTTTTTAGCGTAATTTTATATTGGGGTTTAATTATTAGTTGAGAGTTGCTTTTTGGAATTGATAAATTTTTGTTAAAAATCCCCGTTTTGTTTATTGAATCCACTTTATTTGCAATAATTTCCTGATCTAGTGATAAAGGTTTTTTAAACCCGGAAGCAATTATTGGGGTTATAATTCTATCCAGTCCATTAATTTTTTATGGAATTATCCTCCAGTTCAAGATTTTTAGTATCAACACTAAAGGATTTTGAACCTTTAGAGGCTACAATCAAGGTTGATTTTGCAATATCTGATTTTGAGGGTTTGTCGACATTATCAATATACGGATAAGACAATTTGCAAGTTGTTAAGCCCTTTATACTATCAACAACTTCATATTCCAGCGTTGGGACAAAATATTCTTGATTATTGTTGGATTTTACCTTTTTATAAATCGTAACATTATTCCCAACCCCCAAAATTTCTGTCTTATCTTCAATTACAATAGAATCTTGTTCAATTTTTTTGATTCTAAATTCATATTCCTTAAAATCAATTTTTTCATTAATTTTAGCGCTCAAATTCTCAATAAGCCCTTTGGTTAGCTGTTCTACAATATTTTCATCTTGGGTTCGATATTCGTCTTTTGTAAATCGAGGATTTGTTTTGTAGTTATCACATTGAGCGAAAACGATTTTTCCGGTTTTATCAAAAATTGTCCCGCAACCCATTAATTGAAAATATTCACTGTCCAACCCGCTTTGATTGTGCGCAAGGGTTGTTTTTGTCGGCGGGGTGAAATTAAAAATCATATAATAATTGGGAAGATTTCTTTTGTATATATTGGTTGAGGAAAAATTTTTATTTAGAGCAACGACCGAACTTCTCATATTATTAAAAGTAGGATTTAGGGCAAGCAAATTGATTTTTGAATCATTTCCCAAATTCGATACAAGTAAATCATACATTGTTTCGTTTCCAATGTCATTAATCAATAAAACTTTTATTTTATTAAGTTGACTTAAAGAAAATTTATTAAAAATCGTTTCGTTTTTTATATCGCTGTTAAAAAGATTTTTCCCGACGGAATAATTAAGAGTGGAATAAATTATTGAAAGCTGGTTGGATTCCTCGTCCACCAACAAATCGTCTTTTGTTATTCCGACTTCCGTACCTTTATCAAGAATTATAACGTTTTTATAACTATCCACCACTTTGGTTGAAATTTTGAATGGTTTAAATCCGATTTTGGATTTGTTTATTACTTCAAAAAGTGCTCTGTTGTAAGCGTCAATGTATTCTTTGTTAATTTCTTCTTTATTGTCTTTTAATGTTTTTCCAAATTTTGTAGCAGAGGTTGAGTATATTGTTTCTCCTGTTAGAATATTAACGAAATTCAAACTCATTGTTATTGGAAGATAAATTTCATCCCCGTTTGGTTTTTTGTCAATATATTTGGACGCTCTTGGAATTGCAAGGTAGCTTACAATTGTTTTGTACTTATTTTTGTCCGTAATTTCAGAATTTATATTATCAAAATTATTTTTGTAGTTTTTTATAAAATCATTGATAAACATTTGCTTAATGTTTTTATTCTCAAAAAGATTCCTAAATTCTTCTCCTTTAACCCCATAGGATAAAAAAACTCCGCTAACAGGATATGTCGAAATAAGGTTTTCATTTGCTAAAGAGAAAGGGGAGTGTGTAATTAACACCCCCAATAAAATAAGTGCTATTTTCTTCATAGATTATCTTTTCCTTTTAAAGGCTCAAATATAATTTGATTCCCCTTTAATGTGTAGTTGTAGTTGTTAAATTTTGGAGAAACTTTAATTAATTGCACAAATATTTCGTCTCCAACGGGTTCTGTGCCTTTGTAGTTTACAGTGTATTCGAGTTTTGAATTATCAAAACTTTTTGGAGTAGCCTTTAAATTAGCAGCTGATTGCAGGGTTTTATTAAGATTGATTCTTTCTATCGGTAGAAAATTTCCCTTAACTTCAACTAAATATTCACTTCCATACATATTTCTTTTTTTGTAGTAATTCTCAATTTGTTTTGATAAAACATCTCCAAGTCCCGGTCCGATTTTATTTGCAACGGCGACACGGGCTTGGTCTGCGCTGTTTCCAAAGGAAGTATCGCTGAGTGAACCCGACGCAATAAGTTCACCGCTTTGCGTTGAATAAATTTTTACAAAAACTTGTCCGTCGCAAGTTCTTTTTCCCGTGCTTGAATCAACTCCGTTGTCGGTAATATATGAAACACCGATTGCAAAATAGTCTGCTTTTGCGTCAGTTTGTGCGAATTTGACATATTTTTCAAGCTCCTTGGAATTGGTTAGCTGATCGGAGGATATCGGCTTTCCTTTAAAATATTTGCTTTTAAACATATCATTATCAATAGCCTTAATTCCCGATCGATTAAACGCTTGAACCAAAGCCGGCTGGGTGTAGTTTAAATTTTGCGCTTTAGGATTTTTAGGAGCATATTCTTTTATATTCTGGAAAAATTCGCTTTCGTTTTTGGAATAATCTACAAAATTGCCATAATTTGCAGATGTTGAACTTTTAGCGGACATTTTTGCCGAATTGTATCCTGCGCCATACCAATTCCCATAGCCCCCGCTTGAAGATGCACTGGCGTTGTTTGAATCCTTGTAAGAAGCTTTTGTTGTTTCTTTATCTTTTTCGTTGTATTTATAATCATACGTTGTCACTTCTTTTGTTAATACGTTGTCGTGCATATCAGAGGGAGCAGAAAAAAATTCATCCATTACGATTAAAATACTGTGAGCCCTTATATTCTGCGTATTTATGGCAATTCCTAAATCGGAAACCAATTCCTTAAACGCAGTTTCATCAACGGTCATTTTTGCTTTTGCAATATAGTCGTTATCAATAACTTCACCTGAATAGCTCTTATTTATAACGTAGGTATCAAGCTGAGAAAAAACATCGTTGAATTTTTCTTGAACCTCGGGCAACTTTGAAGCGTTTGCGCCCAGGGTTCTATCAAGCAAAAGATTTATCGCATTTTTTTCCGCTCTTTCTCTTGCTGTTGTTACAACCGCACTTCTTAAAGAGCTCGATAATCTTTTATCCTCCTTTTTTCTTTTTTCTGCTTGTCTTGACGCTTCTTTTATTTGTTGGGTGTGCATTAACTCCGTTTTTGTTTTATGGGCTTTGTTATTCATATATAAATCTTCTTGTTCTCTTGTTGATTTAATATCATATCCGCTTAAAGCTGCCCTTCCGGTCCCTGTGATATCAATTTCTGTAGCATTTACATTCAAGGTCAACAAAAGCAATAACAAAAGCCCTATTAAAATCTTTTTCATTAATTCTCCTTTTAATTATTACTTTGTAAGATTTTTAAATCCTACGCTTTTTATTTTGCCAGCATTATCTGTGCTCTTTTTTTTCTCAACAACAATATTGTTAGCGCTGTTAATTTTTTTAATCTGACTCAAGGATTTACCTAAATCGGAAGCGCTTGTTTTAAGCAAAGCTGCGCTATCTTTTAGTGCTCCTACTTCAAAAACAAGAGGAGCTGCAATTAGAGGATTTTTGTAGATATTAAAACCAAGTTTTGTGCAAACAACAGCCAATGCGCCATATTCTCCTACTGCTTCCGTTATGGTTTGAGAAGCTTTTGTGTATTGCTCTTTTTGGGCAGGTGTTAATTCGGATAAACGTTTAGAAATCGTTCCGTCAGTGTTGTTTTCTTGAATATAGCTATTTGCAAGTTTTTTACCTTCAGTTGCTTTTTCTTCGGCGGACAATTCGGAATTATTCTGAATAGCTTTTAAACTATCGATTTGCTCTTTTGTTAATAAAGTATTAGTTAATACCTTATTAGCCCCTTGAACTTTGTAGTTAATTTCGTCCATTTGTGCGTTAATACTTCCAATGACACCATCTTTAGGGTAGATTACACGTTCAGTGTCCGGAATGACAACTGTTATTACATCGCCCCCGCCTTCTTGTCTGTTTGCTTTGTTTATGGTTCTTGTTGCTTTATGCACAGCTTTTCTTACTGCGGAATTTGCTCCAATGTCTTTTTTAATGCCCAAAATCATACCGGCTGCGTTTTTTAATTCTTCCTTAGCGCTTATTGCACTAACGTTACCGTCAACAATTTGTTTTAAAGGAGCTGTAAGTTGATTGGAGACGTTTTTATATCGATTATTCGTAATTTCTATTTTTGTTATTGCGTCCAGATAAGCCGTCTTTTTTGCATCTTCATATTGAATATAAGTTAGAGGAAATTCTTCGTTTGTTAGCTCGCTAACCAAATATTCATTAAGTTTTAGGTCTTTTTCTTCGCCTTTTAAATTTTTAATTTCATTAATTTTTTGAGAATCCAAAATGACGTTTGCTAAATTCAATCTGGCTTGTAAATCATAGTTAACAACTCCGTCAAGCGCTTTTTTCTGCTCTGCCAATTTTTTTTGATAAGCTTTTATATAAGCTTCGTTTGCAGCTGTTTGTTGAGCGTTTTTTTGAGATGTTGAACTGCCAATATTCGCTGCGGTTGGGACTTTAAGTTCAATCGCATTTGCTTTGATTGATGCAATTCCGACAAGAATACAACTTGCAAGTAGTGTCTTTTTCATAACTTTTCTCCATTTAATATTTTATTCCATATATATGATTACTAAATTAAAAAATAATCATATATAATCACTTTAATAAATTATAACGAATAAAAACAGTAGTCAATACAAATAATTATTTATCTTAATATCCGTTACATGTCGTGTTCACGAGTAATCATTAGTGGTTTATTTTATAAAAAGGTAATAGGTGTATTAAGATGATTTATACGGATAAATTATATATAGCTGCAATTCTAAAGCAGGCAAGGAAAAAAAAGGGCTTGAAACAGTCCCAGCTTGCCGAAAAAATTGGTATTAGCGAAAAACATCTTAGTAAAATCGAAACGGGCAAAAATTATCCGGCTTTGGATAATTTTTTAAAAATGCTGGAGGTCTTGGAACTTTCCTTTAAAGATTTTGGGATTGAAGATATCGGGGATGTTTCTTTTGAAAAACAGAAACTATATAAAATAATAAATTCCTCATCAAAAGAACAACTTGCAGCTTATTTAGACGTAATCGAAGCACTCAAAGAACATTTGTAGGTTTTTTTAAATTCAATAATTAATCTTTGAATCTATAATTTAAAGCTGTAAAAATTGCGCTAAAAACGACAGGCACACTTGTCCTTCGTTGATGTGTCGGGGATTTTAGTATTAATTAACACATGGTTTGAGAAAAACTTTCATTCGATTTAATAATATAAAATACAGATGAAAAAACTTATCCCATCTGTATTTTTTTATGACTTTAATTAAGTATTTTAAGCTAAAGTATCATAAACTTTTGCAACTATTTTCCATTCGCCATTTATTTTATTCATAATAAGCAAATCTGTGAACTTGTATCCGTGCCAATTATCTTCAATAACCCTAACTGTTGCAATAGTTTTTTCAACCATTAAAACGTCAACTCGTGAAATATAATCATCACCACAAGCCCCGAATTTATCAATCGTGTCATAAAATTCTTGAATTGAGCCTGATTGATAGGTTGTTTCATTTAATTGTCCAAAGAAACAGGCTTTTTCATAAAAGTGAGGTCTAATTATGGAACTATCACCTTTTTTAACTGCTTCGCAGAATTTTTTCCCTAAATTTTCAACAACATTGTATTCTTTAATATCATCTCTCATAAGTAATCTCCTTTTATTCCAAGTTTTATGATATATTGTAACTATAATTAATTCAAGTACGCACATTTTAGTTAGATACTATACCAAAAGAAAGTAATATGATGAATAAAGAAAAGAATTGTTTAGAAGAAGTTGAAAGTTTTGATAAAACAGGCTTTAACCATACGCTTTCATTAATAAACGGGAAATACAAACTAACAATTTTATATGCTATTTATCGCCATAAAGTTATCCGCTACAACGATTTAAAAAGGTATTTAGATATTATTTCACATAAAACATTAAGCCTAAATTTAAAAGAGCTTGAAAAAGATGATTTAGTAAAAAGAAAAGAATACCACCAAATTCCGCCAAAAGTAGAATATAGCTTATCTGAAAAAGGCAAATCGTTTATACCGATATTGTATGCTATGTGTGAATGGGGCGAAAATCATCAAGATAACAAAAAGAAGTAATTCTAAATGTCAAATTACGAAAATTATATCTTTAAATCAAATAATATTAAAAATTGATGTTTAATTTAGGTTCCAGAAGTTCCGCAAATTTGGATTTTTGAAAAATTTTAGCACAATTCTCAAACCGTTTGTTAGTTTATTAATAATAGTCTAAATTATAGATATAAAGAGTGTTTAAATGTAAATTCTATGAGTTCATTTTAGTGCGTTTCGTCTGCAAAAGTTCCGTGTTTATAAATCTGCAACTTTTTCTAATGTGCTAAAATCGTATTTTTTCGGATTATTGTTAGATTTAAGTTGGTTGTGATTTGTATGTAAACCGTGTGTTAATTAAAATCTTGACTAAATGAAAATTTTTCTCAACTAAAATTTTTTTATTCCCAACTAAAAAATTTTGAGGGGTAGTTGCCCAAAAATCTGAAACTGTCTGTTTTTCTGGAACTATCTGTCAAAATACATTTAGGGAAAAATATCGGCTTTGGTGTCGAAAAAAGCAAAAAAAATTAGCAAGGGAGAGACTCGAACTCTCGACCTCACGGGTATGAGCCGTACGCTCTAGCCAGCTGAGCTACCTTGCCATTTATATGTATTTTTTCAAGCTTCAATTTTTGTTCTTTTTTATCATCCCATAAACAATTTAATAATTCAAGTAAAAAAAAGAACTTTCTTTAAAAAAGTTCTTTTTTATAATTATATTTAATCTTCGTCTTGTTCGTTTTCTTTTTCAACATCTTTTTTAAATTTATCGATTTTGTTGAATTTATGGTGTTTTTGAAACTTGGGATGATGAAAACCGTGATTGCAATGACAATGACAAGAATGACAATGACAATGAGAGGGAACCATCATCGGGGGTCTGTGAAGTGCGCAAAATAGGCTTAGAGCACAAAAAACACCAACAAAACTACCAAGTGCAACGATTAAAAATTTTCTAAAACCCTTGCTGTTACAAAAACAGTTGCAATGTTCCTTGTTTTCGAATTCTTCGTTCATTTTTTCTCCTTTATTATCTTACAAATTATTAAACGATTATTTTTTATTATTGTTCGTTTTGTTTAATAATTGCACGATTTAAGGAGTTCTACAATTGCCCTTTTGTGGAAGGTATTTTGTCATTGACAATTTTTATTGATTCAAAAACACATTTTGCAACCGCTTTAAAGGCAGCTTCGATTATATGATGAGTGTCAAAACCATCTAAAACTTTGATATGCAAACAAAAACCGGAGTTCATAGCAAGGGTATTAAAAAAGTGATAGAATAGGACGGTTTCAAAATCCTGGGTTTTTTCATCCTTTAAATCCGCACTTAATTTAAAATATGGACGCTCTGAAATATCAAGAGCGCACATAACAAGAGCATCGTCCATAGGCAGGATTATGCTTGAATATCTTTTTATCCCTCTTTTGTCTAAAAGAGCCTCTTTAATAGCGCAGCCAAGAACAATGGCGCAATCCTCAATTAAATGATGAAAATTGTTATCCAGCGCACTAGCCTCAAGTTCAATATCAATCGAACTATGGGCGCTAAAACAATCAAGCATATGATTAAAAAACTCGCAAGGGGTGTTTATTTTATAATTCCCGCATCCGTCTAAATTGATTTTTAGTTTAATATCTGTTTCTTTTGTTGTTCTTGATTTTTCAGCTATTCTTATCATAAGTTAGATTCAATCCTCTTTAAAAAATCTTTAAGTTCCAGAATATCCCCCAGGATGTACTTAGCGCCTAAGTGTTTAAAGTTATTTTTCATAATATTGTAATCGGCACCGGGGGAAATTACTCCGATTGTGTCAACATTTGCTTTGTTTCCTGCGATAATATCATCAACGCTATCGCCTAAGTATTTTATTGATTTACAAGGACAATGTTCGATAATTTCTAAAACCCCCTTGGGGTCGGGTTTTAAAAGGTCTTTGGGTAAATCGTCCGCTGTAATATAATAATAAAAATATTTATCAATATCGAATTTTTTTAAAGAATACAAAGCTTCTTCTTTGAGTCTTCCTGAGAAAACAACAAAATCGTATTTTTTGGATAATTCTAAAAAAGTTTCCTTGGGGATTAAGAGTTTTTCTCTATCGATTAAAAATTCTTTGTCTTTGCAATCGGGTATGAAAAAAAGATTCTGGAAGATATCAATAATTTTTTCAATTTCAACAAAAACCCCTTTTTCTTCAAGCAAACATTTGGTTGTATCCCAATCGCAATTCATATTTCCACGATTTTTCACTTTTGCAATTTCAACATCGTTGGTTTCAAGTCCGCTAAAGAATTTAAAAGTTTCTTTAATCGCCGTGTTGTAGGAATCTCTAACGTCGAATACGACCCCGTCTAAATCAAAAATTAAAAGGTCTTTTTTCTTTAATAATTCAAGAATATATCGAACCCCGCCTTCTGTTGGGACAGTTAAACGAAGACAGGTTGAAATCGGAGATTCTTTATTAAATCGTCTTACAATAACCCCGTTTTTTTTGAGTTTTTCATAATAAAAATCGCAATAAGGACCAAAATCACATAAGATGAAATTTCCTTGGGAATTATAGGGGGTAAATCCAAAGTCAGATAAGCCTTTAGATAAAAACTCTCTGTTTGTTGCATTAAGTTCTTTTATTTGCTCGAATTTTTCTTCGTTTTTTATAACGCAAAGCCCGCTTTTAATTGCTGCAATATTAACATTATAAGGAGATGCAACTTTTTTTAAGTTGTTAATGATAGACTTATCGCTAATGCAAAAACCGAGTCTCAACCCGGCCAGGGCAAAGTCTTTAGAGAAAGATTTTAGTAGAATTGCGTTGTCAAAATCATTAATTAAATCGATATAATCCTCAAAAGCTACATCATAAGCAAAATTTATATATGTGCAATCGATTATAAAAAGAACGTCTTTAAATTGTTCCAGAATCCCTCGAAGGACACTCGGGCGCACAATTTCACCCGTTGGATTATTGGGAGTTGCAATATAGACTATTTTTGTATCAGTTGAAATATTTTTTTCAATTTCCTCTTGTTTAAAAACAAATTTTTCGCTGTATTGGATTTGTTTTGTTTTGGCCCCTAGGATTTTTGCGTATAATAAAGGCATTGAAAAAGTCGGATTGTAGGATAGAATTTCTAAATCTTTATCTAAATATGTGTTAACAATAACCGACAAAGCCTCATCACAGCCGTTTGTCAATAATAATCTGTTTTTTTCAACTTTGTATCTTTTTGATAATTCATCTAGAAGTTCGCCATAGCAAGGATACAAAGAAACATCTTTAGAATCAAGATTTTTTAGTGTATTGAGAATTATTTGGTTCACTCCATAAATATTTTCATTGGAGTCCAATTTTAAGCGCCATTGGGGCAAATATTCGTCTGTTTGATAACTTGATAAGTCTTTTAATGTTTTTCTTGGTTCTATCATAGTATAAATTATACTATAAAGTTTTTTAGTGTCGAGCAAAATGGTGTTTTTCTTTTGTTTCCACTCTAACATTAGCAAGTTCTATATCATCGTAATCAACATAATCTGTTTGGAATAAATTCTGTCCTGTCCTAATAACAAGTTCGTTATCTTCCTTTAATATATGACGTGGAATTAGGATTTCGATATTATCCCCGTTGAGTTCTATTGTTCCTATTCTTTTCCCGTTTACAAATACTTCGGTTGGGGAGGAATAGACCTTAGCAATTCTATTCTGTCCTGTTTCTTTAGCTTTTTTCGTGTCAAGTCCGATTATTGTCCCGATTCGAACGACAACATCCTGATTCTGCCCTGCTTTTGGACGTTTAAATCTTTTCGATAAAAAATGTCCGTTGGCGCTCAACTTAAAATCGGTACTGTTGGCGGAATTAGAAGAATACATATTATCCCCCAAGTGGATAACGCCTTGCGTAATTTGCAGGTCAAACGGGCTTGATTGTTCAATTCCAAGTTTTAAGGGACCTTTTATTACAGAATTATCAACCGTTAAAGAGAAAACTTTGTACCCGTCTTTTTCAACAAACAAAACCGTTTTATCGCTTATATCGGCATTCAATTGGAAAGCTCCGTTTTTATCCGAATAAGTTGTATAATCAATTTCAGGAATTGAAATTTTTGCGTTGCTTAAGGGCTTGTTTGTTTTTTTATCAACAATTCTATTTTGATAATTCATATCATTGTGATCAACTTTTCCTGAAATCACGTCTGCGTATGAAAAATTCAAACAAAAAATACAATAAATTGAAATTAATAAAAATATTTTTCTCATTTTTAACTCCTTATAAATTTTTAGCTTATTTAAAGGAGCTAAACAATATTAGAAAATTTAATTATCTATTGCACTAAAGTATTAAAGTTTATCTTTCTTGTTCAACAGGAATTATTAGCTCTTGTCCTATGCTTATTGCTTGCGGATTTGAGATACGATTTATTTTTTGAATTTCCAAGATTTTTGATTCGTCATATCTTCCATAGAAACGATAAGCAATTCCATTTAAGGTATCGCCCTGTTTTACAACGTATTTTTCTTGAGTTACAACAGTTTCGGGGGAACTTTCCTCAATTACGTTTTCATTAACTATTGCAACGTTAGATTTTTGTTCTTTTTTAACAACCTGTTTGGGCGTCATTGTAGAAACAGAAACAATGAAAGTGATTAATGACGTAAAAAGAACACCTGCTATAAAACCAACTATTAAATAAACAGCAGGAGATTTATGCGTTGAACCTTTGGTGGCGCCGTGAACTCTTTGAATGCTTTTTTGAACATTGCCCCAAAGAATGTCTAATTCGTGGGATTTAGCTGTTTTGTAGTAATGATTCAGCTGCGCTCTTGTATTGTGTTTTTTCTCAGTCTGACAAAGACTTGCCAAAAGCCCCATTTTTTCTCGAGTTAAACTCGACCTATGTAATGTTGAACCCTTCATTGTTATACCTTGTTTCATCATAATAGTCTTAATAATATGGTACAAAAAAGGGTATTATAAAGTCAATCGTTTTGTTACACTTGTAAAGTTTTATTAACTTTCATATTCAATATTCGAATAAGCGCAATCAAACATTGAATCCAGTAGTTTTTTGTTTTTTTCAATGTTAAAACCGCCTTCTTGCAAGTATTCAACCATTCTTTTTTTCCACAGTGAAAAAAGTTCTTCTTTGGACATTGAAAGTGCGCTTGCTATTTGTTTAAGTTCTGAAAAGTCTATTTGGATTGGTTTTGCGCCCCTTAAAATATCCACCAGTTCAAGTCTTTTTTTTCTTTCGAACATTTTTAAAAAATCAAGGGTTGAAAGTTTGTTAAATTTGATTAAATCCTTGAGCATTAATAAATTTTCACTATAAGTTACAATATCCGAGGGAATTTGATACTCAATAAACTCCTCGGGATTAATATCCATAACGGTCGCAATTCTCTCCAGAGTTGTTGAGCGGGTTGAAAAAGGAACGTTTTCATCGATTAAATTATAAACATAAGATAAAGTTACTCCAATCATTTGGGCGAATTCTTTTTTATGAAGTTTTGTTTTCTCTAAAAAATTTGCTACTAATTGAGAGCTTTCTTTAGATAAATTATTTTTTTTCATTTTAGGTTGATTTTACTCCTGCTTGTATGCTATTTTACAAATAAACCGTTTTGTACTTTTTTTAATTACCAACGAAGATAAATAAAAAAGATTAATTCAAATAATAAATAAAAAGAGAATCAAAAATGAAAGCAATAATAGGACTTGGAAATCCTGAGGAAAAATACCGAAAAACCCGCCATAATACCGGGTTTTTAATCGTGGATGAAATTCTAAGGGCAAATGATATTACCTTAAGTGATAAATTTAACTCTTTTTTTGCAAAAAAAGGGGAAATTCTATATCTATTGCCTAAAACTTATATGAATTTATCGGGTCGAGCCGTAGTTGAACTTATTAATTTTTATAAGCTTTCCAATAAAGATATTTTGGTTATTTACGACGATGCTACGATTGATTTTGGAGTCTTTCGATTAAAAAAAGAAGGAAGTTTTGGAGGACACAACGGAATAAAGTCGATTATTAATTCAATCGGGACCTCTGTTTTTGATAGATTAAAAGTCGGGGTTGGACCGGTCCCTCCCTCAATTCCAATCGACAGTTTTGTTTTGGGGAATTTTTCCGATAGTGAGCTTAAAAAAGTAAACCAAATGGGAAAAATTGCGCTTGATTTAGTCGATTGTTGGATAAATCAAGGAATTGAAACGGCTCAAAACAAATACAATAAAAAAGTTATTTAAAAGTTTAATCGTATAGATTACGATAAAAATCGGTTTAGAGTTTTTTGTTAATAATATATGCTTTTTGTATGACAAACGAACAAAAAGAAACAATGATAAAGTTTGGACGAAAAGTCAATTATTACAGGTCTTTAGCTAAACTTACGCAAGAAAAATTGGCTGAACTTTGTGATTGTTCCAACCAAACAATATCAGGAATTGAAACAGGCTATAGTTTCCCCTCGTATAAAGTTTTGTTTAATTTATCCAAAGCGTTAAATGTTCCAATAGCCTATTTTTTCAATTTTGATAATGAAAGTGAAATTTCCAACAAAGAAAACTTAGAAACACTTGAGTTTTTGTTATCCAGAATGGATGCAAAAGAAAAACAAATTGCATTTCGTGTCCTTAGGGCAATTATTGAGCGATAGATATAATTTTAGGTGAATTACACAATTATACATTAAAACTATCTAGGATAACCATCCTTAACTTGACTGCTTTTATTAAAATCCTATTTTTGCAAAATATCAATTTTCTACAGAGGCCAATTAATTTAGAATGCTAACAACATTTTAGCCTTTGGGTAAAATATGATTAATTTAGGTGTAATTAGGCATATAATTACCTTAATTTATTTTTTCTAAAAAAATATTATATTCATATTCTAACTGTTTAGTTGTTGTATATATTTTGTTGATATATTCTTTTCTTATAGTTTGAGAGATGATGTTATTATCTGTATTTAACTTGTTTAGAATTTTACTATTTATTTCATGTAATTTCTGTATTGAATTTAAGTTATGCATTTTGACCTTTCTTAAAGAATAAGGGGCAAAAGCCCCTTTTATTTTTTATTAATAAACCAATTTGTATTTTAAAAACTAAACGGTTTATCGTATAAACTACGATAATTTTATTATACGATATATGATGAAAAAATGCAACAAAGTTTTATCAAGTATGCCATAGAAAATTTTACAAACATAAATTAAACTTAATTAATGGATTTAAAAATTGAATTTGGCAAAAAAATTAAACAATATAGAAAAGCCTTAAACTTAACGCAAGAAAAATTTGCGGAACTTATTGATATCAATAGAACAACTGTTGCAAGAATTGAAAAAGGAACTAATTTTCCTAACTGCAACACCATTGAAAGCATTAAAAAGGTCTTCAATGTTGAATATAGGGATTTATTTTCATTTGACAAACAAGTTACAGGCACTCTGAATTCAATTTTTGAAAGTAGGCTTTCTAAATTAAATGAAGCAGATATCCAGTATTTTATTACAACAATTGATGCATATTTATTACAAAAAGAGATAAATAAAAATCATCATAAACTATAAAAATTAGGTAACTATACGCTTAATTGTATCTAAATTAATCATAATTGTATATAATTTCCTAAATTAATTTTTTCTATTAAGTATAATTTATTGTAAAAGATTAATAAACGCTGCAATAGCCTGTTTTTAGCATTTTTTCGTTTATATTTTCATTATTAACTCTTATAATTCCAAGGGCACGGTTGTATTTGTCGATTCCTTTGAATTCAAAATAAACTTTTTTGTTCTCAAGTTCTTTTTTAAGGATTTCCCCTGCCAAGTTCCCTTTTTCGATAACTTCGTCTTCCGTTAGTTTAAATTTCCTTGCCTGTGTTTTTGCTCTTATACCTTCGGTTCCTTCAAAACAATCAATTCCTATTAATCTTATTCGAAAGATATTATCCTCAATCCGAGCTAAGATTGAATCCCCGTCATAGACCCTAACAACCTTAATTTCAGTGTTTGCGTTTGCGTGCAGTGAAATTAAGGTTAAAAAAGTTAAGAATATTATTCTAAATTTCCAACATTGCTTCATTTAAGCGCTTAATTCCTTCCTCAATCGTTTTTGAATCGGCGTTTGTGTAGTTAAGTCTTAAGGTGTTAACATTTGTTTGATTAACATAGAAAGGATCGCCCGGAACAAAAGCAACGTTTTTTTTGATTGCTCGATTAAACAAATCAACCGAGGATTTTCCTTCCTCCAAGGTAACCCAGGTGAACATCCCCCCTTTAGGAATAGTAAATTTAATGTTTTTAGGGAAATATTTTTTCATAGCACTAACCATAGATTCACTTTGGGATTTATATAGTTTTTTAATTTTTTCAATATGACGCTCAAGGTCGTTGTTGTATAAGTAATCTGAAATAAGATATTGAGCGAATATATTCGAATGCAAATCAGACGCTTGTTTTGCGGTTTCAACCATTTTAATAATTTCTTTGTTTGCAATGATAAATCCTAAGCGCATTCCGGGCGTTACGATTTTTGAGAATGACCCGAGGTAAATATTTTTATCCGTTTCATTCAAACCAATATAAGGGATTCGTTTTCCTTCTTCGAATCTCAATTCTCCATATGGATCATCTTGAATTAGAATCATATCTTCGTTTTTAATAACCTCAAAAACCTCTTTTCGATTCTGAGCGCTATAGGTTAATCCTGTCGGGTTTTGAAAATTCGGAATTAAATAAGCAAGTTTTGGTTTGTGGGTTTTAATTGTGTTTTTAAGTTCGTCGATATCTAATCCTTCGTCGTCAAGTTTTGTTTGGATAAAATTTGCTTTGTATAAGCAAAAAGCCTGCAATAATCCAAGATAAGAAGGTTTTTCAACCATAACCTTATCATTTTCATTCAAAAAAACCTTCCCTAATAAATCCAGCGCTTGTTGAGAACCTGTTGTTATAATTACATTATCGATATTAATATCCATTGACCAAATTTTTTTGTATCTTTCAACAATATATTCTCTTAAGCTATCCAGCCCCATTGTGGTTGAGTATTGATAAATTTTATCTCCAAAAGTCTCGGCGATTCGATTCATTGAAACCTTAAGTTCTTCTTGAGGAAAGGAAACCGGGTTTGGAAGTCCGCCTGCAAATGATATTATTTCAGGTTTTTGCGTAACTTTTAGAATTTCCCTTATAAAAGACGATGGGGTGGATAAGATTCTATCTGAGAAAAATTTTTCAAACATTTTTTTTAATTTCTTCCTTAAATTTTTAATTCCTAATTTATTCTACTACAAAAAATCGCATTTGACGCAAAAAAATTAAAGTGATAATATCATTGAGGTTCTAATTTTTAATGGATAAAAACAAATGTTTAGCAATCAAACAGATAAAATTAAGTGGATAATTTTTACAGTGAGCGCAATTGGCGGGTTTTTAGCAATGATGGATTCTAATACCGTTAATGTTGCGTTGTATGAAATTGCAAATGATTTTAATATTGGAATTAATAGGGCGCAATGGGCGGTAACTGCCTATATTCTAATCTTATCGACTTTTTTAACTTTGTTTGGAAAGCTCAATGATCTGGTTTCAAGAAAAAATTTATATGCCTTAGGGTATCTTGTTTTTGCCCTTGGCGCCTTTTTTAACAGCGTTTCGATTAATTTTATAACCCTTATTTTGTCAAGAATCATCCAGGCACTGGGGGCAAGTATTCTTTTGTCCAATAATTACGCTATTATTTCATCAATTTTTAAAGGCAACAAAAGAGCGAAGGCTCTTGGGTTCTCAACCGCTCTTATGGCGCTTGCAGGGATGAGTGGACCTATGATTGGCGGGTTTTTAATGCATTATACAAATTGGAGAATAATTTTTGTCCCAAGTATTGTTATAGGGCTTATTGGAGCGTATTTTTCCAAAAAATATATCCCTGAAATTGTTCATAAACAAGAATTTAAGTTCGATTACCCAGGAATGATTTATTTATTAATTACAACTCTATCAATGTTATTAATAATTTCTAAAGGACACAGCTGGGGCTGGGGTTCCACAAGAATTATTGTGTTAAGCGCAGTTTTTCTTATTTTTGGCGCAATTTTTTATAACCAAGAAAAAAAGATTCAATATCCTGTTGTTAATTTTGAACTTTTTCAATCAAAAGTTTTTAGATATGGGAATTTTGCCCTGTTAATCGCTTATTTTGCGCTATTTACAAATGCAATTCTGTTTCCTTTCTACGCTCAAAGGGTTTTAAACTTATCTCCTTTAATGACTGCAATATTAATTCTTCCTTTTTCTTTAATGTTTATGATTCTGGCACTTTTAAACGGAAAAATGACAAAAAAACTCCACAGCTCGATTCTTATGACAACAGGGACGATTTTAATTATCTTAGGATATATTGTTTTTACAACCGTTAATGAAAATTTGACTTATTGGAATATAATTATAGCGCAAGCGCTTATTGGAGCGGGTTCGGGGTGTTATCAACCTTCTGTTAACGCACTTGTTGTGTCTGTTGCGCCAATGGGGAAAATGGGTATTGCCTCGGGGATTTTAGCGATGTTTCGAAATGTTGGAATGTTGCTTGGAATTACAATTTCAGTAAGTATTTTTGATTTCTTTAAAAACAACGCTTTAAGCAATTCCTGCAATGAAATTCGGGCTTTTATTGTCGGATATCACTACGCAATTTATTTTGCGATATTCTTCGGAATAATTTGCGCAATTTTGTCCTATATGGCTCACAAAGCTTATAAGCACGAAAATCCTACAAATTTTTGATGCAATTTGCATTATTTATAATATGATAGTAGAATCTATATAGAGGATTAGTAGGTAGCAAAAAGTTGCAAGCTAAATTAAAAGATTATATCGATATCATACAAAAAGTTGCAAGAGTAGAATACAAAAGGATTCCAGCGCATATGTTGGATTGTGAAGAACTTGTTTCAATAGGAATTCTTGCTCTTCAAGCGCTTTTTAAAGATAAAACCGAAGAACAACTCAAAAACTACAATACCTCATATGTTGCAACTGCTGTCCGCTGGGCGATTAGGAATGAACTTAGAAATAGATACAAATGGTACACCTTAAAGCACAGAAAAGACGATGAAACCGAAGAATATTCGCAAGATTCCTCCTCCCTGGATGTTTCACCCACAAAAATAAGAGAGGCGGTATACGAAGCGATTCTATCAATCGATTCAATCATGGCTCAAAGCTCAGACAATGATTCACCCTTCGATTTTATTAAAGACACAAGCGCAACGCCCGATGAAAAAGCGGAAATTTCCGAATTAAGCAAATTAATTAAAGAAGCAATTGCAAAATTGCCTCAAAAAGATAGGACAATCGTAGAATACAGATTCTACAGGAATTTACAGGTAAAACAAATCGCAGCAATGGTTGGTTTGTCAAGCTCAAGAATTACAAGAATTGTCCAGGGGTCCTTAAATACCGTTAGAGAATATCTTCAAAAAAGGGGCTTAACAAGTTATTAATCTAAATTTTAGACAAGGAGAGGATAAATGCTACTAGAGGAAAAATCTAAATTATTTTCAAAAGAATATAAAGAAACCATAAAAGAGGCACTTTTAGCGCTTGGTAAAAAAAATCTTGCTCTTATTGTACAGGGCGTTAGTTTTCCGGCTTTAAAAGACGAGAATACGGGTTTTGGAACCTTTAATTCTAAGGGTGCAAAAGAGCTTTATGACTTTATTAGCGGTGTTTTTAGCGCAGTTCAACTGGGACCGAGCGGAAAAACAAAATTATCCGACGCCTCTCCTTATACGGGTACGGTTTTTTCAAAAAATCCTCTTTTTATTAATTTACAAGAACTTACAACCGATGAATGGGGAAATATTCTATCTATTAGTACTTTAGAAAAAATTGTTGAAAAAAATCCTCTAAAAGATGCTCCAAAAGCAGCTTATGCTTACGCTTTAGGGGGATTAAAAATTGCAAGTGATGAATTCTATAAAAATTTTAAAAAACACGGGTTAAAAAGCCTTAGAAAAGAATTTGAGACCTTTAAAAAAGAAAATGCTTTCTGGTTAGATAAAGACGCACTTTATGAGGCTTTAATTATTGAGAATAAATCCGATTATTGGCCTCAATGGAATAATGAACTTGATAAAACTTTATTTAACCCCGAGGATAAGAAAAAGGCGCAAAAAAGAATTAAAGAAATTGAGAAAAAATACGCTGATACTATTGAGCAATATAAGCTTGAGCAGTTTATTGTTCAAAAACAAACTCAAAAAACCCTTGATTACTGCAACAAGCTCGGTTTAAAACTTATTGCGGATAGACAAGTTGCATTCTCAGACAGAGACAACTGGGCTTATCAATCACTATTTTTAGACGGATGGTATTTGGGTTGTCCTCCTGATTATTTTTCTAAAGACGGACAAGCCTGGGGATTTTCCGTTGTAGATCCTGAAAAACTTTTTAACAAAGACGGATCTTTAGGTGAAGCAGGGTTATTATTAAAAAAACTTTATACAAAAATGTTTAAAGAAAACCCGGGCGGGGTTAGAATTGACCATACGGTTGGTTTAATCGACCCTTGGGTTTATAAAAAAGGATATTTGCCAAAAGTTGAAGAAGGCGCAGGACGTTTGTATTCAAGTCCTAATCATCCGGTTTTAAGAAAATATTCAATAGCAACCGAGGACAATATAAACAAAACTCCAATAGAAGGAAAATTCGCAACTCCGGACGATGAAAAATGGATTGACAATTTATCCGATAATCAAATTAAACTTTATGGACAAATGATTGAAAAAATCGTTATAGCATCAGCCTTAGAGGCGGGACTTACAAAGGATTCAATAATTGCTGAGGACCTTGGAACGCTTACTTATCCTGTTGTTAAGGTTATGGAAAAATATGAGCTTTTAGGGATGAAACTTGTTCAATTTGTTGTAGCGCAAGAGGACAACCACCCCTACAGATGCAAAAATATTACTCCTAATTCCTGGGCAATGGTTGGAACCCACGACAACGAACCGATTAGAATGTGGGCGTCTAAACTTGTTAACACGGAAAACGCTAATCCTTATATTAAAAATTTAATTGAGGACTTATGCGCTGAATTTGGAAATAAAGACGAAATCTGGCATAGAATGTATACAGACGAAAAGTTCTTCGGGTTTATGAAACTTGTTGAATGTTTTGCGTCTCAAGCTCAGAATATTCAAATATTCTTTACCGATTTCTTTGGAATTAATGAAGTTTATAATACCCCAGGAACCTCGGGGGATAAAAACTGGACTTTAAGATTGCAAGACAATTTTATTGAACAATATAAACAAAAACTAAAAACCGAGGAGGCGCTTAATCTGCCTTTAGCGTTAATTTATGCTTTTAAGGCAAGAGGATGGGATTTCTACAAAAATCATCAAGAGTTATTAGAAAAATTAGAGCTGTTAGTAAATGAAAAATAGAATATATAACTTAATTATAATAATTTTTACATTATTTATTTCAACCACAAGTGTTTTTGGTTTTTCCTTTAGAAATATGACACTGGATTTTATTCATATTTCAGATACCCATATAACAGACAGGGACGACACATCCTACAAGGCTTTGGGGTCATCAAAGGAACTTTTAAAAGACGCAATTAATCAAATAAACGATATTGAAGGATTGGACTTTGTATTATTTACGGGCGATTTAGTTGATTATGCTACTAAAGAGAATTATTACAACTATTATTATCTTTTAACTAAGCTAAAATATCCTTCCT
Source organism: uncultured bacterium (assembly GCA_947361225.1). Taxonomy (GTDB): domain Bacteria; phylum Cyanobacteriota; class Vampirovibrionia; order Gastranaerophilales; family Gastranaerophilaceae; genus RUG14156. The sequence continues at coordinate 32,033 of CANAIK010000009.1, forward strand.
TAAATACATTCGGAAATCACGATTTTTGGGGTATGACAAAAGAGGAGGCGCTTGAAGAAGTAAAAAAATACAACCCGAGTTACAGTTTTTCGGACTCTTACTATGCTTTTAGTCCTAAAACCGATTATAGAATAATAATTCTTGATGCAACAATTAAAGATAGAAAAACTTCCAACGGAGAACTGCCCCCTGAGCAGCTGGAGTTTTTGGACAATGAATTATCCCAATCTCAAGATAAAATTGTTGTTATTGCGCTCCATCATCCGCCTGTGGAACCTTTTGTTGCGAACGAACACGCACTTTTGAATGCTAAAGAATTTAACGATATTCTATTAAAATACAAAAACCCTATTGTTGTGTTATCAGGTCATTATCACGCTGCAAAAATTAGAAGAATCGGCAATATTACCTATGTTTCGACTCCTTCTACAGTTACTTATCCAATGGCGTTTCGTCATATAAAAATTGTTAACTTTAAAGATAGAGTTCAATTTGATTTTAATTTTATTCAAACAAAACTGGACGATGTCTTAGAACAGAATCGTCAGAATGTTATTTCTTATGCAACTTTAGCAGGGAATGAAAAAGATAGGGAATTATCTTTTGTTTATTATAAAAAACATCCAAAAAGTGCAAGGTATAAGAAAAATAAGATTAAAAACGCTCAAAAAACAACCAAGGCAAGTAAAAGAGAGCTAAAAAAACTTAGCACTCCAAAAAAAGACGAACCCAAGCTCAAAGAAAAGAAAATTAAAGAACCAAAGGTCAAAGAACCAAAAATTAAGGAGCCCAAGGTTAAAGAACAAAAAGTTAAACCAATTGCCAATAAAGAACCTAAAATTAAAGAACCAAGGGCGAAAAAAGTTAAAGAAGTTAAGCCAAAAGAACCCAAGGTTAAAAAAATCAAAGAACCAAAGGTTAAAAAGGTTAAGGAAGTTAAGCCAAAAGAACAGAAAGTAAAGTCTAAAAAAGCAAAGAAAGCAAAAAATGAACAATAAAAATGACTTTATAGTTAAATTTAGAGGCACAAGAGGGTCATATCCCTGTCCTAAAAATAATTATTTAAAATTTGGGGGAAATACCGCTTGTGTTGAAGTGCGTCTTGGAAATCAACTTGTAATACTGGATGCAGGAACCGGGATTATTGATGTTGGAATTGATGAAATAAGAAATAAAATAATTTCAGATAATCCAACTTCGGGCTATTGCACAACAATAATTTTGAGCCATATCCACCAAGACCATATCCAGGGATTGCAGTTCTACAGACCTCTTTTTATAAAAAATTCGACTGTTAATTTGTTTGGAATGGCGTCCAGCAAGGAAGATTTAAGAGATACCCTTCAAATGGTACTTTTTGATAAGGTTTTTCCTCTTGCGCTCGATGAAATTAAAAGTGATTTTAATATTCAAAATTTTTTGCAAGACCAAACAATTGTTTTGTCGCAAAACGGGATAATCAATGTTTACAATGATTCAGAGTCAATTAAAACCAAAGACGATGATATTGTAATTAGCGCTTATAAAACTCCGGCGCATCCTAAAAACGGCAGTTTGTCAATAAAAATTGAATATAAATCCAAGGTTTTGGTTTATGCAACCGATAAAGAAAGCTATATTGGACTTGATAAGAGGTTTATAAGATTTGCCCATAAGTGCGATTGTTTAATCCACGACGCACAATACACCCATCAGGATTATATCAACCCGATTCAACCAAAACAAGGTTTTGGACATTCAACTTTTGAAATGGCAATAGATACTGCTCATTGCGCTAAAGCGAAAAAATTATTCTTCTTCCATTATGATCCTGATTACGACGATGAAAAACTCCAAATGCTCGAGGGGGAATATGTTTCCGATAACGTATTTTTCGCTAAAGAAAATGACGAAATTTATTTGTAGAATTTTTTTAGTTCTTTTTTTCTTGTCGTCGTGTTCCTATTGCGCACTCCACGGGTTACAGGGGTTTGAAGAAAATAGAATCGATGCAGCTAAAAACGCTCGAAGTCATTCGAATTTGGGCAATATTTATTTTAGTGAAAAAAATTATTATGGAGCATTAAGAGAATACCAAATCGCCTTTAATTTGACTTATAATCAAGGAAGTGCGTCAACTTATTTGTATAATATTGCAAGATGTTTTATCGAACTTGGGGATTACAACGGGGCAAAAAAAGCGATTCTAATGGCAATTGATAGCAATTGTCTTAATATTACTTATTATGAGACTTTGGTTGATTGCTACATTTATTTAGGAATTGAACAAAAAGAACTTGAAAATTGTCTTCAAGATTCCTTTAATCCCTATAATCGAATAATTGCGGGGTTAATTTATTTAAAGTGCGGTTATCCTATGTATGCTAAAGTAATTTTTGATGAATTTATTCTTGATAATCCTGATATGATAATTTCAGACAGCGTCAGGGCGATATTAAGAAAAATTTAAAGGCAAAAAAAATTTTTTTTGGTTTTTATTATATATAATGATTAATTTGGTTAATAATGTCAAAACAATTCCACTTTGTTTTTCCGGGGCTAAAAAACCCGAGAATTTGCAATTAAAAAAAGATGAACTTAAAATAGATTTTAATTACAAAAACTTAGATAAAATTCTTGTTGATTTAACCCCTGAGCAAGCATTGAAAATAAGCAATATGGGAAATATTGAGGCGGCTCAATATTCTTTTAACTTAATTTGTGATTCTATGTCTATTCCTAAAGAATTAAGACCGAAATTCAAGGTTGAGGAAATAAATAAAACAAACCCCTCAATGCTCGCTCAATCTGTTGGTTTATTGTCTGATTCCGAGATTCAATATTATTCTAAAACAAACGAAAATATGCCAAAATGGCATATTTTTGGTCTAATGAGACACGAAATGGAACATTATAAAAACTATATTAATCTTTATAGAATCGATGAATTGGCAGATGAATTTGAAGACAGAGCAAAGAAAATTGTTTCTAAAGCTACGCAAAAAGATCTTATTGAAGACGGATACGCAAATACGGACGAAGCTATAAAAGATTTGGAACAAAAAAGCAAAGATTATCGGACAAAAGTAAGAAAATACTATCCTCCAATTAAAGAAGGGTCGTTTGAATATAAAAAACAAAAAAAGATATGGGCGAGTGCAATGAATTTTAATCCAAAAAACAAATTAGAATATTTATTCTCAGCCAGGGAATATTATTGTTGCGAAGTTCAGGGGCTCAATTGGATAAATTTTCAATTAAAGAAATTTTTAAGTTTATTTAAGCAAAAAACAACCAATTAGGAACCTTTAAGTTTTTCTATGATAAAATTTTAATATGAAATACGTTCCTTTACATATTCATACGGAATATTCACTGCTGGACGGCGCTATAAGAATTCCTGATTTCTATAAATTTGCAGCCCAAAATGACATGCCCGCAATTGCAATAACCGACCACGGGGTTATGTATGGCTGTGCGGATATGTTTATTGCAAAAAATGAAATGTTATCTCATATGTTGGATGAATCCCAACAGGAAGAAAAAAAGAAAATTCAGGCAGTAAAACCCATTATCGGCTGTGAATTCTATGTTTGCGAAGGGGATGTTATTGAGGATAGAAGCAAAAAAACAATGTATCACTTGGTTTTACTTGCAAAAAATCAAAACGGATACCATAACTTGTGCAAATTGGATTCAATTGCTACAACCAAAGCTTATTATTACAAACCCCGAATTAATCACGAAATTCTGGAACAATATAAAGACGATTTAATTTGTTTATCAGCCTGCATTCAAGGGGAAGTTGCAAGAAACTTTTTAGACGGACAAATCGATAAAGCTAAAGAGGCGGCTCGTTATTACAAAAATTTATTCGGCGATGATTATTATATCGAACTTCAAGACCACGGTTTAAAGGAACAAAAGGATTCTAATCCGTTTTTAATGGAAATTGCCAAGGAATTAAACATTAAAACCGTTATTACAAACGATTCTCATTACTTAAGAGCGCAAGACGCTGCCTGGCACGACACTTTATTGTGCGAACAAACAAAATCCTCCAAATCCAACCCTAATCGATTTAAATTCTCGGTTAATGAATTCTACGTTAAAACCGTGGAGGAATTAAGACAAGCTTTTTCTTGGATGGAGGAAGACTACTTTAATTCCTGTATCAATACTACAGTTGAAATTGCGGATAAATGCAATTTTGAAATGGATAAACTTGAATTTGGAAAAACAAAAGAATATTTACCTAAATATCCTTGTCCCAATGACTTATCCGAGGAGGAATATTTCCACGAACTTTGTATTAAAGGTTTAAAAAAACGATACGGGGACCCGATTCCCGATTCAATTCTTGAGCGATACGAATATGAAAAAAAAGTAATTCTTGATATGGGATTTCCTGCTTATTTTCTTTTGACCTGGGACTTTATCAACTGGGCGAAGGAGAATAAAATCCCCGTTGGTCCGGGACGTGGATCAGCGGCAGGTTCAATAGTTGCTTATTCTCTTGGAATTACAGAACTGGATCCTATTTACCATAATCTCTTGTTTGAAAGATTTTTAAATCCTGAGCGTATTTCAATGCCCGATATTGATATAGATTTCTGCAAACGCCGTCGTGGTGAAGTTATTGACTATGTTTCCAAAAAATGGGGCGAGGATCACGTTTGTCAGATTATAACATTCGGTACATTAGCTGCAAAAGCGGCGCTAAAAGCGGTTTGCAGGGTTTATGACATTCCTTTTTCTCAAGCAAATACCTGGGCAGGGTTTGTTCCTAATACTCCCGGGACTAAGTTAAAAGATGCACTGTTAGAGGGAATGGAGCTAAAAAAACTTTGTGATGAGAATTCTCAAGTCCAATCTTTGGTTAACGAGGCACTTCATATGGAAGGGCTTAAAAACCAGACAGGAACCCACGCAGCGGGGGTAATTATAGCACCAAGGTCAATGGATGAAATTATTCCTGTAGCACTATCCAAAGAAAAATCTTCCACAACCCAATATCCAATGGCGGGGATTGAAAAAATCGGGCTTTTAAAAATGGACTTTCTGGGACTTGAAACTTTGACTATTATTCAAGACGCACTTGATTTAGTTAAAGAAAGAACCGGGGAAGAAATTGATATTAATAGAATCCCGCTTGACGATAAGCTGACTTTTGAGCTTTTATCAAGAGGAGATACCGACGCCGTTTTCCAGCTTGAATCAGGCGGGATGAAAAAACTTGTAAAACGTTTAAAACCAAGTGTTTTTGAAGACATTGGCGCTTTAGTAGCGCTATATCGTCCGGGGCCAATCGAAGCCGGTATGATTGATGATTTTGTTGATAGAAAACACGGTCGACAAAAAGTTGAATATGCCCATCCTCTATTGGAAAGTATTCTTAAAGAAACCTATGGAACAATTGTTTATCAAGAGCAGATAATGGCGATTTTCCAAACCTTGGCGGGATATACCCTTGGTGGAGCCGATATGGTTCGTCGTATGATGGGGAAAAAGAAACTTCAACAAATGGCTGAGCAAAAAGAAATTTTTGTTGAAGGAGCCGCTAAAAATGATATGGCAAAAGAGGCTGCAATCGGCTTATTTGAGCAAATCGAAAGTTTTGCAAAATATTGTTTTAATAAAGCCCACTCCAGTGCTTATGCGTTTGTAGCTTATCAAACCGCTTATTTAAAAGCGCATTATCCTGTTGAATATATGTGCGCAATGTTAACAAGTGTTGCCGATAACAAAGAAAAAACCCAACAATACATTCTTCAATGTCAAGCACAGGGAATCGAGGTTTTGGCTCCTGATATTAATAAATCGAATTCGCAATTTACGCCCGATAATAAAAATATTCGATTTGGTTTAGCTTCAATTAAAAATGTCGGTGAATCAGTAATCGAACACATAGAACGTGAGCGTCAAAATAAGCCTTTTGAAAGTTTTTATGATTTTTGTTCCCGTGTTGATTTTAAGTGCTTAAATAAAAGAACCTTGGAAAGTTTAATTAAAGCAGGCGCTTTTTCTTGTATTGAAAAATCAAGAAAACAACTGTTGGATAATTTGGATAATGTTATCGATTTTGTCCAACAAACTCAAAAAGCAAAATCCTCGGGTCAGGTTAGTTTGTTTGCGTCTTTATCCTCCGATTCAGCCGAGGATTTAAATATTCCGACATTTAAAATGCAAGGCAGCGATAAAGAAGAATTTAGCGATTCTCAAATTCAAATGTTCGAAAAAGAATTAATGGGGATTTATGTAACAAGCCATCCTTTATCTTCAATAAAAGATACGCTAAAATACATTACAACTCAAACTATAGCGGATATCCTTGAGAATCCAAAACCAGACTCTACAGTTACAATTTGCGGGCTGTTATCGCAAGTAAGTCAAAAACCAACAAAGAAAGACCCTTCAAAATTTATTAAAACAGGTTCAATTGAGGATTTGACAAGCAGAATTAATATTGTTGCTTTCCCTAAGGTGGTTGAAAACTACGGGGCGCTAATCGAATCGGAACAAAAGGTTATAATTAAAGCAAAAGTCAATGTTCGAGACGAGGAAGTTAACTTAGCGATTAATGAAGTAAAACCGATTGAAACAGTGAATCTTGTTACAATTAAATACTTAGAAGATCTTGCAATGGAGGAAAATATTCTTCTTAAGGAACTTTTAGCAAAACACAAAGGTGAGAATCCTGTTGTAATTGATTTTGTTGCTCCTGATGAATTTGATAATCCAAAACGTTTCCAGCTTTTAACCAACAATCATTTGTGGATTTCCTTAAACGATGGTTTAGAACGAGAACTAAGCGCAACTTTTAAGAACAAAATGGAAGTCGAAGTTCAAAAATTGGGTTAGGCTGCATTAAAAGAGGAGCTCGAAAATTTAAAAAATTGACAAGATAACAAAAATAGGGTTTTATTAAAAAACCCAAAATAATCCAATACAAAATTCCTGTATAAAGCGCAATTGCATAAATTTTTTCACCAATAAAAACGGAAATATAATATTTTATATTAATATAATCAAAAGAACTTGAGCTTCCCCAAGCGCTGTTATTTGATTGACTTAAAAAAGACAAAAACGCTATGAATAGTGAAAAGTATAGAAAATATTTAAAACTACAAACAAATAATGTTTCTAAGTAATAATCGTGTCTTGTTGAAATATAGTTAGAAAGGGAATTCGGGTAAATTTTATACAAACAAAAAAGTGTTATTAAAAAATGGATAAAACCCAAAAAACCAAATAAATTGAAGAAAGTTAAGAATGATTCTTTAATTCTTGTCATAGAATAATTGTATCATAATTATATTAACTCCAACAAGAGGCTGTAATTTGTTTTAGAATGTCGTTTTCTTTATTAACCCAAACTTGGGTATTAGGACAAATTTCTTTATAAGCGTACGCAATTTCTTTTAGATAAATTGCGTATTTAGCGTCAATAAAATTAATTTTATCGATTTTTTCGATATAAAAATCCTCACTTCCGCAATTAGAACAGAATCTGGACTTGGGAATTATTTGATTAAAATAAAGTTTTGCCTCTCTTTTAATATCGCAGCTTGAGCATCGAACAAGATAATAATTCTTAACCAAATACTCCCCGCAATCCGGACAATAGCCTTCGTTTGAGGTTAGAAGAGCGTTTTTGTGCGTGCATTTGAATTTATTTTGAATGAATTTAATTAAAATATTTTTCATATTCTGTTTTTAATAATAAAAGACAAGATTTCATTTTTTAATCTGTAATTGTAAATAATTGTAACAAAAATATTCAAAAATCCCCGCTATTTACGCAATAATTTATAAATGATATACTTTATATATATGTAAACACAAACAAAAATTAAATAATTGACACAAGGAGAGCGAAAAAAAATGGCAAGAGTTTTAATTTCAATGCCAGAACAATTTCTATCACAGATTGATTCGGTGGCGCAGGGGGAAAACAGGACAAGGAGCGAGTTGATTCGAGAAGCACTGAGAACTTACATTAATCGATCAAAACTCAGAGAAAACACTTTTGCAAACAAAAATGCTGCAATTCTAGAAGCACTTTTGGAGTAAAGTTTAAACTGCAAAGAACACGAGAGATACTGTTAAAATTTAGACCGCAGCTGCGGTCTTTTTTTATAACCTTTTTTAACTTTTTATTAAAAAAAAAGACCTCTTGTAAAGGTCTTTTGAAAATCTATTAACTTGATTCTCGTG
>CANAIK010000010.1 GCA_947361225.1 uncultured bacterium
CCAAGTTGTCAAAAACCCTATCCACAGGACGATAAAAAGGGGAGGGAAGTTTAAGGTTCATTTTCTAACTCCAAAACAGTCTAGAAGTTTATTGAACCACAGAAATTATTAAATGGGAAGGGGGTAAAAAGAAGAAAAAAAAGGGGGCTAAAATTTTAAAAGCCCCTTTGATTCGGGGCTTTTGTCGTTTTTTAGTGCTATTGCATTTTTTACATTAATAATGTAAGGTTTTTTAAAAAATAGATTGTTTAAAAAATTAATATGGATATTTGTCGCTTTTTTTCCTGTTTTCAAGCCATTGTAAGGGTTGCAAGTTTTTTTTGCAGTCTGTCCCGTTTTTGCTTACAGGATGCTTGTGGTCAATTTCCCAGGCGTATTTTCCACACGTCCCATAGGATCCATAGCGGATTGTGTTGCCGTAGGCATCTTTTCTCCAGACATTTGGGTTTTTTCCTTTGATTGGCTTTGATTTTTGCCATAGTTCATCTTTTTTAGGCAAATTTCTCTCCTTTTTTTAAATGACGTTCAACTCCCGTCCCCTTTTTGACTTTTTATTGCTTTTTAAACGGTTCTTGTTTGGTTGGAATATTTTTTTTGATTTTCAATGGGGATGATAATTTATTGTATATGTTTTTTGATAATTAGTCAACTATTAATTGAGTAGAATAAACTAAATATTTATTTATTGTTTAAAAAGCCCATTTTATTTTAAAGGGAAGAAACTAGAATAAAAAATGGTTTATAAAAATAAATTTTATAAACTATCGATATATAATTAATGTTTTATACTAAACTTAGCTAGATGCCGAAATAAATTCGCCATGACGGGTTTTAGGTAGTTTAATTTTAAAAATTTAAAATTCTGACAAACTAGGATTAAAGGCAGTTGCAATTTGGTTTGCTTTACTTAAAGTGACATCATTACTTGCAACCGTCACCCTGAACTGACTAGAAAATAAGTCGAGATTTATCGAGACGTAATTTTCTGTTCCTACTTGGTGTTTTAGGGTCTTGGACCGAATTAGATGCCGAAATAAATTCGGCATGACAGGGTTTTAAACCTTTAAGTGGGAGCCTTTTTGCTCCTGGGGGACTTCGTCCCACGTCGCTCATATAATGCTCAAGTCTGTCAAGCTCAACGCTTGCCAGCCTTTTGAGCACCGGCTCACGCATTGCTCCTGAGGGAATCAAAGATTCCCACGTCGCTCATATAATGCTCAAGTCTGTCAAGCTCAACGCTTGCCAGCCTTTTGAGCACCGGCTCACGCATTGCTCCTGAGGGAATCAAAGATTCCCACGTCGCAAGATCGATAGTTACATATAAAACGAAAACTCATCGTTTCCGTTTTATATTCCACCCCGGGCGGAGCCCTGCTCCTGGGGGAATCAAAGATTCCCACGTCGCAAGATCGATAGTTACATAAACGTCTTGCTCGACGCAAGCCGTTTATTCCACCCCGGGCGGAGCCCGTAAAAAAAGAGGGTCAAAGAAAACTAAAAAAATGACCCTCAAATATCAAAACACAAAAATATAAGAAAAATATGGTTTTGCTCCGGATGAAGTCCTTAAGGCGGGATGTTGTCCCCTCAATGGGGCGTAGCGACCGACCATTGGTGTTGTAGTTGGAGCAAAAGGAGTACAACAACCTTTGATTACAATAGACGGAAATTTAGTTCCATTCGATTATTACCGTGCCGTCTGCGCCTTTTCCGCCTTGCGATGCGCTAAAGTTCTTGGTGGAACCGCCTCCGCCTCCGCCACCGCCGTTAATGGCGCCTTGTTTTCCTTCTGCGGTTGAAAGAGGATAGTTGCACGTGCCTGAGGGCATGTTTCCACCACACCCCCCAAGACCTCGAAGGGAGTCGAATAATGAACACAGAGACGGTGAAACATTGCCTCCAACCCCGCCATAGCCGTCTTTTCCGTTTTCACCTTTGGCTTGGTTTTTAATTGCATTGTTGGAGTTTCCTCCTGTGCCGTGGGTTGAATTGGAGCCTGCGCCCCCTCCAAGACCGCCTTTGGAGCGTGCAAAAATTTGTGAGCTTATTGAAATGTAGCTGTCAGACCCTTGGGAGCCGTTTTGACCTGTATAGATTCCTGAGGATTGGTTTACAGCGCCCGGATTTCCGCCTTTTCCAATTTTTATGTCAACTTTTTGTCCGGGGGTTACACTTAGACTGTCAACTACAATGACTTGTCCTGAGGCGCCGCCGCCTCCGTTTGAGTTGATAAATTCAATGTATATAACGCCGTCCGCTCCTTTGCCTCCGGCTCCGGCGCTTGTGGTAGAGCCTCCGCCTCCGCCTCCTCCGGTTCCATAGTTTGTGGATAGGGCATTGGACCCGCTCCCGCCTGAGGATCCGCCTGATCCTCCTGAAATTAGTGAGTTTGCTTTTGTATATGTTCCGCCGCCTGCTCCCCCGAGGGTTCCTGAGCCTACTGAGCCGCTTTTTCCTGTTTGGTTGCTTATTCCGAGCCAGTTTTTGTACGTTGCTTTGCTTGATGGATTAGATGTTTTAAATCCTCCGCCAACACCTGCTGCACCGTTTGTTGAGCCGGCTTTTCCGCCTGAAACTGAGGCTACAACGGAGTTATTTATACTTATGCTTGTTGTTCCTCCTTGAGAGCCTGCTGACCCTCCTTTTCCTATTGTAAAATTTAGGGTTTGTCCCGGGGTTACGGCGATTTCACCGACAAAAACTTCGCCGGCACCCCCTCCGCCTCCGCCTTTTCCATCTACAGCAGGGGTTCCCGGGGTTGCGGGGGTTCCGGGGATAGTGTATGAACAGGAAAGTGCATTTGCAAGAGCAGCTACGCTATAGGTAACCCGCATTGCTCCGGGTTTTGTTCCGTTACAATTTGTGGTTCCAAAAACTGTTGATGAACTTGCTCCGGTTGCAGCTTTTCCGCCCCCGCCAATTGTTTCACAACTTGCATTTGCGGCTGGACTACAAGAACAATTGGATGGACAAGTAGCCTTACTTCCACCAGCTCCGCCATTTCCACCTTTACCGCCAGCTCCACTACTGGAAACACAGCCATTTGTTCCGTTCCCTGCGCCGCCGCCTCCGCCTCCACCGCCGCCGGCTTCAAAAAGAATAGTTCCTGATGAATTTGTTATGGCGGTAGAACCTCCGCCGCCTCCACCGCCGCCGCAAGTGCAACCACCAACGCTGTTAGAAGAACCATTTCCGCCGTTTGCACCTGAAGTGCCACCAGCACCACCTGCACCACCTTTGCACGCACCAGATGATGATCCAGCACGCCCATTGCTGCCTTGGGTACCAACGATTAAGTTGATTCCGTCTGCTCGATCACTTATAGTGACAGATTCATCTTTTTTATAAGCTCCTCTGCCTCCACCTGAATCACTCGTTGAATTACTCATTTTTGGACCTTTGCCACCTCCTGCGCCACAGGCTGTAACTGTTGAAATGGTTATTGTTGCGTTATTTGGAAATGTCGATATCTTTCCTCCGGGTGATACTGTTTCTCCTGTCGAAACAACCGTCCAAGAGCCACTACAATCACTTGCAAGAGAAGGGGCTTTATAACTATCGGGTGGAGTTATGGAAGTGAAAGCAAATGTCCCCGGTGTTTTTAAATCAGCACTTGTAATATTACTTAAAGATGGCGCAGACCCATACTTCGTCCCTGTGCTTGCATCTCCTGCGGGGGTTCCGGAGGTAGCAGGGGTTCCTTTTGTCCCGTTGGCGCCGCCTCCCCCGCCGCCTGTCATATATACTCTTATTTTGTTTACTCCGCTGGGTACAACCCAGTTTTGCGTCGAGGTTATTGTTTTTTCTCCGTAAGACGCTCCCCCGCCGCCCCCTCCGCCTGCTACAGAGGTGACTTTTATCCTTCTTACTTTGGTTGGGACTTCCCACTTGTCGTCTTCTGTAAAAACTTTGGATTGGTACGATACAATTTTTCCTTGCGTTAAGGATAGTTGATTCGACCTTAGTTTTTTTGTCATTATTGGAGCAAAAGCCGTAATAATTATCGAAATTGTAATAATTGACACTAAAAGTTCAACTAAAGAAAATGCAAAGGGAAAGTTCTTATTTTTTTTGGGTAACATCTTTCTTAACTCCTTTAAAAGTTTTATTAATAAATACATTACCATAATACAATATTTTTTTAAACAAGTACATTACTTTTTTTAAAAAAATGTTACCTAAACAAATAATCAATAATTTAGTGGATATGTAATTTTATAATTTTTTTTGTGAAAATAACGTTACTATAACTAAAATTTAGTAACGTTTTTATGGTTTATTAATGACGATATAAAAATTATTATATAGAAGTAACACATTTATTAATATTAAAAAGGTTAACAATGGACAAAGTACTTTTAGGGAAAAAAATTAAACAAGCAAGAACAAATAAAGGTTTAACCCAAGCTCAGCTAGGGGAGATTGTTTCGCTCCACGAAAAACATATTTCAAGAATTGAATCAGGAAAATATTTACCAACATTGGAGAATATAATAAAATTATTTAAAACCCTTGAAATCGACCTTTGTGAGTGCAATCAAGACAATAATACGTTAAATATTGAGAATAATATTATTAAAACGGAATTTTTAAAATTTATCAATAATTCATCGGATAACGAACTTGAATTCTACCTCGGACTTTTAAGACAGGCTCAAAAGGGCTTGGTTAAATACGAAAGAATGTTAAAAAATTAAAATTCGATTTGTTCGTAGTCGCCTGATTCTTTAAGTTGTTTTAATTTGATATTGTGAACCGCATTGTCCACCAGAAGATCAAAAGCTTTCATTTTTGTAATTTTAGGTGAGAATTCTTTAATTAAAGTGTCCTTAACCATTTGGGTCAGTCTTTCGTTGTCTTTGTTAATATCTTTGTTAACATCCGGAATCAAATAATCGATGTAGCCTTTGGCAATTTTACATTCTTGAATTTTTGAGAACATCGCCCATTTGAGTTTCGGGCTGATATCTTTCAGTTTTCTTACAATTTTGAAGTTTTTAAAATTCATTTTGACCTTCCAATTATTTTTTTATGTTATTTATAAGTATCCTCAAAAAATAAAATGATAAATTTATAAATATTTGTTTACAAAAGTTTACTTAAATAAATTATATATTATTTTTTTGGTTTTGAAAAGTCCAAAAGTGCAATTTTTATGATTTTTGAGATATAAACTCCAAAGCTTATTTTTTTTGAAATTTGAATTTATGTTAAATTTAGTGCATACTTCTAGTATAAATTCTTTACATTGAAGAATTTTTCAAATATAGTTAATGTAAAAAGATAAAAATTTAAGAGGGCTAATAAGTGGACAAGTTCAAATTAGACAACTATGATAGACAACCATCTGATTTTTCCAGGTTTTCGTCAAATGCAATTATTAAAGTAGTCGGTGTTGGCGGAGGCGGCGGCAACGCTGTAAATCGAATGATAGCATCTGGTTTATCCGGTGTTGAATTTTGGGCTATGAACACGGACGCTCAAGTTCTTGAAATGTCCAGCGCTCCAAGAAAAGTTCAACTGGGTACAAAGTTGACAAACGGGCTTGGTGCCGGTGGAAACCCTTCGGTTGGCGAAAAAGCGGCTGAAGAATCAAGAGAAGATATAACAGTGGCACTGGATAGCGCAGATATGGTTTTTGTTACAGCCGGAATGGGCGGTGGTACAGGAACCGGGGCTGCTCCTGTTGTTGCTAAAATTGCCAAGGAAATGGGGGCGTTAACAATTGGTGTTGTTACAAAACCATTCAAATTTGAAGGTAAAAAAAGACTTGCTCAAGCACTTCAAGGTCTTGAAAAACTAAAAGAGAACGTAGATGCTCTAATTGTAATCCCAAATGACAAATTAATGGAAGTAGTTGAGCGCAGAACAACCTTCAAAGACGCATTTAGCGTTGTAGATGAAGTTCTGCTTTGTGGTGTTCAAGGTATTTCAGATATAATTTTGGTTGGCGGTTTAATTAACGTTGACTTTGCCGATGTTAAAACAATAATGCAAAACTCCGGTTCGGCGTTAATGGGTATCGGTAAATCATCGGGTGAAGGAAGAGCAATGGAGGCTGCTAAGCTTGCAATTGATTCTAAACTTCTTGAAACCTCAATTAATGGCGCAACCGGTATTATTATGAATGTTACCGGTGGTCCTGATATGACTTTATTTGAAGTTAACGAGGCTGCAAATGTTATCCACGACGCTGTTGCAGACGACGCTGATGTTATTTTCGGTGCTGTTGTGGACGATAGAATCCAAGGGGAAATCCAAATTACAATTATTGCAACAGGATTCGAACTCAAAAACGGTGAAGTTTCAGCTCCCCACGCTGCTGAGAATAAGTTATCCGCAGCAGGATTATTCGGTGGCTTTAACCCTTCTAACATGCCCGGAAATTCCTCTTTCCCATTCGGAACCCCGACTACTCAGGAAGAAAGAGTTAGAGAACAAACTGCACCTACAACAAGTTCAAGTTCTTTAGATATTCCGGAATTTTTGAATCCAAAAAACAGATTATAAAAAAATGATAAAAAATTAGGAATTTATATACAACTTTACACTAAATATTCCTAAAAACTAATCATAATGTCATTTTCGAACTGACTAGAAAATAAGTCGAAATTTATCGAGACGTAATTTTCTGTTCCTGTGCAGGTGTTTTTCGAATCTGATAATTGGTAAGATGCGAAAAACGAGTTCACCTTGGCAGTTTTAACTATCTTTAGTCTAATTTGCTATATAAGTCCTAAAAAATAACTAAAAACGATTTCGCAAACAACGAAATCGTTTTTAGTTGTAAACATTGAATTCCGGATAAAAAACCTCAAATTTCAACTTTTAATAAAAATTTATTTTTTGAATAATTAATTAATCCTTCTTGTTTTAGTTTTGATAGCTCATAAGACATAGCGGATCTATCGATATTTAAATAGTCCGCAAGTTCTTGTCTATTGAATTTGAGTTCGAAAGAATTGGATTTATTCTTTAAACTTTCATTGGATAAATAGGTTAGGAGCTTATCTCTTATTGTTTTTTGAGAAATATTTTCTATTTTTTCGATTAATTCGATATTCTCCCTTGAAATTATATTAAACATATTCCTAATAAATGCGCTATGGTGAAAACAAGCATTCTGACACATTGTTGAACATTTTTCATAATTGAGAATTAAAACAAGACTATCTTCAACGCAAAGAGCGTTTATATTGGATTCAAAATTTTTAGACGCAACCAAAGAAAGACCAATATTATTAGAACCATATAGTTTTTGGATTATTATTCTTCTTCCCCAATATGTTTCTTTCTCAATATTAATTTCACCGTCCAGAATTAAATAAATTTTTGATATGATATCGCCTTGACGAAATATCATATCCCCTTGTTGATATTTTTTAATGTATCCTTCGAAACATTTAAGCATTTTCTCAAGTTCGAAATCTTTTAATCCATAAAAAATAGGCGAATTTTTTATTTTGTGGTAATATTTTTGCATAGGGTTTTTTCCTTTTTTGTTGTAATTACAACAGAAATGTTGTTAAAACCAGTGTATAATAAAACTAGAAAAATAAAAAGGAGCAATTGTAAAAATGGCAAAATACGTTTGTAATGTTTGTGGATATACTTATGACGAACAACTAGGCGATCCTGATAACGGGATTCAAGCAGGCACAAAATTTGAGGATTTAGACGCAAACTGGGTTTGTCCTTTGTGCTCAGTTGGTAAAGACGAATTTGAACAAGTATAAATAAAAGGAGATAAAAATGGCTACTCAACAAGAAGAAAATTTAATTAATTTATTAGACGGCTATGTTGAACAAGGCGGTCATCATTTGAATGTTAATGTTTTTAACAGAGACACTTTGCTTGACGCACAAGCTCATCCTGAAAAATACCCTCAACTAACAGTTCGAGTTTCAGGTTATGCTGTTAATTTTATTAAATTAACAAAAGAACAACAAGACGATGTAATTTCAAGAACATTCCATTCTCAAATGGGTTGTTGCTAAGAAAAATTAGTAAATTAAGAAAAAATCGGAGTTTTTAGACTCCGATTTTTATTTATTTATTTTTTTCAATTAACTCAATTGAATTATTATCAGGATCCTTTATAAAAGCAATCCTTGTGTTAATTGTACTTAAATAAAACGGTTCAACATCCCATTTGTAGTTATAAAGTTTCATTTTTTTATCAACTTCACTTAAATCGTCACACAAAAAAGCAAAATGACCGAAAGCAACGCCGTTTTTGTATCCTTCCGGGGGAATTTCATCGTTAATCGTAAGTTCGATTTCAACTTTTGTTGTTTCGTCTTGCAAATATTGAAGATAACAATCTTCGAGTCTTAATCTTCTGGTTTTTTTGAGTCCTAAAAAATCGCAATAAAATTTTAAGGATTCTTCCTCGTTTTTTACTCTTATCATTGAATGTAGAAACTGCATATTATTTTTCTCCTTTCTATAATTCTACAAATAAGTTATAATAAAATCAATGGAGAACTTATTTTTAACAACCAAAGATAACACTAGAATTGCGATTAATTATTATAATAAAAATAGGGATGAAGTTGTAATTATTGCGCCCGGGTGGTGTATGACAAAGGATTCTAAGGCGTTTTTAGAAATTGCTCAAGAATTTAATAAAAAGTACGATGTTATATCACTAGACTTTAGAGGCCACGGGAAAAGCAAGGGTTTTTATACTTTTAGCGCTAAAGAAATCCTTGATTTATCTTGTGTTGTTGATTTTGCAAAAAAATATCAAAAAATTTACCTTGTCGGATTTTCCTTGGGGGCTAATATTTGTTTAATTTATGCTGCTCAAGATAAATCAATATCTAAAGTAATTGCAATAAGTCCTGCTTGTGATTTTAACAAAATTGAGAATCAAATGCACAAAAAAGCTGCCTGGGGTGAAACAATTAAAAAATTTGAACTTTCAAGGTTTTTATCGATTCGACCTTGCGTTGTTCCTTATAAAAAAATAAAACCTATTGATATTATTAAAAAAATTGAAGCTCCAACTCTTTTTGTTGCAGGGAAAAAAGACCCAACCGTTCATTTTTGGCATACGGAAAAACTTTATCAAGAAACAATATGTAAAAAAGAGTTCAAAATTTATAAAAACGGTTTCCACGCCGAGGATTTGTTTTTGCACTACAGGGAGGATTTTACAACAACTTGTTATAGCTGGTTATCTAATTAAAATTTGCCGATGATGCGATTCGAACGCACGACCTATTGATTACGAATCAATTGCTCTACCAACTGAGCTACATCGGCAAAAACAAAATAAATTATACTTCGTATAAAGTATAAATTCAAGTTTTTATTGACGGGTCATTTTTTTTAAAGTTAATATATTATAATAAGGACTTATTAGGGGTAGAGGATGAAAATAACAAGAAAAAAAGCTGTAATTATTGTATTGCTTATTATTATTGTTCCAATAATTTATAATAAAATTTCTGCTTTGGTTTTGGGCTTAGCGCAAAAACAGGCAATGTCGAAACCAAAAGAAGTTGTTGTGGGAAAACCGATAATCCAAGATGTTTTAATAACGGCTCAATCTACGGGAAGAATCGAAGCAAAGTATTCGGTTGATGTTATAGCTCGGGTTAGCGGTTTTTTAATGAAAAAATACTTTAAGGAAGGGGATTTTGTAAAAAAAGGTCAAACTTTATTCCAGATTGATCCAAGGGAATATCAAATTCAGGTTAATAACTCAAAAGCCACGGTAAATCAATACAGCGCACTTTTGAAAAATTCCCAGCAAGAACTAAATCGAGCTCAAGCACTCGTTAAGGAGGATTTAATAAGTCGATCTGACGCTGATTTAAGTTTGGCAACAAGAAATCAAAATAAAGCCTTGTTGGATGCTGCAAGACAACAACTGGAGCTCGCTCGAGTTAATCTTGGTTATACAACAATAAAATCTCCTATTGAAGGAAGAATAGGTAAAGTTAATATTACGGAAGGCAACTACGTAAACGCTCAATCGGGATCTTTAGTTAATATTTCAAGTACCAATCCTGTTTATGTTTCTTTTAGTTTAAAAGGGGACGATTTTGTTAAACTTCTTCAATCAAGTGATAAATTGAAAGATGTTAAGGTAAGAATCCAATTCGACAACGGAGAATGGTATGACAAAATCGGTAAAGTTGAATTTGTCGATAATAAAATTGACAAAGACTCGGGATCCATTGCCTTAAGAGCGGTTTTTGACAATGAAAAAGGCTGGTTGGTTCCGGGTAACTATATGAAAGTTGAACTTGAATCAACTAAAACCGTTAGCTACTTGACCGTTCCTCAAAGCTGCACTAAAGGGGACGCAATGAGCGGGTATTATGTTTGGGGAATTGATGAGAACAACAAGGCTGTTCGAAAAGATATAAAAGTTTCTCAAGATATTAATAACAACTGGGTTGTAGAAGACGGTTTAAATAAAGACGATACAATTGTAACCGCAGGGATTCAGAATATTGTATCCCAAGGACAAAACCTTAAAGTTATAACAAATGAGGAATATTTAAGCAAACAAGGACAATAAAAAATGAAAAAAATTTTCGATTTTAATAAATTATTCTTCTTTATAAGAAAACCGAGATTTGCCCTTGTAATTTCCGTATGTATTGTAATTGTAGGGTTAATTTCACTTGCAACCCTAAAACAAGAAAGCTACCCCGATGTTACTCCGCCTCAAATTTCCGTTAGTGCAAGTTATATGGGGGCAAACGCTGAGGTAATTGAATCTTCGATTGCTACTGTTCTTGAGAATAAATTAAACGGGGTTGAGAATTTGTCTTATATGAGTTCAACCTCAACAGACGGAAACTATTCTTTAACAATGTACTTTAAAGTCGGATCCGATAAAAATATCAATTTAATGAATGTTCAGAATAGAATCCAGCAAGTTCAATCCCAATTGCCCGAAGAAGTTAAAAGAACGGGCGTTACGGCAATTAGTCGATCAAGCGGCGCAGGGGCTTTAATTCTAAGTTTGGTTCCTGAAAAAGGCAGCTGGTCGCAGCTTGATTTAACCAACTACGGTTCAATTTATATTAAAGACGAACTAAAAAGGGTGGACGGAGTAGCCGATGTCAATGTTTACGGCGCCGGGGATTATTCGATGAGAATCTGGCTTGATCCAACCAAAATGTCCGGTCTTGGAATTTCAACAAGTGAAGTAAAAGCTGCGGTTTCGTCTCAAAACACTCAAGTAACTGCAGGGGCGCTTGGCGCTCTTCCGACAGAAGAAAAACAAGCACTGCAAATTACCCTTAAAACAAAAGGAAGACTCAACAGCGTTAAAGAATTTGAGGATATTATAATTAGATCCAATTACGATGGGTCGAATGTAAGAATTAAAGATATTGCAACAGTTGAACTTGGAGCACAAAGTTATTCGAATCTTGGTTTGGTAGACGGAAAACCCTCTGCAATTGTAATGGTTTCACAACTTCCTGATGCTAATGTTATTAATTTATCTAAAGCGGTTAGGAAAAAGGTTGATGAAATCAATTCAAGACTCGATAACGGGTTAAAAATTATTGTATTAAAAGACGACGCTGAATATATCGAAGAATCAATCCACGAGGTTGAATTTACAATTCTTCTTACCGCCTTAATCGTTATTTTAATTATTTTCTTGTTCTTAAATGACGTAATTGCAACTTTTGTCCCTTGCGTTACAATTCCTGTGTCTTTAATAGGAACATTTGCAGCTCTTAGCGCTCTTAATATGAGTATTAATTTATTGTCTTTATTTGCACTTGTTTTAGCGGTAGGGGTTGTTGTCGACGATGCTATTGTTGTCATTGAGAACACAAAAAGACACTTAGAAGAAGGAAAATCAGCTATTGTTGCAACGCAACTTACAATGGAGGAAGTTGGATCTTCTTTGGTTGCAATGGCTTTAGTTTTAATGGCGGTTTTTGTTCCTATTATTTTTATGGGTGGAATGACAGGGGTTATGTACAAACAATTTGCGGTTTGTATTGCCGTTTCAATTGCAATTTCAGCAATTTGCGCTCTTAGTTTGTCTCCTGCAATGTGTTCAAGTTTTTTAAAGAAAGAAAATAAAGAAACTGAGAAAAAAGAGAATGCAATAACAAAAATCGTAGATAAATTTAATTATTATTTCGATAAAGTTGAAACTTTTTATTTGGAGTTTGTTGAAAAATTTGTTTATAGTAAAAAACTTACAATTATTACTTATATTTCAATAATTTTTCTTGTTGCGCTATCGTTTAAATTTATTCCGACAGGTTTTATTCCTGATGAAGATCAAGGGGTGTTATTAGCAAGTATAACACTGCCTGACGGTGCGTCTTTATCAAGAACTCAGGAGGTTTCAGAAAAATTTGTAAGTCAAATTGAGAATTTTGAAGGAATCGATAAAGAAAGATTGATTGTTTTTGGTGGAAACGGTGCCGTTAATAGCGCTACTGCAATTATAATGTTAAAAGATTATAAAGAAAGAAAAATTGGAGTCTTAGATTGGATTAAAAGAAAAATTCAAGGAAAACCGACAGATTTATCTCACGCAGCGATTCTAAGAAAAATTAGAGGGGTTGCAGCTAATACTAAAGAGGCGTCCATTATGGCTTTTTCGCCCCCTGCAATTATGGGAATGAGCCTTATGGGTGGATTTGAGTTTCAAATGTTATCTAAAGGGGAATATAGTCCCCAGCAGCTTGAAAACTGGGCAAACCAGCTTGTATCAGCGGCGAATCAGGACCCTAGCTTATCAAGTGTTTATACATCTTTCCAAGCGAATGTTCCACAGTATATTGTTGAAATTGATATTCAAAAAGCTTTGGCTCAGAATGTTGATTTACAAGAACTTTATTCAACCCTATCTTCTATGCTTGGAACTTATTATATTAATGATTTTAATAAATATGGACGTGTTTTCAAGGTTCAAATGCAGGCTTTAGACAAATATCGAAGTAAAGCAGGGGATTTATCGGGGATTTACGTAAAAAACAGAGCAGGAGTGATGGTTCCTGTGTTATCAATGGTTAAGTTGAACCAGACGATAGGAACCGCCTCAATTACAAGATACAATATGTATCAATCCGTTCAAATTCAAGGTCAACAAGCAGCAGGAAAAAGCTCGGGCGAGGCAATGAGCGCAATGGAGGAAGTTGCAAAAAAAGTATTGCCGTCCGATATGAGTTTTGATTGGTCCGGAACCTCCGCTCAAGAACGTGAGGCCTCGGGACAAACCGTTGTAATTATTGTTATGGCTTTGGTGTTCGTTTATTTGTTTTTGGTGGCACTTTATGAAAGCTATACAATTCCTGTTGCGGTTTTGCTAATTTCGCCGGTTGCTGCTCTTGGAGCGCTCATTTTTCAAATGATGATTAACCAATCTTTCGATATTTATTCTCAAGTCGGAATGATAACTTTGATTGGACTGGCAGCGAAACAGGCGATTTTGATTGTTGAGTTTGCAAAAGTTGAACACGAAGAAAACGGATTGGATGTTAAAAAAGCAGCCCTAAAAGCAGCAAAATTGAGATTTAGAGCGATTATGATGACAGAACTTGCTTTTATTATCGGAGTTATGCCAATGTTATTTGCAAGTGGCGCCGGAGCTAATTCAAGAATCTCTGTTGGTTCAACCGTTTTTGGCGGAATGATTGCAGCGGCAACAATCGGAGCAGTCTTAACACCTGCGTTTTATGTTCTGGTTCAGGAATTTGTCGATAAATTCCCTAAGAAAGAAATTAAGAAAGAAGATTTGGAATATTAGATATGAAAAAGATTTTTAATTTATTATTAATAATTGCAATTTGTCAGAATGTTGTACTAGCGAATAATTTATCGTTTTTTAAAAGAAAAACAGATAATAGCGTTAAAAAAGAAAAGATTGGTAAAGCGGATAAAAAAACCGATATTAAAATAGAGAAAAAAAATAAAAAGGAAAAAGAAATTAAAATAATTGAGCCCGAAAAAGAAAAAAAGGTCAACTATAAAAAAGAACAAAAAAAACAAACAAATAATAAACAAGCAAAAACCCAATCCTCTAAAGAGGCTGAGGGAATGTATGAAACAAAATTCCCCAAGGTTGATAGTGTGGTTGATTTATCCCAAATTGAAGAAGGGGTGACATTAAAAGATTGCATTAAACTGGCGATTTCTAATCATCCTTCAATTATGTCATCGATTAGCAATTCTGAAATTTATAAGACAAAAATCGGTCAAATGTGGTCGAATTATTTTCCTACAGTTGGGGTGGGGATTAATTATTCAAGAAATAATCCTCTTGTAACATCAAAACTAATGGCGGATAATTCCTACAACAGCTATTATACTCCAACATTAAGTGCGGATTTACTTTTGTTTGATTTCGGAAAAACCAAAGCGCAAGTTGATGTTGCTAAAAGAAATTATGAATCCTCAAGGTTCGACGCACAGAATAATATCGAACTTGTTATTTATAATGTCAAATGTGCTTATTATAATATGCTTTTTGCCGCCGCTCAAAAGTTTGTGTATGAAGATACCGTTAAATCTTATGAATTGCAATTAAAACAAGCCGATGCGTTTTTTAAAATCGGAAAAAAAGCAAAAATCGATGTAACAACAGCGCAATACAACCTGGGGAATGCTAATGTTAATTTGATTAAAGCAAAAAATACCCTTGAATTATCCGGGGTTAAACTGGCTAATACCGTTGGGATTCCTGAATTAGAGAATGTTGTTTTAAAAGATGATTTAAATACGAAAAAATACGATGTTAATCTGGAAGAATTAATTGATATTGCCAATTCAACAAGACCTTCTCTTTTAAGTGCAAAAAAAAGAATGGATTCGGCTGAAATTAACATAAGAAGTGCTAAAAGGGAATTTACCCCAAGCATTAGTGCTTTCGGAGATTATTACAGAGGCGGAAGAAACCCTAGTGACGACGATGGATTCCAGGCGGGAATTGCTTTAAGTTACAGCAATTTTAACTTTTTATATCTAAAAAAACAAGTAGACGAAGCGAACGCTACCTATAAAAAATACCTTGCTGATTATGAGCTCGAAAAACAAAAGGTTTATTTGGAAGTTAAAAGCGCTTTTATAAATCTAGAGAATTCTTATGACAGTTTCGTTTCAGCACGTTTAGCGCTGCAAAGGGCAAAAGAACAACAATATCAGGCTCATAGAAGATATCAAGTCGGTTTAGGGAACGCAATCGAATTTAAAGACGCTCAAAACACTTATCTTAACGCACAGCTCAACTATTATTCCAATTTATTGGAATACAACATTAACGCAGCTGAATTAGAACGAGTTGTAGGGGCGCCGATTAAAGAATCAGACGTTAATTTATAAATCAAGTTTGATTTTGGTTGTTGAAATATCGGGAGTTCTTTTTAAATAAATTACATCGCATAAATCCGATAAGGAATCAAATTTGCCTCTCCAATCATCGCCCATTACAAACACATCCGCTTCATATTTTTTAATATCGTTTCTTTTTTGTTCCCAATTCGATTCGGGAATAACTAAATCAACGTATCTGCAAGCTTCAAGAATCATTTTTCTTTGAATATAAGTATAATATGATTCTTTCTTTTTAATTTTGTTAAATTCATCGGTTGATAATCCTACAATTAAATAATCGCCAAGAGCCTTTGCCCGTTTTAAAAAATTAATATGCCCGTAATGTAATACATCGAATGTTCCATAGGTTATTATTCTTTTCATAGACCAATTTCCTTTATTCTATCTACAATTAAATTCGCTTTTTTATTCCAAGAATTCTTTTTTGCTTGATTTTTCAAATATTCCTTAATTTCTTTATTGTTCGATAATAAAAACGCATTTTTAATATCTTGAATAAATTCTTCCTCATTCTTGCTAACAAAAACCCCTTTGTAGTTTTTGCATTCAACTAAATCTCTTGTGCAAACACAAGGAATTCCAAGAGCGAAGAATTCAAAAAGTTTATTAGGACTCGTCGCTAGAGCAATTTTTCCCAATTTAAAAGGAATTATTGCAATTGAGAAAAAACCGGAATATTTATATAAATCTTTATAATTCTTCACCCCAAGATAAAAATAATTAGGATATTTTTTCAAATTCAAATGATTTTTTTCATCGATAAATTTCCCGATAAAAACAAAATTGAACTTAGGATAAGTTTTTAAGGCTTGTTCAATTAAAGAAAAATCAATCCAATTGGCTAAATATCCGTAATACCCTACAATTGGTTGATTAAGAGCGGGAATAATATCAGGGGGCGGACAATCAACTTTTTTTTCAAAATCCTCAATTGTGACGCCGTTTTTTATTAAAAACGGGTTTTTAATTCCCAAATCAATCAAATCCTTGTAAAGTTTGTCACTTGTTGCAATAATAATATCCAAATCAAGCTTATTTAAGTTTTTATGAACACGAACTGCGTTTTTTGAATCGTTAATATCGTCTGAAATTTCATCGTAATAATCATAAATAATTCGATAATTCAATTTTTTTAATTTTTTTAGTTCTTTAAGTTTAATGCAGTTAACGCTTGATAAATAATAGAAAATTTTGTTGTTTGTTTTAATTATCGGCAAAGTCGGGACTTCAAAAATATTGTCTTTGTAGGGTTTTGGCTCTTGAGTTCTATAGGAAATATAAAAAACATAATCAAAGTGATTCTTAAACACATTAAGAAAATGATGCGGTCTTTGTTGGAACATTTGATTGGAAATAGGACTTGCATTCATATAAAGGATTTTTTTCCCTTTAATTTTATTCAAAAATTCAATTGTTTTATTTTTTTTATAACAATTAATTCCAAATTGGTAGAATTTTAATTTAAGAATCTTATAATCAAAATATCTTCTAATTTTTAAAAAAATCCCCATAAACTAAGTATAATTACAAATTCCAATTAACGCAATTTTGTAATTTGTCTTAAGAATAGGGTTATGATAGTATTTTTTTATGAATTTGGAAAAATTTTTACAAGAAAACAACCCCCAGCAACAAATTGACAAATTATCAAAAAAATTGAACAATAAAAAAGTTGTAGTTTATGGGGCAGGACAGTATTTTGACCTGGTTTATAAAAATTATGATTTATCGAAGTTAAATATTGTTGCGCTTTGTGATAAAAAATTTGAATTTGATTCGAATAATCCTTACAAATACCCTGCAATTACTCCAATGGAGCTTAAAGACTTTGATTTAGATTGTTTGGTCGTTGTTTTAATTAACGATTATAACGTCACAATGACTATCGATAAGGAAATTCTAAAGAATTCCAAAAATGAGAATATTCGAATCCTTCCTTTAATAACCCCAACCTTAAAGTTTATCTTGAAGCTTTTCTTTAATCAAATTTAGAATATTATCAGTCGATAAACCGATATTCAAATTTTTAATGAGCTTTAATCGTTTTGGTTCTAAGTTATCTTCTTTTTGAATTATAATTCTATTAAACCAATCCTCTAAATCTTTTTTGTTTTTGGCGCAATAATAATTCTTGATAATTTTTTGATTGAGTTTGGAATGATTTTTGAGATTATTCTTAATTAAATAAATACAAGGGTTTTTACTAAATAAATATTCAACCACAAAAGACCCGCAATCGGTAATTAAAAGGTCTGAGGATAAAAAAAGATTAAAATAATTTCCCCCTGTTTCAATTGAACCGATTTTTTTCCATTGGGATAAAAAATTGTCCAAATTCTCTTTTGTGTAATTGGTGTCGGATAAAAGTTTGTCATAAAACCCGGGGTGCGGTTTTAGAATCCAATTAAAATTACTAAATTTTTTTGCTAACTCTAAAATTACTTCTCCGCTCCACAAAAACGTTGCCCAATTCAAACTTTTTTCACTAAAAGAATGATGAGGCGCAAAAATTATAGTCTTAGTTTTTGTTTGCTTTTTTTCTTTGTTAATAATTGAATCGAGTTTTGGATGGGAAACAACATAAAGATTATTAAGAGTTTTATCGAATTTTAAATATTGTTTTTTTGCAGATTCATCCACCAAAAAGTGACAATAAAGAAGGGAGAAAAAGTCTTTTGTTTTATCGAACACAAAAGAACTTTCACTAATTGCATAGGGACAATAAAAACTTAGGGAATTCTCACTTGTATGAAGAATATTTTGACAATAATCAATCCCCCAGGGCTGTTCATAAAAAATTAAATCCAAATTAAAGTCGTTGATATCCAAAAATTTATTATTTTTATTATCAAACACTTGAATTGGTTCAATATTTTGATTTTTGAAAAAATTATAAAGATTAAAAAATTCTTCTTCATTATATTTTTTATCAGACCTTTTTGTTATTAAAACTTGGGGCTCGAAAAGTTCTTCTTGTAAAAATTTTCGATAAAGTGAATCATATTGCCACTTTGCAGCTTCACTAACTAAAAAACCGACCCTTATTTTCTTTTTGTCTTTTATTTTTTCAATAACTTTTGCATAATTTTTAAAAACCTCTTTTTTTTGTTCCTTTAAAGAAGGAAGGATTGAAACGATTTTTGCATTTGTTAATTTTTTTAGCTGCAGTTCAACTTGGGAAAAATTAATTAAAGTTACAATAACCAAATCAATTTTTAGTTGAGGAATTTTTTTAGGGTCTATTATTTTGTAGTTTTTGTAGAGTCCTTTTTTTCCGCTAAACTTTAAATCGCTTATCCCAACAACACTAAATCCGCTAAAATCGTAGTTTTCAAGGATTTTATCCAAAAACAATCCCGCTCCGTATAACAAAATTTTTTTATCTTTGCATTTTTTCTTTAATTTATCGAAATTTTTTCGAAAAAATTCTTTTTTTGTATCAAAATCCATTTTTCCTCTTAATTATAAAGTTGACCCCATTTTTTGAGATCAACTTTATTCTATAATTGATTTTTTAATTTATGCTAACGCTTCAATAATTGCTTTTGCCGCTCTTTTTCCTGCGCCCATAGCATTAATCGCAGTAGAAGGACCCAAAGGAGCAACGTCGCCTCCAGCATAAACAGATTCAACCGAGGTTTCGCCTTTTTCATTAATTATAATGTAGCCTTTGTTGTCCGTATTAAGGTCGATTTTATCATTCTCGCAAGAACGTTGAATTATTGGATTAGGACCTGTTCCAAGTGAAACAATAACGCTATCTAATTCAAAATCGACAAATTTTCCTGTTCCAACAGGTCTTTGACGACCTGAACTATCGGGTTCGCCAAGTTCCATAATTTCAAATTTCATTGATTTTACCCAGCCGTTATCCCCTTCGATTTCAATTGGAGCGTGGAGGAATTTAAACTCAATTCCTTCTTCTTTAGCGTGGCGAATTTCTTCTAATCGAGCGGGAAGTTCTTTTTCTGTTCTTCTGTAGAAAATATAAACTTTTTCATACCCAACTCGAACAGCGGTTCTCGCTGCGTCCATTGCAACGTTTCCACCGCCTATAATTGCAGCGGATTTTCCGATTTTTAGAGGAGTCGGAGTGTCTTTGTCCTGTGCGTGCATTAAATTAACCCTTGTTAAGAATTCGTTTGCACTGTAAACACCGTTTAAATTTTCTCCTTTAATATTCATCATTTTAGGCAATCCTGCGCCCGAGCATATGAAAATTGCGCTGTAGCCTTCTTCTTGGAGTTGTTTTATTGTTATTGATTTTCCTACAATTACATTTTTATAGAATTTTACACCGATATTCTTTAAACTTTCAATTTCTCTATCCAAAACGGTTCTGGGCAATCTAAAGGGAGGAATTCCGTATCTTAATACACCGCCCAGTTCGTGGAGTGCCTCAAAAATTGAAACTTCAAAACCTGCTGCTCTTAAATCCGCTGCAGCGCTCATTCCGGCACATCCTGAACCGACAATTGCAACTTTTTTTCCATTAGGAGTAATGGAGACCGGTTTTGGCTGGGTGTTATCTCCAACGTATCTTTCAAGCGCCCCAATAGCAACGCTTTCGCCTTTAATCCCTAAAATACAGTTTCCTTCACATTGTTTTTCTTGAGGACAAACTCTTCCGCAAACCGAAGGCAGCATTGAGGATTGTCTTATAATTTCCCCTGCTTTATCAAGGTTATTTTCTTTAATTTCTTTAATAAAAGAAGGAATATCGATATTAACAGGACATCCCTGTTTGCATCTTGCGTTTTTGCAGCTCAAGCATCTTGATGCTTCAAGTGCTACTTGTTCTTGAGTTAAATTTTCCTCTACAGGGTCGAAGTTTTGTCTTCTTTTTAAACAATCCTGTTCTTTTTGTCTTTGTCTTTGTGCCATATATATAACAACTCCTATAAAAATTTATTTTCTTTATATTTTTATTGTATAATAAAAAAAATAAAAGGGGTTAATGTTGTGACAAAAATTAAACTTTGGATAAGTGATATAGATGGAACCTTAATAAACTACGATTCAACAATGACTCAAAGGATGAAGAATCTTATTGAGAAACTAAACAAAATTAATTTTAAACTTGTTTTATCAACAGGAAGAATGTATCAAGGAGCGCAATTTGCAGCTGATAATTTTAATCTTTCAACTCCTGTGGTTTGCTATCAAGGGGCGGTTGTAAGAACAAAGGATGAAATTCTTTGGAGAGTTGCACTTAAGGATAAACTTGCATATGAAATTATTGATTATCTTAAACAAAAAAAAATCCACACACACGTTTATAACAACGACATATTGTGGGTTGAGGATGACAACAAGGAAATAATGACTCAATATTGTCATAATCGAGGAACAACCTATAGTGTTATTGATGATTTTTATAAACTTGACTTAAGTTCAGGCTGCGAAAAACTTTTAGCGGTTATTTACGATGAAAAATTAATGCAGGAAGTAAAAGAGGAGCTAACCTATAAATATAAAGGGATTTTAAATATCGTCCAAAGCGCTAGAATGTATCTTGAAATTAATGATAAAAACGCATCTAAAGGACAAGCTCTTAATTTTTTGAAAAAATACTGGAATCTATCGGATGAAGAAATAATCGCCTCAGGGGATCAGGATAATGATATTGAACTATTAAAAAACGCCCATTATAAAGTTTGCGTAGGTAATAACAGTCAAAAATTGGCGCAAATTGCAAATTACAGAGTAACTAGCGTTAATAGCGACGAACTTGTAGATTTGGTTGAGGAACTTGTCTTATGTTAAGAATCGGATTGGGATATGATATCCACAAGCTTGAAAAAAACAGAGATTTAATCTTGGGCGGAGTTAAAATTCCTTTTGAATTAGGACTTTTAGGTCATTCCGACGCCGATGTTCTAATTCACGCAATAATTGATTCGATTCTGGGGTCTGTTGCGCTGGGGGATATTGGATCTTATTTTCCTGATACGGACAATAATTACAAAAATATCGACAGTTCAATTCTTCTTAAAAAAACGGTTACAATGCTAAAAAATAAAGGTTATAGAATTATTAATATTGATTCTAATATTATTTGTCAAAAACCAAAATTGGCTCCTTATATTGATAAAATTAGAGAAAATCTGGCTTGTTTTATTGAAATTCCTAAAGAAAATATTAGTGTTAAAGCTAAAACCAATGAAAAACAGGATTCTATCGGTTTAGGGGCTGCAATTGCAGCGCAGGCTGTTGTTTTAGTTGAATCTATCTAATTCCAAACATTAATTTGTTGTATGAACCCAAAGAGGATAAACTATCCATTCCGTCGTTTTTTTGTTTGGGTTTAGAGATATTAGCGCTTGGATAAAAATATCCGCAGGCTCCATTAAGTTCTTCTGTTGTTGTTTTTTCTTCTTTTTTGTCGTTTTCCAGTTGTTTAATTGCTAATCTTAGACAAGTTCTTGCTTCGGATGTTGAAATTCCGTAAACTTGAGCGATTCGAGAAATAAAAGTAGCGGGATTGTAAATTCTTGGAAGTCCTTGTTCTACAAGATCTACAACAACTTCCTCGCAAGTTTCGAATCTGTTTTGTTCTTGGTTTTTATTGTTTTCTGTTTCTAAATTTGAAATATTATAAACTTGATTCATTTTTTCGACCTTTATTTCTCTTATACTTGAATAAAAACAAATTTATAATGATTATTTCAAAAGTATATATTTTTTTAACAATTCTTAATAAAAAATACGCCCGATGGGACTCAAACCCACGATCTTTGGCTTCGGAGACCAACGCTTTATTCAACTAAGCTACGGACGTATATATTGTTTATTCTAACAAAGAAATTTTAATTAATCAAAAATTAGCAACTAAGATATTGGATTTTTTGCAATTTATCATTAAATTGTGGATATGATTAAAAGTTATTATGATATTCTTGGGGTCGAGGAATCCGCCAATAAGACTCAAATTAAGAATCAATATAAAAAATTGGTTAAAATTTATCATCCTGACATAAATTCTTCCCTTGAAGCGGAATTTATATTTAAAGAAATAAATAAAGCAGCGCAAATTCTTCTTAACGACAAAAAAAGAAAAGATTATGATTTGTTGAGGAAAAACAACAAAAAAATTTATCGACCCTCTTGTAATAAGTATTCTTTTGATGATTTATTTAAAAAAACAAAAAAAGAAGAAAACAAGCCAATAAAAGGAGACGATATTTTTGTTTCGGTTGAAATTGACTATAAAGAGGCGCTTTTAGGGACTTATCGGGTCGTAAATATCGCTAATAGTACGATTTGTCCCAAGTGTCAGGGTAAAAAATTTGCAAATAATTCGATTTGTTCTTATTGCAATGGGGTTGGAGAAAAAATCGACAATAAAAAAATTACCGTTAAAATCCCTGCTAACTTAAAGAATAAAGCAAAACTAAGAATTAAAAACGAAGGTCAAAAAGGTGCATTCGGGGGCAAAAACGGGGATTTATACGTAGTTGTTAATATTCAACCTAAAGACGAGTTTACAATTAAAGACGGGATTGTTTATGTCGAAGTTAAAATTTCCCCTTATACTGCGGTTTTAGGGGGCAATGTTTCTGTTTTGACTCTTTGGGGTGAAGCAACAATAAAAATCCCCCCTTTGACAAAAACGAACCAAAGTTTTAAACTTGTTAATGTTGGAATATTAAATGAAAAAACCAACAAAAAAGGCGATCAAATCGTAACGCTAATCGTTGAAACTCCTTCTAAGGTTACAGATGAGGAATTTCGATTGTATGAAAAATTAAAAGAGATTAATCAAAAAAAGAAGAATGCAAAAATCATTAATTAAAGAAATTTTTACATCAATTCAAGGCGAAGGTCCTTATGTCGGGGAAAAACATATTTTTGTAAGGTTTTTAGGCTGTAATCTTAATTGCAAATTCTGCGATACGGATTTTTCCCCCCTAAACTCAAGTGAATATACAACCCAATCTTTATTCAACTACTTAAAACCCATTGATTGCACTACAATTAGTTTTACGGGTGGTGAGCCTTTATTAAGTTCCGAGTTTTTGGTTGAGTTTTTAGGGAATTATAAAGAAAAATTAAATAAAAAAATATACCTTGAAACAAACGGAACTTTGTATAAGGAATTAGAAAAAATTGTCGATTTTGTTGATATTATTGCACTTGATATTAAACTTCAATCTGCAACAGGACAAAAAAACCGTTTTTTAGATAATCTTCAATTCTTAGAAATTGCAAAGAAAAAGGAAAATTTTATTAAAATCGTTTTTGATGAGAATATCACGGACGATGAAATTAAAGAGGTTATAAAAATTGCAAAAAAATTTAATTCTTTAATTATTTTGCAACCCAAAATGCCCTTGAGTTCTCAATTAGACGTACTTCAAGTTTTTGATAAGTTTTATCAAAACTACAAAAATATTCGTCTTATTATCCAAACTCATAAATTTTTAAATATTGATTAATAACTGTTTTTTTGTAATAGTATTTTCTATGAACAAAAATTTTTTAAAAAAAATTAAAAATTTTATAAGAATTAAAGATAAAAACGACAATACCCCCTTGCTGGATGCTATGATTAACTACAAAAAAGCGCCAATGGTGGCTTTTCATATCCCGGGGCACAATAAGGGCTTAGGAGTTCATCCGAGGTTTTTTTCGCTCGCAGGAGACGCTCTTAATATTGATACAACAGACGAATTCGATAACTTAGGAACCTTGCATCCTTCAACCGGCGCTATTAAAAAAGCACAAGAACTTGCGGCAATCGAATTTGGCGCAAAATCAACTTTTTTTGTAACAGGGGGATCAACCATTGCTAATTTAGCATTGGCTTTTTCAACAACCGGACCCAACGATGAGGTTTTGGTCGGTCGAAACTGCCACAGATCCGTTTTAACGGGTTTAATAATAACAGGAGCAAAAGTTAATTGGATAATTCCTAAAAAACTTAACGATTGGGCGATTTTTGGCGCAATTCAACCTCAAGATATAGAAGAAAAACTAAAACACAATAGAAACATAAAATTGGTTTGGATTACAAATCCGACTTATGAGGGCAATGTTTCGGACATTAAAAAAATTGCAGAAATTACAAAAAAATATAAATGTTCTCTTATTGTAGACGAGGCCCACGGTTCTTTGTGGAATTTTAGTGAAAGATTTCCAAAAAGCGCACTTTTTTATGGAGCGGACGCTGTTGTTCATTCTTTCCATAAAACCGCAGGGGCAATGACTCAGGCGTCGATGCTGCATTTATCCAAAAAAAGTTCTTTTGACGAAGAAAAAATTAAACAAGGATTAAAACTTCTTCATACAACAAGTCCTTCTTTGCTTTTGTTAACAAGTTTAGATGCCGCAAGAAGTAATCTTTCAAGCGACAAAGGACAAAAAATGCTCAATAGTGCAATCGACAATGCTCTTTATTTCCGCTCGGAAGCGAAAAATATTGAGAATTTGTCTGTTCTTGAGGGCGATATTGACGTTACTAAAATTTTTATTAAAATGAAGAATTTAAACGGAATTCACTTAGAATCGATTCTTGAGCACAACTATAGAATTGAAGTTGAATCAGCGTCTGACGAAGGGGTGTTAATCTTATCCAATATCGGTAACACAAGAAGTGAATTCGAGTATTTATTAAAATGTTTAAGGGAAATTTCTCAAGAAAACTACAATTATCCAAAACAGGATATTAAAATAATGCCTTTAATTGATCCTGAAATCGTAATGAATTTAAGGGAGGCTTATTTTGCCCCCAAGGAGGCAATTAATAAAAACGAGGCAGTGGGAAGAATTTCATCTGAGGTTATTGCGCTTTGTCCTCCGGGGATTTCGGTACTTTTACCCGGGGAATTAATTAAAGAAGAACATCTTCCTTATTTATATAATTTCGATAAAATTGAAGTTATAAAGGAATAAAAAACTAAGCTAAATCATCGGCAAGTTTAGAATCTGATTCCATGTCGGATTTTAAGGTTTGTCTTACGATATCTGCTTGCGTATCAAGCATTTTGCAAACCGTTTCAATATTTCGAACCTTGTCTTCTAAGATTACATCTGCGTTATTTGTAATATTCCCTGTAATATTCTGATACGCTGCGAGTGCTGCGGAACTTGTTCCTTGCATTAAGTTTCCTGCAACGATTGCTCCAAGACCAAATTCACCGGCGTAAGGCGCAATTGATTGCAGAATTCCGCCCCAACCCGAAACAAGACCTGCAACGGGCAAAAGTATATTCTGTCCAAAACCAAACCCTGCTCCTGTTCCTGCAATATATGAGGCGCTATTCATTGCAGCAATTCCGGCTGCTGAAGTTGCATATCCTGTGGGTAAACCCGCAGCTCCTCCTGTTGGAACACCTTGAGAGCCAAAACCAAGTGAAATTGGAGCGGCTCCTGAGGGAAAACCCGAATAGCTTGATAATCCTGAAACTCCAAAGGAATTTGTTCCTGAATCAAGATAGGAATTGGTTGCATAATTAGGCGACCAATAAGAAGTCCCGGGGATATTCATCATAGAAGAACCCCCTAAAGTCGGCATAAAAGCAGACGGCGCAAATAAATTGGCAAGCTGCCATAAAAACCCTCCTGCGGTTCCAAAACCGGATCCTGTTGCGCTGGAACCTGAAACGGTTAAATCCCTTAATCTATCATAAGTTTCATACAACTCAGCTTTAGCGGAGGAACTTGCAGCTCCGTATTTATTTGCAATTGTTAGTGCGTGGTCATTTTTATAAGACATATATTACCTCAATATTTAGTTTAGTAGATATTTTGATAAATTTCCATAATATATTCTATGTATTTTTTAATAATTATTTCTAATTTGTCAAAATTTCTTCGTATAATTCTGAGGCTTGATTAACCGGAACATTTCCTATTGGAATTGTAAGAATCTTGTATGATTTTATCCCGCTTTTAAATTCAAGAGAGATAATATCGCCCACTTTCAGTTGTTTTGCAGGTTTTGCGGGATTATTATTCACAAAAACACGAGCGGAATCACAAACTTGATTTGCGGTTGTTCTTCTTTTAATTAATCTTGAAACTTTTAAGAACTTATCTAATCGCATATTGTTGTAACCTTAAAAGCAGGGTCATTATCCAATCTTCTTTCAATTTCATCGAAACTTAAGAAACCTTCTTGAGCTCCAAAGTGCCCGCAAACCGACGCCGAGTTAATCGATGCGTATTTAAGGGCTTTTTCAATATCCCAGTTGTATTTGTCAATCGCCCCGCAAAAAGTTGAGGAAAAAGCATCTCCTGCTCCAAGGGTTGAAACAACAAGGGCGGGGAAAATCGGACAAATATAAATCTTTTTCCCGTCATAACAATAAACTCCGTGTTTTCCGTCTGTTATTACAACAACCGTGTCGGTATCCCCTCTTAAGGCTTTTAACATTGCAACAATATCAGGATGAATTTTTTCCCTGGAGAATTTTTCATCTTTTGTATCCTCACGCACTTCGATTTTAGTTACAAGGGTTGCTTCTTCTTTATTCATAACAACAATGGTCGCTGTTTTTAGAATTTTTGAAAAATATTTTGCCCCCTTCTTTAAAGCCGTCGTTCCGGCGTTAATGCACAAATTAATATTGTTTTCTTTGCAAAAATTGGATATTTTATCAAGGATTTTGTTGCTATCTCCTGAAAGCGGTGAAACATAGACCCAGCGGGAGTTTTTAATTGCATCAAAATTAACTTCTTTTTCTTGCACGTAAGCGTTTGCGCCTCTGTGCGCTAAAACGGTTCTATCGCCTTGAAAACTTACAAGAATTATTGAAAAACCGGTCAAGTGTTTTTTAGAATCAATAATATTCATAATATCGATTCCGGATTTTGCAAGTTTTAATTTGATAATATTGTTAAGTTCGTCGTTTCCCAGTTTTATTATGGTTGAAGTTTTAAAACCGAGGTTTGCAAAATTTGTTGCAGTGTTAACTGCCCCTCCTCCAAGGTTTTTAGAAAAATCTGCAATTTCAGTCTTTGCTCCATAGGGAAAAGACATAAATTCGCTTTTTTTTGCCATTTGACTAACGGTTACAATGCTTGCAACATCTGATTGCACAAAAACATCCTGAGTGGCTGAGCCAATTGTTATAAAATCATACATAATTTATACTTCCTTCTTATGTTTCAATTATACTATAATTATGAAATTAAAAAAGTTAATTCTAAAAAATTATAGAAACTATGAATCCTTAGAATACGATTTTTCTTTTGATAAAACTTTAATTATCGGAAAAAACGCACAAGGAAAAACAAATATCCTAGAATCAATTTATTATTTATGTGCGCTTGATTCCAATCGAATTAAAAGGGATTTGGAGTTAATTAGTTTTGGAAAAGATTTTTGTTCAATTAAAGCGCAAGTGCAAAAAAACGACACAGACTTAGATCTTGAGGTTGTAATTAATCCTCCAAAGAATAAAATTCTTAAGGTTAACGGTTTAAAAAAGGCAAAATCCGGGGATTTTTTAAGAGTTTTATCGAGTGTCAATTTTTGCGTTAATGATTTGCTTTTGTTGAGAGGGGAGCCGAAGAATCGAAGAAAATGGCTTGATTTAGCGATTTTTCAAGTTTATCCTCTTTATTTGGAGAAACTTCAAAAATTTAACAAAGTTCGACTTCAGAAAGCCAATTATCTTCAAACAAATAGAATTAATAACGATATGTTGGATGTTTATAATCACCAGCTTGCTACAGAGAGCGCTAATGTTGTTTTTTTAAGAATGAAATATTTAAAGGAATTATCAAAAATTGCGCAAAAAAAACATTTAGCTATGGCGGATAATGAGAATTTAACAATTAAATATCAAACCCAGGTTCCTAATTATTCAAATATTGTTGAACTGGAGAGAATAATTTATCAAGAGCTATTAAAAGTTAAAGATGAGGAAATTAAGCGCTCTCAATGTTTAATCGGAGCGCACAGGGACGATATTGATTTTTTTATTAATGAAATTGACGCAAAAAAATTTGCATCCCAGGGTCAACAAAGAACAATTGTTTTAGCGCTTAAACTTGCGGAGCTCGAAATTATTAAAGATAAAACAAAACAAACCCCGCTTTTGTTGTTAGACGATGTTTTAGCGGAACTTGACAATGTTCGGCAAAATTTTCTTCTAAAATCAATCGATTCTGACATTCAAATGATAATAACAAGTGTTGATACACTGGCTTTTGATGAAACATTTTTAGATAATGTCGATATTATAAAAATTGCAAACGGAAAAATCCTATAAATTGTTTTTAATTAAATTCTGCACAAAATCCTCTTTGTTAAAAGGAAGATTGATTTTTTTATTAAACAAAACCGGTTTTATTTTTTTTATTGTGGAATCAAAATGATAGAAATTAATGTTTTTATCAATTTCAATTTTTATAAACCCGTAAACATTGGTTGATAAGGTTTTTATGTTATTTTTTTGAAGCAGTTGAACGGTTGAATAATGGGGGTGGTTAAAATCATTATAACCTGTTGAAATTAAAGCATAATCGGGGTTTAATCGATTGAGCATTTCTTGGTTTATTGTGTTTTTTGCTCCGTGGTGTCCGATTTTTATAATATCGATTCTTGAAGGAAGATTTTTTTCTATTTCACTAAATCCCAAAACCCCTGAATCTCCCATAAACAGGATATTTTTATCTTTATATGTAACAAGAGTTATAATTGAAGTTTCATTCTCAAGTTGATTAATATTTTTTAAATTAATATT
This sequence comes from uncultured bacterium, assembly GCA_947361225.1. Taxonomy (GTDB): domain Bacteria; phylum Cyanobacteriota; class Vampirovibrionia; order Gastranaerophilales; family Gastranaerophilaceae; genus RUG14156. The sequence goes on from CANAIK010000010.1 coordinate 29,026, forward strand.
AGGTTTATAGGTTTTAATTGTTAAATCTTTTTCTTTGTAAATAATTGTCGAATCTTGCGCAATTTTATAGTTAATTTTATTATTCTTTAAATAATCGACAATTTCTTTTTGGTTTTTTGAATCTTGAAAAACGTTTGTTATATAAACACAATCGTTAAGTCGAATTTGTTTTAAGATATCTATGGTTCCGCCTGAATGATCGATATCGAAGTGCGTTATAATTAAATTCTCAAGCTTTTTTATTCTTTTATTGATAAGATAGCGATTAATTATAGTTTCCCCTTGAGAAAAACCGTTGGGAGCTTTTTTTCCGGTATCAATCAGAATATAGCGGTTTTTTGGAGTTTTAATTAAAAAACTGTCTGCGCTGCCCACGTCGAATGCGAGTATTTCAAGATTATTTTTATAATAATCAATTTTTATTAAACTAAATAGAAAAACGATAAATAAACAAACAAAAACCAATTTTAATTTTTTGTTCTTAAAATTATTTTTTAAATTATAAACAAAAAGCAGAATTAAAGCCCAAAAAGCAAAAATTTGAAACAAATTAAACCCAAAAACACTGATTATTGAATACTTTAAAGAAGAAAACACGGAACTTATTTTAATTAGGAGTGCTAAAAAGGGATTTGCAATAATATCGAATAAAAACACGAGTTTGTCGCTTAGAACAGGAATAAGAGCAATAATTGAACTTACAAATCCAAGAAAACTCAAAATTCCAATAAAAGGAACAACAAGAATATTAGAGAATAAACTATAAGGGGTCATTGTGTTAAAATAATGAGCTTGCAGAGGAACAACCCAAAGCTGCGCAATTAAAGGAACCGCAAAAATCGACGCAAGCGCTTTAGGGGAGAATAAGAACACAAAATATTTTTTTATTCTTGATAAATTTTTATATTTTGTATTAAATTTTTTCTCCAAATTATCGAATTTGGAAACGACAATATTGCAGCAGCTAATAAGACCGAAAGTTACTGCAAAAGAAAGCTCAAAACCAATATCAAAAAGCATTTTAGGACAAAATAATAAAATTAAGAATCCGACAAAAAAGATTAGCGCAGCTGAATCCGCTTTTCTATCTATTAACTTCCCGAATAAAACAAATAAAAGCATTAAAGACGCTCTTAGAATTGAGGGCGGGAATCCTGTCATAAAAGTGTATATTATTACAAAAAAAGCTCCTGTTAGAATTGATAAATAATAAGGAAAACGAGCTAAATTTGCAATCCACCACCAGATTCCAAAAATTAGCGCAACATTGAGTCCGCTTGCCGCTAATAAATGGATTAAACCTGAGGATCTAAAACTTTCTTTGGTTTTTTCGTCGGGATTAATTGTTTCATTGCCAAAAACGATTCCTCCTAAAATTTCAAGTCGTGGGGATTTAATGTTTTTAGCGTGCGTTTTAATAATTTTATTTCTTGTGGATTCGAATTTGTTTAAGACAAAAAGCCATTTGTCCTGTAATGAAACTTTGCTTAAAAGTTCGTAGTTATCACCATATAAAAGATATTTGCAATCGTTGTTTAATAAATAATTCCTGTAATCAAATTGATAGGGGTTAGTTGAGTGTTTCGGGGTTCTAAGTTTTCCTTGGACTTGAATATTATTTCCGATTTCAATTGTGTTGTCAATTTTACTATTATAAGGTAAACTTACAAGAATTTTTGAATCAAAAGTATCGATTTTTTTATTAAAAACCTTGATTTCACTTGGTTTTAAGTAAAACTTTACTTTATTGTTTTTTGTTACAATATTTTTATTGGAAACGACTTTTCCCGTAATTTCAACATTATTAGCATTAATTTCCTCATATAAAATTTGGTTTTTAGTGCAATCGATTCCTCTTATAATTCCAAGAAAGAAAATAAGATAGAGAAAAATTGCTTTTTTATAGTCAAAATTCAAACGAATAACAAAAAAACTGATTATTACAAAAACCAAAAACCCTAAAATAAGCTCATTGTTAAAAAACACCCCGCACAAACCAAGAATGTAGAATATTGTCAATAAAAAAGTAGTTATCTTAGAATTTGAATAGTTGTCTTCCATTTTTATTGTTCAAAAATTGCGTCGATAAATTCGGTTTTATTAAAATCAACCAAATCATCAATTTTTTCTCCAACTCCGACCAATTTTACAGGAATCTTTAAATCCTTGATAATTGATAGGATTATCCCGCCTTTAGGACTCCCATCGAGTTTTGTAATAGCGCAGGAATCAATATTTACAGCCTCAGAAAAAACATTCGCCTGATTAATGCTATTCTGTCCTTGGGTTCCATCCAGCACAAGGATTGTTTCTAGAATATCGTTTTGTTCAAGTTTTTTTGTAATTACATTCTTAATTTTTTTCAATTCTTCAATAAGATTGAATTTATTCTGCAATCTTCCTGCGCTATCAATTATTACAACGTCGTAGTTCTCTTTCTTTGCTTTATCAATCCCTTTAAAACAAAGGGCTGAGGCGGGAATTTTATCAATTAGAATATCAACTTCAGCTCTTTTTGCCCAAATTTCAAGTTGCTCTTGAGCGGCAGCTCGAAAAGTGTCCCCTGCGATTAGTAGAACTTTTAAATTCTCTTTTTTGAATCGATTCGCTAACTTTCCAATTAAAGTTGTTTTCCCTGCGCCGTTTACTCCAACGACAAAATAGATATTAAGTTTGTTTTTATCAAAATTTAATTGATAGTTATCAACCGAATTAAAAATAGCCTCAAATTCTTGTTTTAAAAAGTTTTTAAGCTCATTTGGCTTTATTTTTTTATCTTTAATGGTTTCAATTAACTCAACCGATAAATCAACCCCTAAATCCGCTTTAATTAAAGTGGATTCAATTTCGTCAAGTTCGAATTCATCTAAAGTTGAAGATGTAAAACTAAAAATTCCTTTTAAAAAATTTTGAGTGGTTTTTGTAAGTGCATTCTTAATTTTATTATCTTTTTTAAAAAAATTAAACATTTTTATCCACAACCCTGGCTAGAATTCCGTTTATAAAAGAAGGGGAATCATCGGTTGAATATTTTTTAGCTAATTCAAGGGCTTCGTCGATAACGACTTTGTGGGGAGTTTGTTTTATATATACAATTTCGACAATTGCAATTCTAAGAATGTCTTTATCGATTTTGAAAATTCTTTCAATATCCCAGCCTTTAGAGAATTCACCAATCATTCTATCGATTTCATCTTTATTGTTTTTGTAGTTCTCGCAAATTAAATCCAAATATTCCCTAACGTCTTCTTTTTGACTTAGGGTGCAAAGTTCAGCGATATCAAGCGCATTAAGCGTTTTTTCCGCAGCGTTTAACATTGTGTCGATTTTTGCTTGAAAATCGTTTGTATATTTTAGTTCAACCGGAATATTTATGCTGTCAATCGGACGGGATAAATTCTCGGGATGATTGTTTTCATATTCTATAATTTCATCTTTTAGTTCATTAAGCGCACTAACGCTCATTGAAACTTCGTCTTGAGCGCTTGAAACCAAAGTCCTTACGGATTTTAGGATTATTGACATAAAGTCTTCTTTTTTGTAGTTTTTAATATTTTTATCAAATTGTGAAAATAATACCAAAGACAGTTCTCTGCTTGCTCTTCTTGCTTGCATTTTTTCTTCCTTTTTTTTAAATGTTTTTAAAATAATTATATTTTAAAAAAATCTATTTTCAAATATTTATTCCTGCGGAATTTTAATACTTCCCTTAACGTCTTTGTTAATCCCGACTGATTCGAATAATGATCGGGATAGATCGTGTTCTGAGTTTGCGCTTAAGAATTTCCCGCTCGTCATTAAAGCAGTGCAGCGAAGCTGGTTGTTTGCTTCCATATCGTGGATATCAAAAGCAATTACATCGATTCTAATATCGTCCCTTGTTTTCATAAGGTCAATTACATAAGTACAGGGGCTTTCATCGCAATTTTCCCCTCCGTCCGTTAAAAGAATGATGTGTTTTTTGCCTGTAGTTCCGACAAAATCTTTATTTACGGCTTGTTTAAGAGAATATGTAATAGGAGTCCAGCCGGTTGCGTTGGTTGCAAATAAACTTCCTAAAATCGCTCTTGAATTGTCATAAGCTAAAGGGACGCTCAAAGTTGACGCTTGACAGCCTTGAAGATAGGTAAAACCGCTTTTGTGCCCGTAAACTCGAAGTCCTGTTTTAACATTAGGAGGAATTTTAGGCAGCAGTTCAGCCAAAGTCGACCTTGCCATTTCAACTTTTGATTTATTGCCTATTGAATCATTCATTGAATTGGAAAAATCAACAATAAAAAGAATTTGAGAGTCTTTTTTTGAATCTTCAATACTTTTAGACACTTGAGTAATATTATTAGGCTGATAAATGCTGTAGTTAAAATTTGGTTCACTATCGCTTTTTAAGGTGAAAAATAATCCCGGGATTAAAACCAAAAACGAACTTAATATAATTTTATTTTTCATAATTTGCATTATAATATACTATCTTTTAAAAAGTATGACCGAAAAAGGCTATTGAACATTGACTAATCCGTCATTTGTCAATTCTTCTTTTAGTTGTTGAGTGCTAACGTATTCAATTTTTGAGTTGTCGTCTTTTTTAAGATAAATTGTTTCAATTCCCGATTGGACAATAAATCTTTTACATAGAATACAAATAAAATTGTGTCCGTAAATATACATTGTTGCGCCCTGGCATCTGTCTTGTCCTGCTTGGATTATGGCGTTTTGCTCGGCGTGAATCGAACGACAAGTTTCATATCTTGTTCCTGAAGGGATTTTATTTTTAATTCTGTAACATTCCCCCAATTCCATACAAGATAAGACTTTTGAAGGAACTCCGTTGTATCCTGTTGCTTTAATTTTTTTATCCGCTCCGACAATAACTGCTCCAACTTGCGCTCTTAAGCAATTTGAGCGTTTTGAAACTGTTTTTGCAATTTCCAAGAAATATTCGTTCCATTCAATTGGTAAATTTTTATTATCTTGCACTGTAGTTTTTTCCTTTTTCCAGTTTTATTTTAATTTAAAAAAAAGCAAAAATCCATGACTTTTTTTTAAAAAAAATATTTTTCAAGCACTTTTTTATAAAAGATTAAGAAATATTAAGCAAATTATATTGAACCTAAATAACCACTCTGACATGGTTTTGGCATGGTTTAAAAAACCCAAAAAATCTGGCTTTTTAATTTTCTTGCAACTCTATATCAATAATTTATAATTAAAAAGAAGGCAAAATCAAAACCGAATATTGGGGAGTATTTTTAAAACTTTTACAATGTTAATTAAAAAAAATTTTGAGAAAATTCTAAAAGAAATTGAGAATTACAACCCAACCATTATCGCTGTAACTAAATACTACGATATAGATACAATGATAAGCGCCTTTGATTGCGGTTTGAGGAATTTCGGGGAAAGTAAAGCGCAGGACGCACTCGAAAAAATCAACAAAATAGATGATACGATAAAAACGCAATCGATATATCATTTTATTGGACATTTACAGTCAAATAAGGCAAAATACGTTGTTGGAAATTTTGAATATATCCACTCGGTTGATAGTTTAAAGATTGCACAATGTATTAATCAAGAGGCAAATAAAAAAGGCATTGTTCAAAAAATTTTAATTCAGGTAAATAATGCTTTTGAAAGCCAAAAATTTGGGGTAAATCCAATCGAACTTGAAAATTTAATAAACGAAATTGGAAAGTTGGAATCAATCAATTTGGCAGGTTTAATGAATATAGCTCCTTTGATTGATGACACTAAAAAACTGAGAATGCTTTTTTCTCAAATGAGAGAGCTTAAAGAACGCTACAAACTTAAAGAACTTTCAATGGGAATGAGCAGGGATTACAAAATTGCACTTGAGGAAGGTGCAACAATGATAAGATTAGGTAAAATATTATTCGAAAATAATTAAAAGGAGAAAAGATGGCACTTTCAGAAAAAATTAAGGAAATTATAGGAGCACTGACCGACTCTTTAAATCCAATGGGAGAGGAGCAATACGAAGAAGAAATTGAGAATAACTTCGAGAATGAATATCCAACAGATAGAAACGCAGCTCTAGCTCCAAGTTTTACGGAAACTCCTCCTCAAAGAAAGCCAAGAGCCAACTTAAGAGTTCTTCCTCAGCCAAAATCCGGTGCATATGAAGTAGTTGTAATCGAACCTAAAGCTTATAATGAATCTATTTCAATTGTTGAAGCATTAAAAGAAAGAAAAACTGTCATCTTAAACTTACAATTATTAGATAGAGAACAATCACAAAGAATCGTTGATTTTCTTTGCGGATGCACTCACGCTCTTGATGGGTCGCAAAGAAAAATCGGTGAGAATGTTTTCATCTTCACTCCTTCTAATATAAATATTTCTCAAGAAATAGTTAATTCAAAATTATCAACTGATGCAATGTGGACAAAATCATAAAAATTGCATAAGAAGTACGGAAAAAATAGAGAGTTAATAAGAGGATGTCTTTTTAAGACATCTTTTTTTTTAATAATATACAAAAGAGTACTCGACATTATTAATTCATATTCTATAATGTAGATAGATTATATTTTTATATAAAGGAAACATTATGGATGACAACAAAAACCCTTTTGTAGATAATGAATCTCAAGTTGAAACGGAAGAAAAACAAGAGGAAACTAAAGATAGTGAGGAAACTCAACAAGAGGTTGAAGAAGTTCAAAATAATGAATTACAAGAAAAATATGATGAACTAAACAACAAATATATCCGCCTTGCTGCCGATTTTGACAATTATAGAAAGAGAACTCTGCAGGAAAAAGAGGAAATTTCAACTTATACTCAAATTGAAATGATAAAAAAATTGACAACTGTGTTGGATACTTTTGATAGAGCCAAGGAACATTTAAAAGAGATTGATAATTGTGCAACCGTAAAAGAAAGCTACGAAGTAGCTTATAAACAGCTTTTAGATGTGTTAAAGAAAATGGGTTTAACTGAAATTGAGGCTTTAGGGGCTGATTTTAACCCAAACGAACACGAGGCAATAACGCAAGTCCCGACCGACGAATTTGAGGTTGATAAAGTTGCACTTGTGGCTCAAAAAGGCTATAAATTGAACGATAGGGTTGTTCGACCGGCACTTGTTGGGGTTGCTAAGGAAAAAAGTGAGTAAGGATAAAAATGAATAAAACAATGGACTATTATGAAATACTGGGAGTTTCAAAAAACGCTTCCAAGGATGAAATAAAAAGAGCTTTTAGACAAAAAGCCCGTCAATATCACCCTGATGTTAACAAAGAACAAGGTGCTGAGGAAAAATTCAAAGAAATCGGGAAAGCATATGAAACTTTATCCGATGATAACAAAAGAGAAATTTACGATAGATACGGCGAAGACGGCTTAACAAATGCCGGTTTTAACCCAAATTCGTTTAATATGAACGATATTGATTTATCGGATATTTTTTCATCGTTCTTCGGAGGATTCTCAGGATTCGGGGGTGGATTTAGACAAGATCCGAACGCTCCTGTCGAAGGGGATGATTTAAGAATTGATATTGAAATAGACTTTTTAGAGGCTTGTTTTGGTGTTGAAAAAGAAATTAAAATAAGACATTTGGAACCTTGCAGTGCTTGTAATTCAACAGGATTGGACAAAAATGCTAAAGATACGGTTTGTCCGACTTGCAAGGGACAAGGAAGGATTCAAAAAAAACACCCAAACCATTCTTGGGACATTCTCTAGTGTTACCACTTGTCCAAAATGTCACGGAACAGGCAAAAATCCTGCTGCTTTTTGTAAAACCTGTAAAGGTGTAGGAGCGGTTGAGAAAGAAAAGAAAATTACAATAAAAATTCCTCACGGGGTTGATAATCTTTCTAAAATGAGAGTAGCGCACGAAGGAAACGCAGGTAAAAACGGCGGAGCGAGCGGGGATTTGTATGTTGTAATTCATACTAAACAAACCCCCGAGTTTATAAGAAACGGTTTTGATATTTTCTCAGAAATCATAATTTCAACTCCTCAGGCGGTTTTGGGGGATGAAATTACAGTTAAAACAATCCACGGGGAGTCAACTCTAACTATTCCAAAAGGAGTTCAAACCGGGGAAAGGTTGGTTTTAAAGGGTTTTGGCGTTCCTTATCTTGGAAGTGAGCATAAGGGAAATCATTATTTTACAATTAAAGTTGAAACCCCCAAAAAGCTTTCCTCCAAAGAAGAAAAACTCTATAAAGAACTTTTTATTCTGTCGAAACAAAATCAAAGTATTGTAGATAAAGTAAAATCAGCAATTAACAGATAAGGTATAGAATATGAACTATAAAAAAAGTATAATTTTAGTTTTGTTAACATTATTAATGGTGTCAAATGCAGTTTTGGCGTCAAAACTTCCCGATGATGTTTGGGGATATGTCAAAAAATCGATTCCAAGTGCAAAACAAAGATTTGACAGTGTTGTTGTGGTATCGGACAACGTTATGTATATTCCTTTGTATCCTCCGGCTAATAAGTCGGTTGATAAAGTTTCAATTGAATATGTTTATCCAAGCGGAAAGACTTTAAGTCAGCTCCCCGAGGTGGTTTTGTTAAACAATGGTTTTTCACTTCTTAAAGTTTTTAAAGACGACAAAGGAAACTATACATTAACTAAAAAAGACGATCTTCCAATTAAAGTTCGACTTGGTTTAATGCCTCAGGACATGTTAACTCCGATTGGACTAAAAATGCCTGAGAGTTTGAAACTTACTTTAGGGGATCTTCTAATTCCTTCTAAAGACGAAACCACTTTAGCTCTTAAAGAGGAAGATAAACAAAAAACCGTAAATCCTTATGCTCCTGCGGTTAAGAGAAACGAATTTATTCAGAGTGCAGAATTTAAAAATAAAAAGACTTTTATTAATCCTGCTAATTCTAAGTTTATTTCAGTTTATGATAATAGTTCTAAAACTCCGCTTTATGAATTAAAACTTGCGTCAATGCCTTTAAAAATTGTTACAAGCGAAGCTTCAAAAGCAGCGCTTGTGCTTTATTGGAGCACAAGGGAATTAGAAATTATCAGCTTAAAAGACGAAACAATTCTTGCTCGAATTCCGATTGATTCCAATGCGTCTGATGTTGTACTTGATAAAAAAGAAAATATTGCCTATGTTACTTGTCCTCAGGCAAATAAAATTTATCTTGTGGATCTTAATTCAATGCAGCTTAAAAAAGTTATTAAACTGGATCAAAAACCATCTAAGATTGCGTATTGCGAAACTGATGATTCCATTGCTTTTTTTGATGAATTCTCATCAAAAATTTACAATGTAGTTAAAAACCAAGACGATTATATTGTTCAACCCTTAGGTGAAGTTAAGAATATATCTAAAGTAATAGCGGACGTTGCAAATATTTATGCACTAAGCAGAACCCAAAGTGAACTTTATGTTTTTGATAAAAATGAGGCAAAATTAATTAATACAATTCAAATTGATAAAAAACCAACCGATGCGATTCTATTTGGAACAAAACTTTTTATTCTGTGCTCTAAAGAAGGATATATGGATATTTATGACACAAAAGAATCCAAAATAATTTCAAGAGAACAACTTGCAAAAGAGGGTTTTTATTCAAAAATGACTTTAATTCCCGGGGATAATAATATTATAATTACAGGAATTAATTCAAAAAATTATCTTGTTTTTAGTTTGGATACAATGAAATTGGTTCGAAAACAAGAATCCTATGTGGATGTTGCGTCAATTGTAATTTTGGATAAAGCTGAAAGACTCTAATGAACGAACTTCTAGAAAAAACCCTTTTGGATTTAGAGAAAACCAAAAACGATTTTTGGAATCTGGATAGAAATTGTGCCAATTTTTTGAACTTGTTAATAAAACTTAAAAATGCCAAAAATGTTCTTGAAATCGGCACTTCAAACGGATACAGCGGTTTGTGGATTCTAGAAGCACTGGATTCCACTAAAGGGACGCTTACAACAATTGAGTTTTGGGAAAAAAGACAAAGGGTTGCAAGAAACAACTTTAATCTTTGTTTTCCAAGTGCTAAAATTGAACCTAAAATCGGCTCAGCCCTTGTTGTTCTTGAGGATTTGGCGATTGAAGTTGCAAATAAAAAAAGAGAAAAATTCGATTTTGTTTTTATTGATGCATCTAAAAAAGAATATTTGGATTATTTTAAGTTAATCGACAATATGCTTGAACCTCAAGGATTTGTCGTTGCCGATAATATCTTATCTCACAAAGATAGGGTTCAGAACTACATTGATTATTTGTACAATCATAAAAACTATCAATCTCAAATCCTTGATATTGGTCAAGGTATGATGTTTTCAATAAAAAAGAGCTAATTATAGCTCTTTTAAAATTTTAAGTCTAGTAGCTGTCTTTAACCGTTGTATGCTGAAATTGTGGTAGGAATTTGGCTTGTTGAATTGGATTCTATATAATTAGTTGTTTGGATAAACAAAACTGCGCAAATTATGATTAGAATAGCTAATAAATAGCTGTTTAGTTTGTCTAATACAAGATTCATTTTCTTATTTCCCCTCTTTGTAATTTTTTATGCCATAGCGCTAAAACTGCCGCTTGAACTGCTTGCGGAGCTTGAGGAAGTTGAAGAACTTGCAATTGAACCTGCGGTTTCAGCAGGAGCCGGGGTAAATAATGA
>CANAIK010000011.1 GCA_947361225.1 uncultured bacterium
TTGAATAGAATGTTAATAAATGTAACATTATTAGATTAAATCCTAAAGTTTTATTTTCTTTATGTCGATATTCATTAATGTGATGACAATAGACAATAAGGAAATAAGGAGCAAGCTAATGGATATTAATCAAGTAAGGTTTGGAAATTATTCAATTGCAAATTCAGGTGCGAAAGCAAAAAAACAACCAAAAAAAGAAGAACAAACAAATTTAACTGAATCCAAAAACCAATTTCAACCAAAAGACGCTAACAACAATGCGGTTTTAGACGCACTTAACCTCCAAGGGCTTCAGAATAAAGCTCAAATTCTTCCTAATAAAAAAGAATTGGATATAGACGCACTGTTAGCAAAATATTCAACTCCTGAAAGTCAAGATAGAATTGCTAATATGATGAATAGTTTTGATTTAGGAGTAAACAAAGTCGCAGATACTCTTGATAAAGAATTCCCGGGAGTTTTTTCCGATGAGAATAAAAATGCTTTTGCAGCGTCAATTTACGCTCAAAACTAGAACAAAATTTTCCTTATTCTCCTCTATTGTTTAATTTTTAGTTCGCCGCTAAGTTTTTAGCGGCTTTATTTTTATAAATAACTCTCAATTAAAGCTCGAATATTACAATCCTCAATTCCTTCGATTATTAGTCGATTAATTGAATCTGTTTTTTTGAATTCAGCTAGAATTGAGACACTTGACGCAATTAACGATGGATTTAGGGAATTTGTATTTATTAGTTCAATAAGTTTATCTAAATTTTTCTCTAGTTTTAATTCTTTAATAACAAAAAGAGCACAATCGAATCTTATAGGAATATTTTTAGAATTCTCGAGTTCTTTATCCATTGCGCTAAAATTCAAATTTAAATTATTTAAATATCTTTCGATTTTTCCCAACAATTCCTTGGAGTTTTTATCTAAATCAAATAAATAGGATTCGTTGTTTAAAAATTCTTCAAATTTTATCCGGGCAAACATTAAAACATTGTAAGCATATTGGGTTTTAATATTCTCAATAAATTTAACATAATCAAAAATTTGATAATATTCAATCGTATCTAAATTTATATTCTCAGGGTATGAATCAACTAAAATATTAAAAATTTTAACAATTTCATCGGGATTGAGCGTTTTTTTGATTGTTTCGAAATTATTGTAATCAAGAAGATTGGATATAATATTTGAAACAAAGGGGCTTTTGAGCGCATTTCTTGAAATGAATTTAATTGAGTTGTCCCCCCTAAAAGCGCTTATAAATTCATATGCCCCGAGGATTTCGAAATCGTCTTTGGAACTTAGAACCAATTCCATCATTTTGTTTAATGTTTTTATATCTCCAAACGCACTTAAAGCTTGAGCGCAGTTGATTTTTAAGGGTTTATATGATAAAAATGCATTTTTGTTAAGAAATTCAAGAGCTAAAGTGTCTTGAATGTAGCTAAAATACTTGGCGCAGTAGGCTTTTTGTTCAATTGTTCCTAATTCCAGTGTTTCTAAGATTCTATCCGTTAGGGTTTCGTTTGCAAATTTTAACCAGGATTTAATAATAATATCTTCAAAATCCGAGGAGTAAATTTTTGCGAATTCAAAAATCGTATCTAAATTTTCTTCGTTAACTAACTTAACAAAATCTTCAATAATTCTTTCTTTAAGAAAAGGAAAAATAAATTCGGAATTATTTGTTAATGTTTCAAATTGCTCCAGATTTGCGCTTGTTATAAGGTTTTTGATTGTGTGTTTCGATAAGATAATATCTTTAGATGTAATATTTCTTATAAAATCTTTATCTATCATTACTTTATTATTACATATTACAAGTTTCTTGTGTATAATTGATTTATATTATTTTTTACAATACGAAAAAGGGAAATAGAATGAGTGAACTAAAATATAAGAGAATACTGCTAAAAATCTCCGGTGAAGCGCTTTTGGGCTCTCAACAATTCGGGATTGATCCTGAACCGGTGCAGAAGATTTGTCTTGAAATTAAAAAAGCTTATGACAAAGGAGCGCAAATCGCACTTGTTGTTGGCGGGGGAAATATTTTTCGAGGAATGAAAAATTCGGCAAAACTAGGAATGGACCAAGCCTCAGGGGATTATGTCGGAATGCTTGCAACTGTTATGAATGCAATTTCAATTCAATCGGAATTAAGAAAAATAGGGGTTGATTGTCGTGTTCAATCGGCAATTAATATGGATAAAATCGCAGAACCATACATTCGTTTTCGTGCTATCAGACATTTAGAAAAAAACAGAGTTGTAATTTTTGCAGCAGGAACAGGAAATCCGTTTTTTACAACAGATACGGCTGCTGCCTTAAGAGCGGCGGAGATTGGAGCTCAAGCAATGCTTATGGCAAAAAACGGCGTAGATGGAATTTATTCTGATGATCCAAAAACTAACCCGAATGCTAAAAAATATGATAGAATAAGTTATGATGAAATAATTTCTAATAATTTAAAGGTAATGGATTTAACTTCCGTTGCATTATGCAAACAAAACTCAATCCCAATCTGCGTTTTTGACTTTTGTTTAGAAGATAGTATCATAAGAATTCTGGATAGCGAAAAAATTGGATCATTTGTTAGTGAATAATTAAATTAGGAGAATACAATGTCAGTAGATGAAATTAAAAAACAAGTTAGTGAAAAAATGGAAAAATGCATTAACCAATTAAAAAAAGAGCTTGCCTCAATTAGAACCGGAAGGGCAAATCCTCTAATCCTTGATAAAGTTTTGGTTGATTATTACGGCGCTCCGACAGGTTTAAGACAACTTTCCCAGGTTAGTGTTGTTGAGGGTACGACTTTAGTTATAACCCCTTTTGATAAAACAATTATTAAAGAAATTGAAAAAGCGCTTGTTAAAGCTGATCTTGGAATTACTCCTAATTCAGACGGGGTTGTTGTTCGATTGCAGTTTCCTCCACTAACTGAAGATAGAAGAAAAGAAATTGCAAAAGGGGTTAAAGCGCAGGCGGAAGTTGCAAAAGTTGCAATAAGAAACGCAAGAAGAGACGCAACCGACGCTATTAAAAAACTGGAAAAATCGGAAAATTTGCCTCAGGATACAATTAAAGACGAAACCAATGAGGTTCAAAAAATTACCGATAAGTATACAAAAATCGTTGATGAAATAACGACTGCCAAAGAAAAAGAAGTTATGGAGATTTAATTTGGAAGACGCTAGTGTAAAAAAGAATAAGATTCTAAGGGTAATTACAGGGGTTATTATCTCGATTATCTCAATTGCGGCAATAATTCTAGGGTCAATCCCGCTTTATTTGCTTTTGTTGGTAATTATTGTTTTGTGTTGTCGTGAATTTGTGCAAATTCTAAAACACAAGGGTTTTCATCCGAGTTTACCGATTATTCTTTTTTCTGCAATCGTTTTTACAACCCTAACTTTTTTCCACAGATTCGATCTTGTTCCTTCGATGCTAACATTAACTATCGTTGCGTCTTTTTTGATTGTTTTATTCTTAGGCAGACAACCCTATATAGTTAATGTTGCAACAACGACACTGGGAGCGCTTTATTGCGGGTGGCTGCCTTGTCATTTGCTTTTGATAAGACAAATCGGGCTCGATAGGGTTGGGGCTTTTGCTTTCCATCCCTCACAAGGGTTATTTTTGTTGTTATTTGTTTTTTTAGCTGTTGCAATGACAGATATTGGGGCTTATTATTTTGGAGTTCGTTTTGGAAGACATAAATTAGCTGAAGTTATAAGTCCTAAAAAAACAATTGAAGGAGCAGTCGGAGGAGCTTTTTGTGCGGTTTTAATTTCAATAATCGGAATTTATTATGCTGATTTGAGTTTGTGCCAAGCTATTATTGGAGGTTTATTAATAACATTATCTGCTCAGTTGGGCGATTTGTCAGAGTCTTTAATCAAAAGGGACGCAGGAGTTAAGGATTCAAGCGATATTCTCCCGGGTCACGGCGGGATGCTGGATAGGTTCGACGGGTATATTTTTGCAATTCCCGTTGCATATTATTATTTTATGCATTTTTGTCAGGGCTCTAATGTCTTTATTGAATGTTTTAATTATTTAAAAGGTGCTATCAATGTCTATTTCTAAAGAAAGAATGGAAGTATTATTAGATTTTCAAAAAAAATATGATTTTAATTTTTCAAACCCTGAACTTTTGAATCAGGCATTCTGTCATACTTCCTATACAAGAGAAAATAATTTAGAGGTTTCAAAGTCTTATGAAAAACTCGAATTCTACGGAGATGCGGTATTAAAATTGGTTGTAAGCGATATTGTTTACAATTATTTTACCAATTATGCAGAAGGAATCCTGACAAAACTTAGAGCAGAGGTAATTTCCGATAGAAATATCTTTAGATATGCACTTTCATTGGGTTTCGATAAATTAATCCTATTGGGGGATAATGAAAGAAAACAAGGGGGACAAAAAAAAGAATCCATCCTTGCTTGTGCTTTTGAGGCTCTTTTAGGGGCAATATTTATAGAATATAAAGACGAAGGATACAAAAAAGCGTTTTCTTTTATTAAGGATAATTTTTTTGATGATATTATATCGATTGAAAAAGAATTGAATAAGCTTAATCCTAAAGCAGCGCTTCAAGAATACACTCAATCCGTTAACCACAAACTTCCTAAGTACAATGTTGTAAGGGAAGAAGGAAAAGAACACGAAAAAACTTTCTTTGTTGAGGTTGAATTCGAAGGGGAAGTTATTGGGGCGGGAAGTGCCAAAAGTATTAAAGTTGCGCAACAAGAGGCTGCTCTTTGTGCGCTAAAAAAACTGGGAGTGATAGGTGAATAAAATAATTGTTTCTCCCTCGATTTTATCTGCCGATTTTTCCAATCTTGGCGCTGATATTAAAAAAGTAGAACCTTATTGTCCTTGGATTCATATTGATGTTATGGACGGACATTTCGTTCCTAATATCACAATCGGGGTTCCTGTTGTTAAGTCGATTAGGAATATAACAAATCTTTTTTTAGACACCCATTTAATGATTGAGAACCCCTTAAAGTACATCGATGCCTTTAGTAGTGCGGGTTCTAATTTAATTACTTTTCATTATGAAGCAGCTCTTAATAAAACCGAGGAAACAATTGATAGAATAAGACAAAATAACAAAAAAGCCGGTTTATCGATTAAACCCGATACTCCGGTTGAAGAAATCGAACAATACATTAACAAAGTTGATTTAATTCTTATAATGACGGTTGAACCCGGTTTTGGGGGACAAACCTTTAAGGAAGATCAGGTTGAAAAAATTAAAAAGGTAAAAAGTTTGTCCGATTCCAATCTTATAATTCAGGTGGACGGCGGAATTAACCAAAAAACCGCAAAAATTT
The DNA here is from genome assembly GCA_947361225.1 of uncultured bacterium. Lineage (GTDB taxonomy): Bacteria > Cyanobacteriota > Vampirovibrionia > Gastranaerophilales > Gastranaerophilaceae > RUG14156. Next base: position 5,338 of record CANAIK010000011.1, read on the forward strand.
GCACAGAACAAGGTGCAAATTGTTTGGTTGCGGGAAGTTATATTTATAATTCAACAAATATTAAACAAGCAATTGAGAGTCTTATTTAATTTCTTTATATAAACTTGAATATTTTAAATAATATTCATTCGGATTGTCTTTTGCCGCTTTAATAATATCTTGAATTTCTACAAATTTTTGTGCTAAAACAGGGTCAAATTGCGCTCCTGCACATTTTTGGATTTCTCCAATCGCAACTTCGTGATCAAGCGCTTTTCTATAAGAACGTGTACTTGTCATAGCGTCGTATGTGTCTGCAATTGCAATTATTCTTGCGTGATAGGGAATATTTTCCCCTTCTAATCTATCGGGATAACCCCTTCCATCCCAGCGTTCGTGATGATGTTTCATTCCGGGGGAAACTTCTTGCAATCTTTTAATACTTTGAATTAATTTTTGAGAATTTTCAGGATGAGTTTTCATAACAAGAAATTCTTCGTCCGTAAGTTTTCCGGGCTTGCATAGAATTGCCTGAGGGATTGCAATTTTCCCAATATCGTGCAATAATCCTGCCATTTCGATTTGTTCCAGCTGATTAAAAGGAACCTTAAGTTCTTTAGCTAAAATTATCGAATACAAAGTCACTCTCATTGAATGTCCGTGCGTGTAAGGATCTTTAGCGTCGAGCGCCGAGGCAATTGATTTTATTGTTTTGTAGAATAATTCCTTTAAATCCTTTAGAATCAATGATTTAGAACTAACAAGGTCAAATTTATCCAAACCGTTCTTAACCGCCTCTTGAAGTTCGTCAGGGTTAAAAGGTTTTAGGACATATTGAAATAAATTACACTTATTAACCGCATCGGTTATAATTTCGATGTCTGAAAAACCGGTTAACAAAATTTTTATAACATCAGGAGCAATTTTATTTGCCTCTTCTAAAAATTTCGTTCCTTCCATAATGGGCATTTTATGATCAGAAACAATAAGACAAATTTCATTCAAATTGCTTTTTAAGGTCTCTAAACCCTCCAATCCGTTTGATGCTGTAATAATTTTGTATTTATTTCTAAAAGTTCTTTTTAATAGCTGTAAATTATTAATTTCATCGTCAACAATAAGAATTGTATGTTCGTTTCTTAGCGAAGTTGCTCCGATTAAATCACCCACATCATTTAGAAACAATTTGTTCTCAGTACTTAACACTTTCTTTTCTATCCTCTTTTTGTCATATATTTTTTATCGGCACAAAGTTTTAAAACTTTAATTTGTTTACAATTTTTAATAAAAAAGTTAATTTTTTTAACAAAATATACTTTATTATTATAAGAAAGAGAGAGAAAACTATGCCTAATATTGATATTGCGATTTATAACGATTTACAAAAGTGGCAAAATAAGCATTTAGCAAATGATACAGCTATGATAAAATCATTAGACGCAGGTTGCAATGAAGACACTGTTTTTCAACTTTATAACGAAAAAAAAGAAGAAATTGGAACGAGTTTTAATTTTCTTGAAGGAAAAGACGCAAATAACGAGCAAGATTATCAACAACAGCTGGAAAAATTGGCGCAGGGTGAACTTTTATTCCACGATATTGATAATGACGGAGAAGTTTCCAAATCAGAATATATCCTAAAAGAAGTTGGGAGCTACAATAATTATTTAAACGATGACGAAGCTTTCCAAGCGATTATGTATTCTTATGTTATGTTTAATATAATAGATTCCGGAATGGAAGATTCTATCGATGACGATTCTTTAACCAGAAACGAATTTGAGCATTTGTATATTAATTTAGATAAATACCAAGGTTTGGATGAAACCGGAACCCCTGTAATGAGTGATCCTGACGGGGTTTTGGATATTGATAGCGCAGGAAGTTTTTGTTTCGATATTCCCAATTATTATAACGCTGAGTTAATTGAAAAAGCTTTGGAATGTTATCAGAATAACGATTTAGAAACAAACAATTCCGATGATGCGGATACAAAAAACGCTAAAACACTTGCTCGTTTTTGTTTTAAGACATTAAATATTATTAAAAAATATTCATAAACTACAATAATTGGGTCGTTATTATTGGTCCGTCTTGTGTTGCAATAACGGTGTGCTCAAAATGCGCTGAGGGCTTGTTATCGTCCGTAACAACCGTCCAACCGTCACCTAGTGTGTGAACTTCATCACATCCGAGGTTTAACATCGGCTCAATTGCAATTGCGCAGTTTGGTTTAATTATTGTTTTGCAATTTGTTCTGTAGTTGAATAAAAAAGGCTCTTCGTGCATTTCCCGACCAACCCCGTGACCTCCGTATTGTCTTACAATTCCGACTTTTCCCTTTGTAGCTACATCTTCAATCGCACTTGAAACATTCTCCAGGGGATTATCGGGAATCATTTGTTCAATTCCTTTATAAAGAGCGTTTTTAGTTATTTCTAATAGATTCTCAACTTCTTTGGAAATTTTTCCCACAGGATAAGTCCAGGCTCCGTCTCCAACGAGTCCTCGAAAGGTTGCGCCAACGTCAATTGAGACAATATCTCCTTCTTTTAGAATTGTGTTTTTATTGGGAATTCCGTGGACTACCTGTTCGTTAATCGAAGCGCAAATTGACCCCGGAAAACCGCAATAACCAAGAAAAGTCGGTGTTGCTTTGTTTTTTTTGATAATATCATAAGCAATATTATCAAGTTCCAAAGTTGAAATCCCCGGTTCGATAACTTTTGCCATTTCCTCGTGAACCAAAGCTACAATTGAGCCTGCGATTCTCATTAGTTTAATTTCTTCTCTTGATTTTTTGTGAATCATAAAATTTGCCTTTCGAAAAACTAAATTAGGTCGTTATAATTATCCACTTTTATTTGTTCGGACGAGCTCAAATCCTTAACGCTGTAGAATCCTTGATTAATTTCATCTTCCCCCAGAATTATAGCTTTTTTTGCGGTTTTTGAGGCTTTTTCAAGTTGTTTGGAGAATTTTCTGTTTCCATAATCAAATTCAGCTGATTTTCCCGACTCCCTTAGTTTTAGAGCCAATTTTAAAGCCTCTTTTTGATTATTCGAAACTATATAATAATCCGGTTTTTGAACCTCAACTTTTTCAATTAAGGAATAAAGCCTTTCAACTCCAAGCGCAAACCCTATTGCAGGGGTTTTAGGACCTCCTAAGGTTTCAACCAGAGAATCGTATCTTCCGCCCCCTAAAATTGCGCTTTGAGAGCCCAAGTGGGAGCTTTTTATTTCAAAAACGGTTCTATTGTAATAATCCAATCCTCGAACCAAAAATTTGTTAATTTTATAGTTAATTCCAAGTTCGTCTAAATAATTGGTTAAAGTATCAAAATGATTTTTGCAATGAGGACAAATATAATCCTTTAAAACAACTTTTTTAATCTCCTCCAATCCAAGAATTTCTTGACAAGAGGGTTGTTTGCAATCAAGAATTCTAAGAGGATTTTTTTGATAGCGAACCTTGCAATCAGGACACATTTTATCAAGATAAGGTAGAATTGCCTCTTTAATTGAGTTTTTGTATTCTTCTTTACAAGTTTTGCATCCAAGGGAGTTTAGCTCTACTTCAAAATCCGATAAATTGAAAGATTTTAGTAAATTAATCGCTAAAAAAATAATCTCAGCGTCCATTGAAGGGTCTTCAACTCCAAAAGCCTCAATTCCGATTTGGTGGAATTGTCTTTGACGACCGGCTTGTGGTCTTTCGTATCGAAACATTGGTCCGAAGTACCAAAATTTTTGAGGCGGGCTCAAACGTGATAAATTGTGCTCAATATACGCTCTTACAACTCCTGCTGTGTTTTCGGGGCGTAGGGTTATTGAGTTTTCGTTTTTTTTAGCCCCGCCAACAGAAAAAGTATACATTTCTTTGTTTACAATATCACTTGATTCCCCAACGCCACGATTAAAAAGTTCGGTTGCTTCAAAAATCGGGGTTTGAATTTTTGAGAATCCTGCTTTGCGGAAAGTTTCACTTGCAATTTTTTCGATTCTTTCCCAATTATAGGATTCGTCAAATAATATATCTTTTGTACCTCTTTGCGCTTTTATCATAATATTTTCCTCAATTATCAACTATAATTCTACAATAAAAATGATAAAAGCTCTAATTTTTTATAAATTCGGTAAATTTTGATTTCCCTTGGGACTTTCAAACCCGGTTGATCGTTCGGGAAGATTTTTGTATCCTTGATTCGATATTACAAATTTGTAAATATATTCGTGGGTGCAATTGCCTTTTTCAAAAAGCTGTTTAATTACATTCTCCCTTGTAACCAAAGGATGGGAAATTTCCTGCAATTTCGGATTATCGTCCGTTAATTCTTTCCAAACGGCTCCTTCCAGCGTCCAAGCGTAAGTTTCCTCGTTAATTGAGTTCTCGTCGTCCTGATGGATTGCTTCGTGGGATAAAAGTGCGCTTAGAGCCTCAATCGGGGCATCTTTATGTTTTTCGTTAATATAAATACTAAGCTGTTTTTTTTCTAACCAGCCAAGAGCGTCAAAATTCGCATAAAGCGGGTTAATATTGGCAAGATTTTTGAATTCTATTTTTATTGGTTTTTTTGTTAAATTATTCCCAAGAATCGCTTTTTTTGAAAAATTTCCGGTTGTATATTCCAGTTTTTCAACCGCCTGGATTAAATTTGGATCTTTTGTTATTTTTTTATATTTATTATAAAGTGTTTCATCAAGAGCTAATACATTAGAACTCAAAAAAGAAAACAAAAACAATGAACCTAACAATTTCTTTTTCATACAATCCCCTTATCTTAAAAATCAACTTATTAATATTATACGCATAATTTTTTTATAATTACAAATTTGGATAATGCAAATTTTTTTGTAATAAAATAAAATTATGCTTAAGTATTTAACACCAATAATTCTGCTTACAATTTCCAATGTTTTTATGACATTTGCGTGGTATGGACATTTAAGATTTAAAAACAAAGCTTTGTTTTTGGTTATTTTGGTTTCTTGGTTAATTGCTTTTTTTGAATATTGTTTTCAGGTTCCTGCCAATCGAATCGGGTATGGGACTTACAATGCGGTTCAATTAAAAACAATTCAAGAAGTTATAACATTGGTTGTTTTTAGTGTTTTTAGTGTTCTGTATTTAAAAGAAAATTTTCGCTGGAACTATTTAATTGGATTCGTTTTTATTATTCTTGCAGTATTTTTCATTTTTAGAAAGTAAATATTTATGACATTGCACAAAAAACATTATTTAAGATTTATTTTAATTTCTATTGCAACAATATTCTATTTTTTGGCAAATATTCAACGGGTTAGTGTTCCGGGTGCGATTTTTGATAATTTGCAATCGGATTTTTTGTCCGATGCGTCAAAAATTACTCTTTTGGGTGCGGTTTTTTGTTATATTTACGCTTTAACACAGCTTGTGGTAGGGCTTTTGGTTGATAAAATCGGAGGATTTAGAGTTATTGCAATAGGGGCAATAATTTTTGCTTTGGGAGCTATAATTTTTCCAATTTGCAATAATTTAGCACTTTTGTATTTATCAAGAGCTTTTTTAGGCTTTGGTGCCGCAACTTTTTATTTAAGCACGATAAGGGAAGTGAAAAAATATTCAAAAGACAAAAATTTTTCTTTAGCGGTTTCATATATTCTTTTTATCGGATATAGCGGGGGAATCATTGCTAATGCGCCTTTTGTGTTTTTCGTTGGCAAATTTGGCTGGAGGTCTTGTTTATCAACAATAGGGATTTTTGCTTTAGTTCTTGCAATGGTTTATTTGATTGCGCTTTTTATCTTTAAACCAACCCATATTGAAAAAAAGACAAAATTTTCCCTATCCCCTTTTGTTGAGGTTTTATCGAAGAAAGAGAATATTAATCTTTATCTGTTCGGATGTATTAACTACGGGCTTTATTATGTTTTGCAAAGTGTTATCGGGAAGAAATTTTTGGAAGATTTTTGCTATATTGCAGTTGACAAAGCAGCGATAATCCTATCTTTAATGGCTTTAATTTCGGCTTTCGCAGGAACAATAAGCGCATTTGTTTCAAGGTGTTTAAATAATCGAAGATCAATAATTTTTAAGTTTTTTTCAATCCTATCAACATTGTCGGTTCTATCTGTTTGTTTATTTTTGATTCTTGATATCCATACAAAATTTATTGCGTTAATTTTTTGCATTCCCTCTTTTATCGGTTCGATTTCACCGCTTTTAATTCTTAGTTTGCACGTTTATAACCGCTATCAGGTTTCAGCCACCGCTGTAGCGATTCAGAATTTCAGTTTTTTTATGATGGTTGGATTCTTAGGGACAATTTCAGGATTGTTAATGAATGTTTTTGTCCCGAAAGCGAGTGAATCGGGAGTTTTAGTTTATTCTAACAATTCTTATCTGCTTGTATTCTCTGTATTTTTTGTTCTTAGTTTAGTTGAAGTTATTTGTGCTTATAGAATTCGAGATTAGAATTTTTTTGTAATAAGAGCAAAAATATCATTGTAACAAATTGCAATCATAAGAATAATAAGCAGAATAAAGAAAAAGTTGTTAATTTTTTCCCCGAATTCTCTTGATGGTTTTTTGCCTGTTATTTTTTCTATAATTAAGAACATAACGTGTCCGCCGTCGAGCGCAGGGATTGGAAGAAAATTCATGATTGCGAGGTTTATACTAATCATTGCAGTAAGTAGAATCCCGTTCAACATTCCCTTAGAAGCGATAATATCCCCTCCGACTTTAACAATTGCAATTACCCCGTGCATATCAGATGCGCTCACTTTTCCTGTAATGAGCTGCCAAAGGCTGTATAACATTGTAGTTGTTGTTGTGTATAAATAAGAACAGGATTTAACCACGATTTGTTTTGGAGTTTTTGTTTCTTGATAAACGTCATTAATCGTTAATAATACCCCAAGAACCCCTTCTTGATTGACTTTGATATCATTAATCGTAAGTTCTTTGTTGTTTCTTAAAACCGTTATACTAAGAGGTTTGTATGTGTCGGAAAGCGCCAGGGCTAAATCGTTTAAAGAAGTATCTTCGTCGAATTTATAGGTTTTTTTATTAAGGATTTTATTTCTTAGTTCAATTTGATTTTTATTAAGTTCAAGACCTTCTTTTTTGTATTTTTCAAGCCCTTGAAGTACATTATCGTTGACAAAGAGCGGTTTTTCAGGTTTTTGATTAACAAGAGTTACAACCGTGTCTTTTTTTATTGTATCTTTAATTCCGGGGTTTAGTTTTTTTAATTCTTGAAGATTTTCTTCATATAAAGTTTTTTGTGCGTAATTATCGAAAAGTTTTGAATTCTGCGCAAAGAAACTTAGTTGATATAAAGAATTAATTTTTTTTCCGTTAACATATACAAATTTGTCGTTTTTTTCTAAACCCTGAGCTTTAGCATTCGAGGTAATTTTATCCGAAAAACCGCTAACAAAAATATCTTGAGTCGAACTCGGGAGTTTGTGATAATAAAGAGCGCAGCTCATTACAAGAAAAACCGCAAATAGGATATTCATTAAAACCCCTGCGCTTACAACAAAAAGTTTTTGATAAATCGGTTTGTTGTCATAAAGTTCTTCGGAATCTTCAGGAAGATATTCGTCCTCGTTTAAGCTTTTTTCTTCCTCGTTATCGTTTTTTGGTTCAGCGAAACTTACATAACCTCCAAATAGAAAAGCGTGGATATAAAAAACAGTATCCTTCCACTTGAAAAGTTTCCAAGACGGTCCAATAGGCATTCCTATGCCAAAACGTGTTACTCGAACATTGCACATTCTTGCGGCTATAAAATGACCTAATTCGTGGACTAATACAAGTGCGCTAATGAGCAAAATCATTATTATTTGGTTCATAAACTCCTCTTTTGTTTTTATTTTTTATGGGGAACTTTTTTATATAAACCAAATAATGTCGGTTTATAGGAATTTAGATTTTTATTGGATTCAGCCAATAAAAGTTTTAATTTTTTGTTCTGTTCTTCTAAGGAACGTGATTTGTGCTCTAATTTTCTGTTTTTTTCTTTTAATTCTGATAGTTGAGCGCTATTGTCAACATCACGTAAATACATTGAACCAACATATTTTGTAATTTTGCGAGCTAAGGAACGAGCCACCAGATTTAGAGCTCTTTCTGAAATATCCAGTTTAAGTTCGTTATTTTTTTGTTGTTCTTGATCTTTTTGATATTGTTCTGAGTTAATATATTCTTTAAATTTTTCTTGAACTTCAAAAGAGCTTGAAACCAAACTCATATCATCGGGATCAATATCTTTTCCTGATGAAATAAGGCTTTGCTCGAATTCCTGACGTTCTTTAACATCCTTGGAAACAATTTGCATTGCCCCTTCTAAGGTTCCAAGTTTATGATAAGGATGTTCAATATTCTCGTCTTCTTCCTCGTCTTCGTCTTCTAATTCGTCTTCAATTTTGCTTGAAACCTCAGTTTCGTTGGAAGTGTTTGTAACTTCGGTCTTTTCTTCGGTTTCTTCTTTAATTTCTTCTGTTGTATTGTTATTTTCTTGTTCGTTTTTGTCTTGTTCCACGTTTTCTTGAGCGGGTTCAGTCGGTGTATTGTCTACAGTTTCTTTTTCTATTTGTTCGTTTGTCGCAACTTCTTCTTTTGTGTCTTTTTCCATGGTTTCTTTGCTTTCAGATTCATTTGTATCATTTGATGAGGCTGAAAAAAGGTTGTTGATAATTAAATCAAGAGAATTTTTGTCGTAGAATTCTTGTCCTTTTTCATCTTCAAAAATTGCTTCTACTTTCCATTGTTCAAAAAAGCTGTCAAGAGTGTAGTTGTCAATGTAGTAGCCCTTAGCAGCAAGATGTTCTAAAATTTCATTTTTTGTATAAACGTTTGATAACATAATTCACCTTATATTTATTATTATAATCCAAAAATCTTTTCTAGTCTAGTCCAATAAAAAAAAGCCTCAAAAAGAGGCATTTATTGGTTGAGTATTATATTAAATTATTTGTTTTGCTTTTGATAACGAGCTTTTTAGGCCATTTGCAAGGTCGCCTCTTCCTGATTGTTCGTAAATTTTTGTAACTGATTCTAAGAATCTCAAATTGTCTGATTTTAATGTTTGTTTTTGTCTTGGTTCCTCAATTTTTTTATTTGGTCTTTGAATATAAGGACTTGTGAACTTTTGAATTGGTTCTCGTTTGGGAATTCCCAAGTTTTCTTTACGTGGATTAAGTTTTATTGTTTCTTGATCTAAATAAGGATTTTTAGTGCTTTTTTGATATTGATTAAGCGCAATTCCTTTTTTAATTGAATCAGGTTCAAGGGTTTTGGGTTTGGAGCTGTATTTTGTTTTTAAATAATCATTATATTTTTGATGAGCAATACTTAACTCCATTTGCGCTTTTCTAATCGTTTCGTTTCTTCTTGATAAATCTTCAAATTCGTTTTTTTCCTCAACGACACTGCGATTTAGATTTTGATTCAAACCTATAAGGGGTTCGTTGTCTAAAGAAAGTTTTTTTGTTAGTGATTTAATGATAAAAGCACTAAAGGCAAATATTGAAAGAATAATAAGAATCATTCCCAAGGGTCCTTCTTTTAAACTTTTTAGGAAAGTTGCAAGAAGATGGGAAAAATTAAAAGAATTATCGTCCCAGCCTTGAATCGAATCGTCTTCATAGTCATAGTTTGTTGGTTGATAATCGCTCAAAGGACGATTAATTACAACTTTTTTTGTAGGGTCTTTTGTTTCAAGAAGTGAATTTACAAAAATAAGTTCTGTGTTTCTTGCGTTTTTTCCTTCAACATAAATTCGAACCTTGTTTTTATCAAGTTGTTTTACAATAACATTGTCAATATTGACTACATCGTCATAAACTGTTCCGATTTCAGGCGCTAAGGTTGAATTTTTAAGATCGAAATAAATATTTCCGTTCTCATCAACCTTGCTTTTATAATTGGTGATTTTTGTTGAATCAACGCTCAATTCATAGGCATTTGCCTTTTCTTTGGAATTGGAAATCGTTACAGAAGAAATTATATTCTCACTTGCAAAACAAGATAGTGTTGTTAGTGCAAAAATCACTGTTAATAATATTTTCAAGGAAACATTTTTCATTTTCCGCATACTCTCCCCATAAATAAATCTATAATTAGATAATATTTTTTTATAAGAAGAGTTTCATCAATCTTAAGATTGTTTTTTTCTCAATCTAAAGATTGATTTTTTTTATAACATTAACAGTTTCAATCGCAGCTTGTGCGCATTCTGCTCCCTTGTTTCCGGCTTTAGAACCCGCTCTTTCGATTGCTTGGGCTAGAGTATCCGTTGTTAGGACTCCAAAAAGTACCGGGATTTGGGTTTGCATTGAAACAGAGGCGATTCCCTTGGACAATTCAGCGCAAACATAATCATAATGGTCGGTTGAACCTTTAATTACGGCTCCAAGCGCAACAATAGCGCTGTATTTTTTTGTTTTTGCCGCAACAAGGGCGGTTAGGGGAATTTCAAAAGCCCCCGGGACTTTAATAACATCAATATTGTCGTCTTTAACATTCAATCTTTTAAAGGTATCAATCGCACCTTCTAATAATTTAGAACCTATAAAATCGTTGAATCGAGAAACTACAATACAGAATTTATCCTCTTGTTGGGCGTATAAATCCCCTTCTAATATATTGGTCATTTTTGTTGCTCCTTTCCTTCTTCTTTTGTATATGTTACAAAAGAAGGTGGTTTAATAACGGTTCTTGCGTCAAGTCCGCCTTTTTTATCGTATGTTGTAATAATAATCATATTTAAACTATCGTCATATTGAATGCTGTTGCAGCTTTTGCACTCAGTTTCAAAGGTGTAGGTTGCTTGATTTTTGTTATAAGGATTGTGCGTCACGGGATTAAGCTCATCAACCACTTTTTGAGCGGCGTTTGATGGTTTAATTGAAGGATTCTGATTAAATTCTTCTAATATTTTATTCACAAAAACAGAAGTTACCTCATTAATTTTCTCAATTTTTTTAGCCTCTTTTTTCTTTTTTATATCCGGAAAAAAGTAGAATCCGAGTCCGATTGACGCTAGAATTGAAATCATAACACCACCCAATAGAATTTTTTTCATTTTTTTACCTTTCGATTACCAAGAATGATTTTACCCTTCTTTGATATTTTCCTAAAGACCCGATGTTCATATCCTTGTAGTTAACTGCGGTTGATAAACCTCCGTCCAGCGCCATTGCTTTTTTTAATTTTAAATTCTTTTCAGCATATTGTTTAAGTTCATTAGCGTCAACCTTGTGGTCTTTTGTAAATAGAACAATATATAAGTTTTTGCCTTTTAATCCAATAAGCGTGCGTTCTCTTCTTTTTAGGATATCAACACTCTGCATTTTAACTTTGTCATTTTCATACACAACAAAACCTTCACCAACCAAATCAACGCAAGGACTTATCCCGGGACCCGCTCCTAGAACGTGTTTTATATGGTACCCTTTTTTGATTGGGTCGTTGTGTCTTGCAATATCGAATTTTAGTTTGTTTCGATTATTCTCTAAGATTCTAAGTTCACTTCTTGATAGAACTTGTTCCAATCGTCCTTCTTTTTTTAACCAGCCCACAAGCTCAGGTAAATTCGAAGGATCCGAAACCATTTTTGAATCTATTGTAGTGTATGAAACGCTTTTTCCGCTTTTAACATCGAAAAATCCGCCATTAACAACAAGATCAAAACAATTCTCCTCGAAAACTTTTTGAGGGGTTGTAAGATTTGTTGTAACGTATGGTTTAATTTTAGAACCATATTTTTTAGTGTTAATTTTAAAAACATAAATCCCTGTGTCGGGGTTGTCAACCGTAATTTTTTCTTTTGCAACAACAGGTGCAATAAAAAACATTGTAAGAATGCATAAACTTAAAATTTTCTTTTTCATTATAAATCCTTTACTTTCTTAATTATAAATATAGACACAATAAATAGAATAATTGGTAATCCCGCTGCAATGAATGAAGGCAGCACTCCTTTTTGAGCTAATAAATCAAAAAAAGGAAGAGTTATATAATAACCAAAAATTATTCCGACTGCAATAGTAAAACCCACAAGTCTTTGAGATCTTGGAGGGGAAAAACCCAATAAACATCCTATTATTGCAAACAAAATACACGTTAAGGGATGCAAGTATCTTTGATAGAGTTTTGTTTTAAAATATCTGTATTCATCAGAAAAATTGGCTTTTTTAAGTAATTTTGAATATTTAGAAATTTGATGATTTGTAAAAACACGTTCTTTTCTTGTTGTATTAAGCATTAAATCCCAAACTTCCTGAGCTTTTTTGTCGTCTCCGTCCAGAATCGGATATTTTTTCTGATGGATAATATTCTCATAAATTCCATCGTCGTTAATTTCATAAATAAGAGCGTCATATAACATCCAGCAGTTTTTTTCTTTTCTTGCATAAGGAGCAAAAACAATGCTTTTAAAAGTCGTTGCGTCAGAGTATTTTTCATTGGAAAAATTCATAACCGTAATATCGTAAATTTCAGTCGGGGTAAAATTCGAAACGATAATATTTCTTTTGGGAGTTTTGTCGGGATTCTCAACGATATATACAAAATGGCTCCCCCCGCCCTTGGATTCACCGAGTTTTTGACTTGCAATGGGGACGAGTTTATCATTAACAATATAACAAAAAACGCTTAAAACAACCCCAAAACAAATAACAGGAGCCATTATTCGATTAAAAGAAAGCCCGATTCCACGAAGAATTGAAAGTTCGGAGTTTTTAGAGAGTCTGTCAAATGTGAAAATTGACCCAAGTAAAATCCCAACAGGAATTGCTTTAGCGAGCACTTTTGGAACTTCAAGAATTAAAAGTTTCGCTGCCGTATAATAACTTATATGGTCGTTTAAGACTTTTTTAATAACTTTAAATAAAGTTTCAGGTGCAATCCAAACGATTATAAAAAGAATAAGACACACTATTGTGGCGCCAAAAACCTGAGATAAGATAAACTTATCCAATAAAGAAATTTTCAGTTTTTTTAATATTTTATCCATTTTTATAATACAAAATCTTTTCCTAAGTAAAATTCTTTAGCAACAGGATCAACCGCAACGTCTGTGCTTTTTCCTGAAATTTTAATTCTGCCGTCAAAAATAACATTTGCTCTATCTGTAATTGAAAGTGTTGCTTTGGGGTTATGGTCGGTAATTAGAATCCCGATATCTTTTTCTTTGGCTAATTTGTAAATATTCTGCTTAATTTCTCCAATTGCAATAGGGTCAATTCCTGTAAAGGGTTCGTCTAAAAGGATAAAAGAAGGAGTAGCAGCCAGCGCTCTAGCGATTTCAACCCTTCTTCGCTCACCCCCTGAAAGCGCTACTGAAGGGGCTTTTCTTAATCTTTCAACGCCGAATTCGCTAAGCAGGTTTTCTAATAATTCTTTTTTTTGTTTCTCGTTTAGTTTCTCATTCATTTCAAGAACCAATTTTAAGTTATCTTCAACGTTTAGTTTTCTAAAAATCGAGGTTTCTTGGGGTAAATATCCGATTCCAAGACGGGCTCTTTCGTTCATTGGAAGATTTGTAACGTCAATTTGGGTTTTATCGTCGTTTTCAATTAAAACACTGCCTTTGTTTGCTCGAACCAAACCCACAACCATATAAAAAGTTGTGGTTTTACCGGCACCGTTAGGACCCAAAAGCCCAACAACCTCGCCTTTGTTAACATCGAATGAAACATCGTTTACAACTGATCTATCCCCATAAATTTTAACAAGATTTTTAGCTATTATTTTCATTGTTTTTTTCTCTCTTTTTCTATAAATATTATATTATAAAAAAATTATTTATATATTCTAATTAAAAAATCATTTCCCTTAAGAATAAAATATTTTTTTGTGTTCTCGATTAAATCGTAGTTTTTGAGTCTGTTGTCGATTAAATCTATAAATTCATAGCTTTTAATTTCAATATATCTTGTCCCGACTTTAACATAAGGAACAGCCCAGGGATAAAGCGCTCTTAAGTGTCTTGAAACTTCTTGTTTATTTTGGTTTAAGTCAATTACTACGTTGTCTTTGGTTATTTGGGGTTCATAACTTGCAAATTCTTCGTTTTGTTTAATTGGCTGCAGCTGATTTTTGTCAAAAAGGTCCAAAAATTCTCCAACCAAAACTTTAGCAACTCTTGTGGTTTTATCCTTTAAACTTTTTCCGGTTTCTTCTTCCCCTATTGTTATCGGCTCTTGAAGAATAATATCGCCTCTATCGAAGAATTCGTTCATATAATGAATCGTTAAACCGCTTAGTTGTTGATTTAAAAAAATCGACCAAAAATAAGGATTAGCCCCTCTGTTTTTGGGTAATAGCGCAGGATGAAAGTTAACAATCGGGAGTTTATCAAGAATTCTTTTTTTGAATTTTTGAGCCCAAGACCCCACAATTATTAAATCAGGATTTAATTTTTCAATTTCTTTTAAAAATTCATCGTCATTAACACTTTTTGCTTTAATATCATAAAGTTTTTTTGATTTAATAATTGTATAATCTTGACTAGCGTTAAATAAATCTTTTATAAAAAGAGAAAAACCACTGTAGCGCAATCTGTCCGAGCGAAAAACGCCCAGAATTTTATGTTCTTTTTTTGCCTCAATTCCTTCAATTAAAGAATAGAGCATTTGTCCGTAACCCACTAATACAACTTTTGCCATAGAAAGATTATACCATAAAATATTAACAAGAATTAATATTCTTGTCGAAAAGAAATTTTTGTAGTAATTTTAAATTGTATATTAACAAAATTAAGGATGAAATAATGGTTAAAAAACTTATCACTCAGGATACAAGAATGTTCTTGACGGGTAATGAGGTTATTGCTTATGCGGCAAACGCTGCTCAAGCGGAGTTTATGTATGGTTATCCTATTACCCCTCAAAATGAAATAATGCACACTTGGTGTAAATTGTTGCCTAAAACTGAAGCCGGGTTTTTGCAAACTGAAGATGAAATTTCAGCAGGTTTTTCTACAATCGGCGGAATTTTAGCAGGAAAACGAGCATTTACCGCAACTGCGGGTCCGGGGAATGTTATTATGCAAGACGCACAATCAATGGCTGAAATGATGAGAATTCCTTTCGTTTGCGCTGTTATGCAGCGTGGGGGTCCTTCTACCGCAACCGTTATTTACGCTCAACAAGAAACAAGATTAACTTGTTTTGGAGGCAACGGTGAAGGTTTTAGAATCGTTTATTCAACAGCAGGTCATCAAGATTTATACGATTATATGATTAAATCTTTTAACACCGCTTGGAAATACAGATTCCCGACTTTTATGCTAGCTGATGGTTATCAAGGAAAAATGAGAGAACCTGTAACATTATATGACCCTGCGTCTCGTGGAATTACAATGGAACCAACTCCGGCGGCACTTCGAGCTCCCGGTGTTATCGGGGTTGATAGAGAGGCAACTCATTTAAGAAATACCTTTAACTTAGAAGAAGAACTAATGGAAAGACTTGATCAATATCAAGTTGATTATGACGCTATGAGCAAGGAAGTTGAGGAATATTTCGAATATAAAGCAGACGACGCTGAAGTTCTAATTATTGCGCACGGAATTGTTGCAAGAAGTGCTATGACAGCAGTCGATGAACTAAGAGCAAAAGGAATTAAAGCAGGTCTATTTAGACCAATAACAATAAGACCTTTAGCTGTAGAACCTTTGAGAAATGTCGTTAAAAGAGCTAAAGAAATACTATTTACAGAATCAGCTAACGGACAATTGGCTCAAATGTGTTTAGAAAAAATGTATGGTTTAACTACACCATATCAAACCCTATTCAAAATGGGCGTTGGTGTGACGGGCGATGATATCGTTAACAAAGTTGAATCAATGGTTAAAAAAATGGCAAGTGTATAAAATTTAAAGAGGATATAAAATGATTACAACATTAGATGTTAAACCGGATTTAGCTAAAGCTCAAAATGCCGATGTTGGAGCTTCAAAATTCTGTCCCGGTTGCGGACACGGGATGATTTTAAAAACTTTAGCTAAATCAATAGATGAACTTGAACTAAACGAAAGAGCAGTTTTTGGATGTGATATAGGATGTTCTTTGTTGTCCTGGAATTATATGAACCTGGACAGTGTTCAAACACACCACGGAAGAACAACCCCCGTAATTTACGGCGTTACAAGAGCAAACCCCGGAACCGTCGGAATTGCTTATATGGGAGACGGCGGCGGACTTGCAATTGGAGCGCAGCATCTTGTTAATGCCGCTACAAGAAGTGAGAATTTGTTGGTTATTGTTGCCAATAACACAAACTACGGTATGACAGGGGGGCAAATGAGTCCAACCACAATGCCGGGACAAAAAACAGAAACAACTCCTTATGGCAGAGACCCTGAAGTTACGGGACGTCCCGCTAAAGCAGCTGAACTGGTTGCTGCAATTGCCGATCCTAATAAATCATATGTTGCAAGAGCTAGTGTTTCTAATTTGAGAAAATTATCAACAGTATTTAAAAAAGCTCTTACAAATGTTGCGCAAGGCGGATATTCTTTTGTTGAAGTTCTATCTGTTTGTCCTCTTAATTGGAGAACAAACAACGAGGCAACCTGGGATAGATTAAAAACAATGGAAGAATGTTTCGAAGTTAAAGAATTTTTAGTTAAAGAAGGATTGGAGTAATTATGGCAAGAACAAAAATAGTTTTAGCAGGCGAAGGCGGACAGGGCGTTCAATCAATTGCAAAAATCCTTGTTGAGGCAGGTTATGAGGCAGGAAAAGAAATTCTTTATATCCCTAACTTTGGAGTTGAACAAAGAGGGGGTGTTTCGGTTGCTTTTTGTCAAATCGCCGATGAAAAAATCGGGGAACCCAGATTTGCTAAGGGTGATATTATAATTGCGCTATCTGATAGAGCGATTCAACGCTGCGCAACTTATACAAGTGCGGATTCAGTTGTTGTGTACGATTCCAGTGTTTGTGCAACAAAACCTTGCGTTCCTTGCAAAGATGTTATTGCAGTTGAAGCAAACAAAATCGCAAATGAAAAACTTAGTGCCCGTGTATTTAATATAATGATTCTTGGGGTGTTGCTTAAAGCAACCAATGTATTAAAATTAGATGATATTAAAAATGCAATGGAAATCGCCCTTGGGAAAAAATTCGACGCTAAACCCGAACTTCGAGAACTTAACTACAAAGCTCTTGAAATGGGCATGGCAATGATAGATAAGGTTGGTGTGTAAATGGATAAACAATATAAAGGATATAAAGTTGAAAACGTTGCTAAGGGCAAAGCCGATTGGTATATGTTCTCTGATTTATGCAAAGGCTGCGGACTTTGCATGGTTAAATGCCCCAAAAAATGTTTAAGCTGGTCTAAGGAAGTTGGTTTGTATCAAACTCCTTGCGTTGAACCGAATCCCGAGGATTGCATTGCTTGTGGAACTTGCGCTTTGACTTGTCCTGATAGCGCAATTAAAATTGTTAAAAAATAACTTATAAATAAATAATAAAAATCGACTAATTATTCAATTGGTCGATTTTTTTGCGCTGATTTTCTTTTCTCAATATTGATTCCGGCTTTTTTGCGGGTGGTCTTATCAACTTAAGATGCTCAAATTTTTTTTCTGTGACGAATTGGGGACTAAGCGAAAATTAGACAACCCGGATTCAATATGGTAGAATAGCCATAGTAATCGGGCACTCTTGAAAACTTAATCTCTATCGGCACGAACTGTAAACTCGGACGCTTCCGATAGACGAGGAGGTGAGAGCCTAATGTTAACAAAGTTAATGCTAGTGATAATATTATCACTTTTAGATATTAAAAAACTAGCACTAATAGCGTTAATAACAGTGCTAGTATTCAATTAGAATACAATCGAGAGTTAAAATTTAAAGGTTTTTGAGCGAACCTTTAAAGCTCGATTGCTTTTATCATTATTTACTATATTCCCCCTTTTGTCAAGATGCTAACTTTATTTAGGAAAATTAGACAACCCGGATTCAATATGGTAGAATAGCCATAGTAATCGGGCACTCTTGAAAACTTAATCTCTATCGGCACGAACTGTAAACTCGGACGCTTCCGATAGACGAGGAGGTGAGAGCCTAATGTTAACAAAGTTAATGCTAGTGATAATATTATCACTTTTAGATATTAAAAAACTAGCACTAATAGCGTTAATAACAGTGCTAGTATTCAATTAGAATACAATCGAGAGTTAAAATTTAAAGGTTTTTGAGCGAACCTTTAAAGCTCGATTGCTTTTATCATTATTTACTATATTCCCCCTTTTGTCAAGATGTAACATAGGAGGAGGTTGTAATTGAAATTTATAAAGATAGAAGTTTGAAAGTTCTTTTTAGTCAAAATCCTAAAATCACGATTGCGTTAATAATGACTGTTATTTCGCCGATTGCGTCTTTGAGCGTTTGTTATAGGTTTCAGACTAAGGTTTTTTAAATGATTTTCTTTTTCTTCTTGCGCCCAGTAGATTTTAGCCAGAGTTTCAATCACTGCGTCATTTCTTATTTTTGATTCTTCGTTTAGGAAATTGAAATCCTGGACATATTGCTGCATTGATTTAACTTCATCGGTTGAAATTATCATTTTTTCAACAATTGTATACATTTCTTCGCTTGATTTGAGAACAAGTTCAAGAGTTTCTTTTAATTCTTTAATTTCTTTTGATTTTTTTCTGCACATGTTGATTTAAAAAATATATTGTAGACGTAAAGATGATAGAAAAGGCAAAAAATACATTTATCATAAGAAATATGATAAATAATGACGATATTAAGTGCATTTTCGGAACTGCTGTAAAAAATTTAAGGCAGGAAAAAGGAATTACTCAAGAAAAGCTTGCAGAATTCCTTGATATAGAAAGACAAACTGTAGCCACGATTGAAACAGGTAAAAGATTTGTTTCAAGTGAATTGCTTTCTAAACTTTGCAATTTTTTCAATGTCGAACCTTATGTTTTCTTTGTCAAACAAGGTAAAACTTACACTAAGGAAGATTTAGACTATATTGAACAAATAACATTTAAAGCTTGAAAAAATTTACAATATTCTTTCTAAGATTAAAAAGTAAAAAATGTTTTAACTTAAGAGCTGTTCATTGTTTGATTCCTAAAATTGCCCGAAGTGTCGGGTAAATAAAATTAATACTACAATTATTATATTATTAATGCAAGACGATGCTAAAATACTATACAAGGCAATTTCCAGGGTAGTTGCCAAAATAAGAAAAGATAAAGGTATAAAATATACCGATTTTTGCTATGAAAACGATATTCCAATGTCAACTTATGATGATATAATAAACCACAAAACAAAAGCTTCTTATTATAATGTTGCAAAGGTTGTTCGTGCGCTTGGGTTGAGTTTTGAGGAATTCGGAGCACTTTTGGATAAGGAACTACCCAAGGATTTTTTTAAGGAACTCTAGGTTTTTAGGTAAAAAATGGTTTAATTTATGAACTATTCATTATTAGAATTTAATTTTTTATTACATAGGTATGTAATATTTGATTTTAATTTACCATTATCATAGATTTAATGCAAGAAAAAGATTTAGAATTGTATAGAATCGTTGGAAAAGTTCTTCGACAGGAAAGATTGAGGAAGGATTTAAAGTTTACCATTTTTTGTTATGAGAATGATATTGCAACTTCTTCTTTAAACTCAATTGAGAATGCAAGGGCTCAAATATATTTTTCCAACATTGCAAAGGTTGTTCGTGCGCTTGGGTTGAGTTTTGAAGAATTCGGAGCACTTTTGGATAAGGAATTACCCAAGGATTTTTTTAAGGAATTATAGTTTTTTAGGGTAATTGTGTGTTAAAAGTGCTTAAAATATGACATTCGACTTGTCAACCCGTCACTTTTTCAATCTTTTCAACCTGTCACTTTTTTCAACCTGTCACCCTGAACTTGTTTCAGGGTCTTATCAATTTAAGATGCTGAAACAAGTTCAGGGTGACGATTGTGGACAAGTTCAGGGTGATATTTTATGGGTTTTTATAAGTCAAAAAGCCATTTTGTACGTTGGTTTGTTGCAAATTTAAACTTTTAAAGATTTTTTTGCAAGATATTCTTCAAGACAAAGCGCTAATTGATCAGGACAGCTTGTTGGTTTAGCGCCGCAGGTAATTCCTTTTAGTTTTTTTATAATTGTGTTAATATTCTCACCTGTAACAAGATTTTTAATCCCTTTGAGGTTGCCGTTGCATCCTCCAAAAAAATCGATGTTTTTTATTGTATCGTTCTCAATTTCAACCCTTATTAACTTCGAGCAAGTTCCTTTGGTTTCATATTCAATAATATTGTTATCCATTTATAAATCCTCTTTTTAGTATATAATTATATTATGTTTAAATCGAAAGAAATAATCAACAAAAAAGTTTTTTATTCAACTTTAATTTCAATCCCTCATTTTTTTACAACAAGGGATTTAATTGTTAAGGACAACAAGGAATTAATTTGTCAATATTTGGATATTCCTAAAAAAAACTTAATTTGTCCTGTTCAAACTCATAGTGATAACGTTGAAATTGTTGATAGCAGAAGGGAATATCCTGATTGTGATTCTTTAATTTCGAATCAAAAAAATCTTGCGGTTTATCTTAATTTTGCCGATTGCACGCCTTTGGTTTTTTATGATTCCAAAAAAGAAGTTTGCGCAATCGCCCACGCAGGCTGGAGGGGAACAGCTAAAAAAATCGGAGTTAAGACGGTTTTAAGAATGGTTGAAACTTTTAATTGCAACCCAAGTGATATTATTGTCTTAATTGGTCCTTGCATTGGTTTTTCTTCTTTTGAAACAAGTTTTGAGGTTATTGACAACTTAAGGTCAACAATTAAGGATGATACAGGACTATTTGAGGACAACAAAGCGGATTTAAAGGGAATTAACAAAAGACAATTAGAGGAAATTAACGTTAAAACCATTGATACTTGTCCTTATTGCACGGTTTTAGATAATGATAAATTTTTTTCCTACAGAAAAGAAAACAAGACAAAAAATCGTCATAGCGCTGTAATTTGCTTAAAATAAAAGACCTTTTTTAAAAGGTCTTAAGTCAAAAAATCAAAGGAAAAGTTAATTTGATTTGCCCTCTTTTTCATCCGTAGTCTGTTTAGTGGAGAATGGATTGTACCCGTTTTTAGAATTCGGGTTTTTATCCTCAATATTAAACAGATTTATAACATCTTTGTTTTTTTCAATTTTTTTAGGCGCAGCCAGCTCGAATTGATCGATTGATTGCAATAGTTCGACATTTTTTTGTCCACGATAAAGATTCAACGCTGCGTTTGAATTCAGTTTTTGAACATTAATCGCTTCAATATAAAGTCCTTTTTGAGTTAAGGCAATTTGTTTTTGAAGCTCCGGAGTTGTTCTTGGAGAATACAAATCAACCCCTAAATTTGCTCTATTAAATTTGGAATAATCAATAGAAACCACTTGAGGCTCTTGTTTTTTTGCGCTGGATAGAATTTCGCTTGAAACCCTGTCAACGCTGTTTATATCAATTCCTTTAATAGAATATAATGCTGTATTTGCCCTAAGCCCCATTGTTTGTTCATTTCTCCACTTATTTTAAGTTGTCTTCCTTATATTAATAGTTACGGTACAATCGGTTATAAACTTTAAAAATTAAGATATATTTGTTACATTTATTAATAAATATTTATTCTAAATTTTGTCTAAGTTATAATGAGAACTATGAAAAGAAGAATTAAAAACAAATTATAATTATTAAAAACAAGAAGGTTTTTATCGCCTTCTTGTTTTTTATAGGAGTAAAATGGAAAAAAAAGATTACAAAGGTAGTGTTGAACAAATTGAGCAAATTGCACTTGAAACTTATAAACTAATAATCTCGTCTTCCCTAAAAGAGGCAATTCCGGGGCAGTTTATCTCAATTTTGTGTCCGAATAAGACCCTAAGACGTCCTTTTAGTATTGCTCATTTTGATAGTGAAAAAAACGAATTAACTGTTCTGTTTAAACTTAAAGGAGAAGGGACAAACTATATTGCAAACTTAAAAAAAGGTGATGTTGTTAATTTTCTTGCTCCTTTAGGCAACGGGTTTGAGCTTGTTAATAAAAAAGCGCTTTTAGTGGGCGCAGGAATTGGGATTGCGCCGATGCTTTTTTTAAAAAAAGAGCTTGATAAGAAAAATATTGACAACTATTTTATCGCAGGTTTTAAAAACAACGAAGAAGTAATAAAAGGAGCGGATAAGACTGTTGTTGGAGGATCAGTTTTAGACGATATTGATTCAATAATAGAAGAAAAGAAAATCGAGCTTATTTATTCTTGCGGACCCAATATTGTTTTAAAAAAATTGGCAGATATTGCACTTAAAAAAAATATTGAATCCCAACTGGCACTTGAGCGTGTAATGGCGTGTTCAATCGGGGTTTGCAGGGGATGTGTTATAAAGTTAATAAAAAAACAAGAAATTGTAACGGCAAGTGTTTGTAAGGACGGTCCTGTTTTTTTAGGAAGTGAAATAATATGGGATTAGAAAAACTAAAAACAATATTAAAAAACCCGATTAGCGGTAATTGTCTGGAATTAAGAACCCCGATAATAGGTGCCAGCGGGACTTATGGTTATGAAAGCGAATTTGAAGATTTTATCGACCTTAATTGTCTTGGGGCAGTTTCAACCAAAGGAATTACTTTAGAAAAAAGACCCGGAAACTCGGGTGAGCGCTTATTTGAAGTCCAAAACGGACTAATTAATCGAATCGGGCTGGAGAATATCGGAATTAATCGATTTATTGCGGAAAAACTTCCTATTCTGGAATCTAAAAATATCGATTTTTTGCTCAATATCGCAGGATCCACCGAAAAAGACTATGAAACCCTAGCGCTTATTGCAAATGAGAATAAAATTAAAGCTCTTGAAGTCAATGTTTCTTGTCCTAACGTAAAACAGGGCTGTTTGGAGTTTGGTTTAAATCCTGAGGGGTTATTTAAACTTATTAAGCTAATAAGAAAAAACTACGAAGGGTTTTTAATTGTTAAACTATCTCCCAATACAACAGATATTAAACCCTTGGCAAGTGCCGTTGAAAAAGCGGGGGCTGATTGTATTAGCGCAATTAACACCGTTCGGGGCTTGGGAGTTAAGATTAACTATAATTCTAATAAATTTATCAAAAAGTGCGTTTCAGGGGGATTATCGGGGGGTTGTATTAAACCGATTGCCCTTTATATGGCATCAGAAATTAAAAGGGTTGCAAAAATTCCTCTTATTGCAATTGGCGGAATTGCAACCTTGGAAGATTTATTTGAGTTTATTTATGTTGGAGCAGATGCGTTTCAAATTGGCAGTGCAAATTTTGTCAATCCTTCGATTTGTTCTAAATTGGCGCAGGAACTTAATCAATTTATGATAGAAAACAATTTTTCCGGTTTCGAAGAACTAAAAAAAGCAATAAAGGAGTAAATTAATGAATAATGTTGAAGAATTATTAATACAAGCAAAAGGACTTTTAAAAGGGCATTTTTGTCTAACTTCGGGGTTGCATTCGGATACTTATTTTCAATGTGCTTCTTTGTATCAATACCCTAAAATTGTTGAAAAATTAGCGTTTGGATTAGGGGAACAACTAAAGAATATTGAATTCGATACAATTGTAGCTCCTGCAATCGGCGCTGTTATTTTTGGCTATGAAGTTTCAAGACAAACCGATAAAAGAAATCTTTTTGTTGAAAGAAAAGACGGGGTCATGGCGCTAAGACGTGGTTATAGCTTAAAAAAAGGGGAAAAAGTCGTAATTATAGAAGACGTTATAACAACCGCAAGAACAATTTTTGAAACCGTTGAGGCTATTAAAGAATTCGATTGTGAGGTTGTCGGGGTTGGATGTATTGTTGATAGAACCCAAGGAAAGCTCGATGATAAACTAAAAATTTATTCTTTATTAAAACAATCCCCGATAACCTACGACCCTAAGGATTGTCCTTTGTGCAAATCCGGGGTTGAACTTGTAAAACCCGGAAGCAGGGTGGGCAAATGAACAATTTAATTACAATTAAAGATTTATCTAAAGACGATATCCTTGAAATTTACAATCGTGCTTATGAATTCGAAAAAAACAGAAGAAAAGCGAATCATAGCAACGCTCAAGTGGTTACGATGTTTTTTGAGAACTCAACCAGAACAAAGTTGTCCTTTGAATTAGCGCTCAATAAAATTCAAGCGAATAAATACGATTTTCAACCTTCAACTTCCTCAATTAACAAAGGCGAGGAACTTTTCGACACAATTAACAACCTTAGTGCCATTGGATTTGATACGATAATCCTAAGACACGAATCAAGTTCTTTAATTGAGGAACTTGTTAATAAAAAATACTATCAAGATATTTCTTTTATAAACGCCGGCTCCGGTACAAACGCCCATCCAACGCAAGCTTTGCTTGATTTTTATACATTAAAAAAACATTTTGGGAATATTGAAGGAAAAACCGTAACAATAGTAGGAGACGTCCTTCATTCAAGGGTTGCAAGGTCTAATATCGAGTTGTTGAAAAAATTCGATGTAAATATTCGAATTTTAGCGCCGAAAGCTTTTATCGACGAATCAATTGAAGGAATAACTTACTTTGATAACTTAAAAACTGCTTTTGAATCAGCAGATATAATAATGGCACTTCGAATTCAGAAGGAAAGAATTAAAGAAAAAATCGATTTTGAAGAGTACATTAAAAATTATCAAATAACAAGGGATAATTTGCCTTATGCTGCGATTTTAATGCATCCTGGACCTGTTAATCGAGATATTGAAATAGAAAGTAGTGTTCTTGAGATTCAGAATGCAAGAACAATTCTAAATCAGGCTAAAAACGGAGTATATGTTAGAATGGCGCTGTTGGATATGATTCTATCGAATAAGGGGCTTTAAAAAAATGGGAAAAGTGGTTGAAACATTGGGTTTTATTGATTTACACACACATTTTAGAGAACCCGGATTCGAATACAAAGAAACCATAGAAACAGGAGTCAAAGCAGCTAAATGCGGAGGTTTTGTCGGGGTTTGCACAATGGCTAACACTAATCCTGTTTGTGATAACCCTAAAGTTATAGAATTTATCCTCAATAAAGCAAAAAACTGCAACTTCGATATTTATCCAATAGCGGCAATTACAAAGAATTTGGATAGTTTAGATCTTGTTAACTTTAAAGAACTAAAAAACGCAGGGGCTGTTGGTTTTTCAAACGACGGATTGCCCTTGGGAGACGAAAAAGTTTTTCTTGAGGCGCTTAAGCAAGAAGAACTTATTATTTCTCATTGCGAAAAGGAAACTCAAGAAATTGAAACTCAAATTTCATTATTTCAATTCGCACTTAAAAAAGGGTTTAATCCAAGACTCCATTTTTGTCACGTTTCAAAAAAAGATAGCGTTGATTTAATTAGAAAAGCAAAAAACAAAGGACTTGCAATAAGCGCTGAAACTGCTCCTCATTACTTTACTTTTACCCGAGATAATATTTCAAGCAACGGGGTTTTTAAAATGAATCCTCCCCTGGGGGAAAAAAACGATAAAGAAAGCATAATTGAGGCACTTTTTAACGATACAATCGATTGCGTTGCAACGGATCACGCTCCCCACGCAAAAGAAGAAAAACTAAAACCATATAACGACGCACCTAACGGAATAATCGGGCTTGAAACCGCTTTTAGTTTGACTTATGAACTTTTAGGATTGGAAAAAACTTTAGAAAAAATGGCTTATAATCCAAGAAAGATTCTAAGAATCGAGAATAATAAAAAAATAAAAATCGATCTTGATAAAACTTATATTTACTTAGAAAAAAACTCTTTTTCTAAGTGCAAGCTCAGCTGTTACAACAATTTAGAATTAAAAGGGAAAATAATTTATGAATAAAGATGAAATTAAACAAAAACTGGTTCTGGCTCTTGATGTTGAGGAATTGGAGCAAGCGAAGAATTTAGTTAATGAATTAAGTCCTTATATTGGAACTTTTAAGGTTGGTTTACAGCTTTTTTGCGGGTTCGGGCTTGAAATTATTAATTATATTAAAGAAAAAAATTCTAATTTCTTTTTGGATGTTAAACTCCACGATATTCCTAATACGGTTGAAAAAGCCTCTTATAATATAATAAAAAACGGTGCAACTTTTTTTAATGTTCACGCTCAAGGTTCAATTGATATGATGAGGGCGGCAAGAATTGGAGCTGATAAAGCTTATCGGGAATTTAACACAAAAAAACCTTTAATTCTTGGTGTTACTTTGTTAACGAGTATTTCTCAAGAAGTTTTAAATAAAGAACTTTCGGTTAATAAGGATTCTCGAAGTTTTGTTGTGGAATTGGCAAAAAACGCTAAAACCGCAGGATTAGACGGCGTTGTTGCGTCTGTAGCGGAACTTGAGGCAATAAAAAAAGAATTAGGGGACGATTTTATTGTCCTAACGCCGGGGATAAGACCTTCCTGGAGTTCAGTCAACGATCAAAAAAGAATTGCAACTCCAAGCAGCGCAATTTCTAAAGGAGCCGATTTTATTGTTTTAGGACGTGCAATTACAGCGTCAGACAATAGAATTGAGGCAATTGAAAAAATTTACAGTGAAATTATAAGGATATAAAAATGGCAACTTTACTACTACAAGACGGGACCTTGATTAAAGGAAAATCATTCGGGTTCGAAGGTGAAAAAAAGGGGGAAATCGTTTTTAATACCTCAATGACAGGTTATCAAGAAATTATTTCTGATCCGAGTTATGCTAATCAAATTGTTGTTATGACTTATCCTGAAATTGGAAACTACGGGCTCAACGAAGACGATTTTGAATCCGACAAACCGTTTTTATCGGGTCTTGTTGTTAAAAACTATTCTAAAAAAGATAGCCACTATAAAGCAAATCAAACCTTAGAAAAATATTTAGTTGATAATAAAATACCTGCGCTTGAGGGAGTTGATACAAGGTCGTTAGTTAAAAAAATTAGAGAAATCGGCGCTATGTCAGCTTTTATTACAAACAGAGATTTAGAGGAAGCTGAAATTAAAGAAAAATTAGAAGAGCTAAAGAATTATGAGGTTGAAAAAAATATAATTGATCATACTTCAACTAAAGAAAAGTATATTTTTAACTCCTCAGGTTCGATTGACATTGGTTTTATTGATTATGGGACAAAACGTGGAATTCTGGAGTCATTGGGTTCAAGGGGGGCAAAATTAACGGTTTATCCTTGTAATGTCAGCGCTAAAGAAATTTTGGATAATAACCACGCTGCACTGTTTTTATCCAATGGTCCGGGGGATCCAGCGAATTACACTTATCAAATAGAACAAATTAAAGAATTATTGGGAAAACTTCCGATTTTTGGAATTTGTCTTGGATATCAACTTTTAGCGCTAAGTGCAGACGCTAAAACTTATAAATTAAAATACGGACATCGAGGGGGCAATCATCCCGTTATTAATTTAGAGAACAATAAAGTTATGATGACAAGTCAAAACCACGGTTATGCTGTAGATTTAGAGAATTTACCAAATCTTATAAGACCGACGTATAAAAATTTAAACGATAACACATTGGAAGGGTTCGAAATATCCAGTTTATCTGTTTATGCGGTTCAATTCCACCCCGAATCAAAACCGGGACCAAATGACGCAAAAATAATATTTGATGAATGGTTTAATATCCTGCAAGGCAAAATTAATGAGGTGAATAATGAAAGATAAATCCCTAAAAAAAGTTTTAGTAATAGGCTCAGGTCCAATTGTAATCGGACAAGCTGCCGAATTTGATTATGCCGGAGTTCAGGCTTGCAGGGCATTAAAAGAAGAAGGAATCGAAGTTGTTCTTGTGAATTCAAATCCTGCAACGATTATGACCGACGAAGAAATTGCATCTAAGGTTTATATTGAACCCCTAACCCTTGATGCGCTAACTGAAATTATAAAAATTGAGCGTCCCCAAGGTCTAATTGCGTCTTTAGGGGGACAAACCGCACTTAATCTTGCGGTTGAACTATTCGAAGCAAATATTCTTGAGGAATATAACGTTAAGTTATTGGGAACAAATATTGAATCGATTAAAAAGGCTGAGGATAGAGAATTATTCAAGAATTTAATGGAAGAAATCGGAGAACCGGTTCCTAAAAGCGAAATTGTGTCAAGTTTTGTTGAGGCAAAAAACTTTAGTGATAAAATCGGTTTTCCAATTATTATTCGCCCTGCTTTTACCCTAGGGGGCGCAGGAGGCGGAATTGCGCACAATATCGAGGAATATGAGGAAATTGTTAATATTGGATTAAATCAATCTCCGATTAATCAAGTTTTGGTTGAAAAATCAATTGCAGGATACAAAGAAATTGAATACGAGGTTATTCGAGACAAAAACGACACCTGTATAATTATTTGTAATATGGAAAACATTGACCCAATCGGAATTCACACAGGGGACAGTTTTGTCGTTGCTCCAAGTCAAACTTTAACAAACAATGAGTTTCAAATGCTACGATCCAGTGCTATAAAAATTATAAGAGCCTTAAAAATCGAAGGGGGATGCAATGTTCAATTTGCACTTGATACAAAATCAAACCAATATTACGTAATTGAAGTAAATCCAAGGGTTTCAAGATCATCGGCGCTGGCAAGTAAAGCGAGCGGATATCCCATTGCAAAAATTGCAACAAAAATTGCCGTTGGGTTTAATTTACACGAAATAAAAAATTCAATTACAAATAAAACAACAGCAGCGTTTGAACCTTCCTTAGATTATGTTGTTGTTAAAATTCCAAAGTGGCCTTTCGATAAATTTTCCCAAGGGGATAGAATTCTAGGCACTAAAATGAAAGCAACCGGGGAAATAATGGCAATTGGAAGGGAGTTTTGTGCTTGTTTTAAAAAAGCGCTTACATCCCTTGAAGAAAAGCACACGGGGCTTTTAAAAAGGGGTTTTGAAAAACTAAACAAAGAGGAATTATTAAAAGAGCTATACATTCAAGACGACAGAAGGATTTTTAGACTGGCGCAGGCTTTATATAATAACGAAGATATCGAACAATTGCACAAAATAACAAAAATTGATATTTGGTTTATTTCAAAAATTAAGGAAATCGTTGATTTGGAGCGCTCCTTAGAAACAGAACCCTTTACTTTGGAGTTATATAAAAAAGCAAAATCCTTTAACTTTTTGGATTCTGAAATTTCAACAATTGCCAATGTTGATATTAAAGAAATTGAAAAATTGGGTATTACTGCTTCGTTTAGGGTTGTTGACACTTGCGCTGCGGAGTTTAGCGCTGCAACTCCTTATTTTTATTCAACCTTTTTTGAACAAGACGAAATCGAAGAATTTAAGAGCAAAAACAAAACCGATAAGGAAAATATCCTTGTTTTGGGTTCAGGTCCAATTAGAATCGGTCAAGGAATCGAATTTGATT
The DNA here is from genome assembly GCA_947361225.1 of uncultured bacterium. Lineage (GTDB taxonomy): Bacteria > Cyanobacteriota > Vampirovibrionia > Gastranaerophilales > Gastranaerophilaceae > RUG14156. The sequence continues at coordinate 34,722 of CANAIK010000011.1, forward strand.
ATTGTTCAGTGCACGCAGCCCAAGAACTTAACAAAAGAGGCTATGAATCAATAATGGTTAACTCTAATCCTGAAACTTTATCAACCGATTTTGATATTGCCTCAAGATTATATTTTGAACCAATGAATATTGAATATATTATGAATATCATTAAAAAAGAAAATCCTAAGGGCGTTTTGGTTCAATTCGGAGGACAAACCGCAATCAATTTAGCGGAAAAATTGGATAAAAAGGGTGTTAAAATTTTAGGGACAAGCATTGAAAGTATTAATGCAACCGAGGATAGAAAAGTTTTCGAAAAATTGCTCCGGGAACTAAAAATCCCTCAGCCGAAAGGTTGTGCTGTAACAAGCGCTGCTCGAGCGCTTAGTGCGGTAAAGGAGCTTAACTATCCTGTTCTGGTTCGACCAAGTTATGTTATCGGGGGACGTGGAATGCAGGTTGTTTACAACGACGAGGAGCTTTTAACTTATATTACGGAGGCTTTTAAGTTCTCGTCCGAGCATCCTGTTTTAATCGACCAATATTTAGAGGGTCAAGAAGTTGAACTTGATTTAATTAGTGACGGACGTGATGTTTTAATCCCCGGGATTTGCGAGCATATTGAACGAGCCGGGGTTCATTCGGGGGATTCAATGAGCATTTATCCCAGTCAGAATATTTCAAGGAAAAACGAGAAAATTTTAGTTAAATATGCTACAAAAATAGCAAGAAAGCTAAATATTAAGGGTTTAGCCAATATTCAATTTATAATTAAAGACGACGAAGTTTATGTAATTGAAGTTAATCCAAGGGCGTCTCGAACTGTTCCTATAATGAGTAAAGTTACGGGAATTCCAATGGTTAATATTGCCTTAAGCGCAATATTAGGAAAATCGATTCGAAGAGCGGGTTTTGGGGTTGGTTTGTACAAAAAAACAGGCTTGGTTTCAGTTAAAATGCCTATTTTTTCCTGGCAAAAGCTCAATCGAATAGACCCTGCGCTGGCTCCTGAAATGAAATCGACAGGTGAAGTTCTAGGAGTCGACAGAAACTACAAAAAAGCGCTTTATAAAGCATTTTTAGCGGGTGGACACAAATTTAGCAAATCCAAACAAAGGGTTTTAGTATCTTTAAATGATCACAACAAACAACCCGCTCTTCCAATGTTAAAAAAATTATTTAAACAAGGATTCTTCATAATGGCAACCTGGGGAACCCATAAATTCCTTGAAAGAAACGGAATTCCTTCTAAAATGATTGAAAAATTTATGATTGATAAACTTCAAAAACGTATGAAAAACGGGCGTTTGAGTTTTATTGTAAACACACCGACCACAGGGAAAAATTCACAGAATGCAGGTTTTCAAATAAGAACCATAGCGCAAATGTACGGAATTCCGAGTTTTACATCAATCGATACAGCGAATGCTTTTTTGGTTGCGCATAAAACATTTGATAAAAATACAAAATTAACTTATGATACTATAACTAACTATAGAAAGAAAAAATTTTTCAAGTTATTTAGAATAAAATAAATTTGAGGTATAAATGTTCGAAAAATTTACAAAAAAAGCAATCGATGTCCTTTTGTCCGCTCAGAATCACGCTATTGAGCTAAAACATCAAAGGATTTGTTCAGAACATATCCTGCTTGGATTAAAAGAACTATCCAAAGGGGTTCAAGAAAAAATTCTTGGTTTTGATAAAATCGATATTCAAGAACTCAAGACTCTGGTTGCTTATTGTCAGGTTCAACAAGAGAACTTGGATTCGAGGGATATTTTTTTCTCGATTGATACAAGAACAATCCTCAAAAAAACAGTAGAGTTAACTAAAGAACTCAATTCTAAGTTTACAATGCCCCAGCATTTGGCATTAGCGATTTTTTTAACCAAAGAATCGGGAGCTTATAGGATTCTAAGACAATTCAATATTGACGAGGAAAAAATTATTCCTAATTTGAAAAGAATCTTAGATAAAAGTTCGGATATTAAACCCCGACATCCTGAAATCGAAGAAATTGCCCCAAAAAGCAATATTAATGACTTTTTTAGGGAAAAAACAATTTCTCAAATCCTATCCAACGCTCAATCAAAACTTAGTGCTAAAGGATATGAAATTCTGGGAACCGAACAGCTTTTGCAATCAATTCTGGATAATGAAGACTATAAAATTACCCAATTGTTGAATAAATATTCGATTGATTCAAAAATTTTCCAAGAACACTTAGACGCATTCTCAAGCAGGAATCTGGAGTTTGAGAATTCCGAAAAACAAATAATTTTTACTCCCAATGCCTTTAGTGCACTTTTAGCGGCGCTTGATTTGGCTAAAGAAACGGGCAGCGTTGGAATTGAGGCGCAACACGTGGTTTTGGGGATTCTAAAAATTAAAAAAGGAATTGCATATAAAATCCTATCTTCCTTAATTACCGATAAAACCGAATTTTTTGATAGTGTTATTAAAAAAACTAATGAAAATATTCCTGAAACCCTTATGATTCTAAGGCTTGCAAAACAAGAGGCAAGGGATTTAAACACAAGTACAATAGGGACAGAAATTATCCTATTGGGGATTTTGTCTTACGGGGCAGGGGTTGCTTATGAAACCCTAAAGCGCCTTGGAATAACTTTAAAAGACGCAAGAAACGAGGTTCGAAAACTCATTGTTCCGCAAAAAGAAGTGGAAGAACTTGTCTACAGCTCCCGAGCACAGCAGGTTTTAGAGCTTGCCTATAAAACAGCAAGAGAACACAAAAGATCCGCAATAAAATCAGAAAATTTGCTTTATGGCATTACAAAAACCGATAATTGTCTTGCAATGACAGTGTTGTCGAACTTAGGAACAGATAAACTTGAACTCCAACAAGGAATTAAACAAGAACTACTGGGCGGAATGGATTTATAGTTATAAATCCTTAATCTTCGTCATCAATTTCAAATTCGGATTCTAATTCTTCAGGTGTTTTTTCAAGTATATAGTTTAAATAATTCTTGTCCAACTTTACCCCGCTGGGTTCGCCTTTTTCTTCAACAGCGTTAATAAGTTCTGCAAAATTTGAACGATCAGGATAAACAATGATTGGAACTTTCGAATTAACGTGGAATAAAGGTGCGTTATATGCACACCATTCATTTTGTCCTTCAATCCAATTATAATATTCTTGTCCTGTTACTAAAACCCCAATGTCAAACTTTTCTGCCAGTGCTTGATAATAATAGCCATTAACAACGCAGCCTTGTTCGTAGAGGCTTGTATAATCCCTTAGAGCATAGTTTTTATTTTCTGTTTGCTCTTCTAATTCTTTTTTTATTTTCGGTAATTCTCCCTTGGGAGTGGCAATAGGTATTACACTTCTAAAGTGTAAATTCGATAAATTATTAATTTTCATACTTTCCTTTCTATCATAAAAATATTTCTTATGCTTGTAAATTTTTGTAAATTTACCACCACTTGTCCCTATCCTTATCATAGTCCTTAATATACTTTTCCTCGTCTTGTACTTCCCACCCGAGTGTTGGATTAAGGTCAATATCGAAGAA